>JAIRPR010000198.1 GCA_031256895.1 Coriobacteriaceae bacterium
TCAAATCAATCCTTCGGTTTGATTTTCCACAGCCGGACGCAAGATTTGTGGTAGGATAGACAGGTAGCAAGATTCACTTAGGAATTGGCTTTGCGTGTCAGGAAATTTCAGCCACTTTAGTGCTTAGTTCGACACCTGAGCTCTACGACCTTATCATGAGCGGAAAAATCGTCCGAGACCATGTACTGGAAATTTCAATCGAAGGAAAGCTTAAGACTTGCTGTGTGAGTTCGCGACCTCTCCGGTATAAGGTCTATGACAAGCATGTCTCGAGCATTTTACTCTTCCGGCTTTCTTCTGATGAACACATCTCACGACATCCGAGAATCGGTGAAAGCATCGAAGCTGGAACTGAAGGCTTTTCAGACCTCCTGGGAAACTCGCCCGCATTCATCGATTGCAAACAGAAAGCCATCAATCTGGCCCCTCGGACAGCACCGGTACTCTTAACCGGCGAGATTTACACCGGTAAGCGAAGCTTCGCGAGGGCTATTCATAACGCTTTTGGCAACTCCAGGCCTTTCGTTTCGATAAACTGTGCCCAGCTGAACGATGCCTACGGGAGCAAGGCATTGTTTGGATTCGAAGCAATGTCAGGAAAAATCAGCAAAGGACTGCTGGAGCAGGCTAACGGTGGAGTCTTGCTCCTTGACTGTATAGAAAAAATGCCTCCCGATCTGCAATTGGCGTTCATCCGCTACTACGACGAACGACAGATAACCCGCATCGCGGGGACACAGAGGGTTGCAACCTCCTATAAGATACTTGCAACCTCCTGTCTGACCCCCCAAGAACTGGAACATTCTGCGTCTGTTTCGCGTGAGATGTATTTCCGTTTATCTTCCTTCATTGTCAATATACCCCCACTTCGCAACCGAAGGGCAGACATCCCTCTATTAGTCGATTCTTTCCTAGAAAAATATTACCAGTTGCGCGAAGCGCCTTTCCGTATTAAGTATTCCAACGAGGTGGTAGAGGTGCTGAAAGCATACCCATGGCCAGGCAATGTCATGCAGCTTCGAGCAGCTGTCCACTACGCATGCGATGTTTGTAAGCACCGACACATAACGGTAGAGGATCTTCCAAAAGACATACTAAGATCAGGGTGTTCAGAACCACAGCTCTCCTTGCATAAGTCAACATCTTTAGTAGACATGAAACGGCAAGCTGTCGTCGATGCCTTGAACGCTTCCCGCTTCAATATCACTCAGTCTGCACGGTTATTGGGAATCAGCAGGACAACGCTCTATCGGCAAATTAAAGAATATGCAATTCATCTGCCAATACGATAGGCAATAAATCTATCCAGTGGCTTCGGTAGTTATCGCATTTACTCGATAGCTACCGAGGGGCAGAATTCTAATGTCTTTTTGAAGTCAGAGTGCCGCTCCCCTTGATGCCCTGCGCACGACTTCCGACCAACTTACGTCCCCTTCATATGACCCGAGCCTGTGTCAAGAGGCAATAAAAGGCCAATCCGTACCTCCCGTCGAAGACACGGATCGGCCACACTTTATCGACATCATCCCTTGCCCGCCCTCGCTTAATGCAAATCGTTGATCTGCTGCTCAGCACTCTCATATCCGCAGATACCGCCTATGCGGCCTGCACTTCAACTGTTCCGATCGGGGCTGTCCGCTCAATGCGGCCATGTTGATGGCTGCTCACTCTGTCTGCGTGCATACCAGACGGTTCGCATCTGGCGCACAATGGGGACACGCGGATTCCCCAACAGCTTAAACCAAGGGCTGCCTTGGAGGATATCCTTGTCAAGCGGCGCAGCCCGCCTTGGCTCCGGCGCTGCACCCTGCAAGGCCCGATAGGGGCTACGGAGCCACGGCCTGGCCCTTCTGCACCGCAAGGCCTACCACCCAGCACCAGCGCACGAGCTCGCTCGTCACAGCTACCCTGGCCTTGTTGACATGGAGCCTGGATTCCTTGGTGAGGTGCTCGTAGCGGCCCTTCAGGCGCCTGTTGGCCTTGTTGCATATGCCGATGACCTCGGCAGACACCACCTGGCCGGCCTTGGGCCTTTTCATGTCGGCGCTCCTTCTGGACAAAGAGCCCGTGCCCTCCAGGAGGGAGCTCCTCAGGTGCCCGTCCCCCGCCTTGGTGAAGCGCCCGTGCGCCTGGCGCTCGCCGCTGGAGCCCTCGCGCGGCACCACGCCGAGCCATTTGGAGACGGACCTCCCGTTGCTGAAGCGGCTGAAGTCCCCGAACTGCGCAGCGGCCAGGAACGCGGTCTGGGTGTCGATGCCCTTGAGGCAGCACAGCGCATCGACGTAGGGCTTGATGCGCGCTTGCCCAGCGTGCCCCCTCACCAGTGCGCTCACCTGCGAGACGCGCTCCGCGCACTCCTTCACCACCTGCTTGTAGAACTCCAGCGTCTCTTGGGCCATGGCCTCCTCGAGGCGTATGCCGTCTATCCAGGCCCAATGCTCGCGCCCCCAGGTCTTCTTGAGCCTGCCGGTCTTGGTCTTCTCGCTCCAGGAGTGCCCGTAGCGCAGGAGCATGGCGGAGAGCTGCTGCTTGGCCCGCTTGAGCGCCACCACGGCGTCCGCACGGGCACGGGCGAGGTCGCGCGACGCCTCACAGGGCTTGTCGGGCACCCACACCACCGTGTAGGTTGGCATGGGCGAGATCAGCTCGGAGAGCAGGCGGGAGGCGTCGCGGCTGTCGTTCTTGCTCTGCCGGTCGTCGGCGGACCGGGCGATGCTCGAGACGGCCACCACATCGCAGTCTATCCCTTGCGCCCTCAGCTCACGGGCCAGATGGAAGCCCGTGCAGCCGGACTCGTAGGCGGCATAGTGGGGGGCGCTGAAGTTCTCCTGCATCCAGGCGGCGATCTCGGAGGGGGTGGGGCTGTTGGCGAACCTCCTCTTCCTCACCTCGCCGACAGTGCGGTCTATGCCGCATACCGTGACCGTGCGTGCGTGCACGTCCATGCCGAATACCGAGCTGTGGGTCGTGTTGATGGTATACTGTGCCATGAGAAGGCTCCTTCCTGTGTCTGTGGCACGGCTGCGCGTACCGGTTTTTACTACTGACAGTTTAAAGCAGCAACGGCCCACGGTGCCTCAGATGGCTTCGGCACAAAGGGGCTTTCTTGCTGCCCGAGCACTTGCGGCGGTGCGGCCGGCAGGGCTCGGGTCATATTGTCTGTTTACTTCACTTGCTTGTTCGAACAGAGGATGATAGAGTATATGTCCAGGCTCCCGCGACTTGCAGTTGGTTGAACTCGAGCCATAGCTGCGGTTGACGCAAAGCGTGGATAGAGGGACGATTCGTCCACTTTTCCTGTTTCACTTTTGTAGCGCCAAAAGTTCACTTGATGCCCACCTAGGTTTGTCAATTGATGGATAACAGAACGTGGACGGGTTGACCGTCCCTGTGTTGACCGTCCCTGTGTTCACCGTCCCTGTGCCCACCGTCCCTGTGCCCCGCCTGTGCCCTAGGGCGTGGCTGTGCGGTTTTGGGCGTTCTGTGGCAGGGTCACGATGAAGGTTGATCCTTGCCCAAGCACGCTTTCCACGGTCACGCTGCCCCCATGAAGCTCTCCTATCTTCTTGACCAGCGAAAGGCCAAGGCCGTTTCCGCCCAGGCTGCGCTCGCGTGCTTTGTCCACCTTATAGAACCGCTCGAAGACATGGATCTGGTTTTCCGGCGCAATTCCGATGCCGGTATCGCTCACGCGCACCACTGCTTGACGGACGCCTGGTGCCGTTTCCTCTTCCGCAAGCGCAAGTCCCAGGCAGCCGCCTTTCGGAGTGAACTTTATGGCGTTATGCAAAAGGTTCATCCACACCTGCGAGAGAAGGCCTTCATCACCTTCTATCAGGCAAGGCGGCAGCTCCACTTCAAGGGTGAGACCCTTAGCCGTCCATTGAGGCTCGGTAGCCAACGCGCTGTGCAGCAATTGCTTGTCAAGTCTGAATTCCCTGACAACAAGCGGTTTTTGGTCACCATCTAAGGCGGACAGCTTCAGAAGGTTGTCGCTGAGCGCCGAAAGCCGTTTGCTTTCAGCTTCAATCACCTCGGCATAATGGCGCCTTTCCTCGTCTGGCAGGCCGTCTTCCTTGAGAAGCGCCGCAAAGCCGCTTATGCTTGTCAGGGGCGATTGTATCTCGTGTGACACGTTTGAGATGAAATCCTGGCGCATGGTCTCTAAGCCGCCGAGGTCATGAGCCATCTTGTTGACCGCCCACGCAAGCTCTTGGTGCGGATCGCGGGGATCGACCTGTACCCGCACGTCGAAGTTCCCATGGGCGATGTGATTGATGGCTTCAAGAATGTTGCGGTGCGCATTCACCAGCATCTTCTTCTTACTGAAGCGCTGGAACAGACCCGCCAACCAAACGAAGGCACCAAAGAAGACAAAGCCGCTCACACAGGAAACAACCGTCAAGGGCAATGACGGCATCGCAGGGGCAAGACGGCTCCATAACAAGAAGCCCAAGGCGGAAAAGCAGCCCAACATTAACAGAATGAACAGGATGCCCGGAACAATCATCCATGGCCGGTGGTCCCTTCCCACGTGGCTTGGCATGTCGGCTTGAGAGCCTTGGGAGGGATCCCCGTGTCTACCGGGGCGTCTACCTGCGGTGCTCGGCTGGCTGGGATGCCTGTCCATATGGCTCGATTGGTTGGAGTGCCTGTCCACAGGGTTCATGAGGTAGCCTCCAGACGGTAGCCCAGGCCACGCAGGGTGCTTATCTTGAAACCTGCCGATTCTTCCGGGAAACGCTCGCGCAAACGACCGATGTGTACGTCCAGGGTGCGCTCGTTCCCCTCGAAGTCGTAGCCCCAAACGTCTTCTATCAATTGATCGCGGGTGAAGGTGCGCCCTGGAAAGCCTGCAAGCTTGAAGAGCAGCTCGAATTCCTTCAAAGGGATGTCCTTTCTTTCGCCACCCACCGTGATGGTGCGGCTGTTCTTGTCTATTATGGTATTACCCAAGCAGATGACCTGCGATGCCTCTATCCGGAACCGCCGTAGAAGCGCTTTGACGCGCAAGATGAGCTCGGCGGCCTCGAAAGGCTTGGTAAGGTAGTCGTCGGCACCGGCTTCGAAGCCCTTGACCTTTGCAGGCAGCTCGCCTTTTGCGGTCAGCATGAGAACAGGCAGGTTCTCATAATACTTGCGCAGGGTGCGGCAGAGGTCGAAGCCATCCATATTGGGCATCATAAGGTCGATGACCGCAAGGTCGGGGTCCTCTTCGGCGATCCGAGCCAGCGCGTCGCGCCCATCCTTTGCCTCACAGGCATCGAAACCGGCATTCTTCAGCTGGACGCAGACAAGCTCGCGGATGTAGGGGTCGTCATCGACCACCATTATCTTGCTGGTGCTGTTGTTTCTGCTTCTGTTCCTGTTCATATGACCGCCTCATTTACGGGAAATGCTGTCACTTGGGTGCATTTGCGGTCTCCCCGGCAGTGCTGTCAAATCGCCCGAGGGATCAAACACCCGATATTCCTTCTTGGACGGATGGCTTCAAGGACCAACCTGAGAGGCCGCCCGCAAGCCCTGTCCAAAGCTTAGACGCAAGCATAGCACAGCCGTGTAAACAGAGCGTAAACCGAAGAATGCTGCGAGCGTTCGAGATTCACACAAATAGACCCATCAACCGCCCGGCTTGCGAGAACGCAGATAGGAGGGACGCGGCTACGGGGACAGGGGGCACAGGG
>JAIRPR010000203.1 GCA_031256895.1 Coriobacteriaceae bacterium
TCAAATCAATCCTTCGGTTTGATTTTCCACAGCCGGACGCAAGATTTGTGGTAGGATAGACAGGTAGCAAGATTCACTTAGGAATTGGCTTTGCGTGTCAGGAAATTTCAGCCACTTTACCGCCTATAATAGCAGCTTCCACAGCACCTTCTTCTAATGCCGACCAACAAGCACCGTTTGTGGCAGGATACACATCAAGCACAAATTCGGGGTTTTCTCGATGAAATCGATTGATTATTCTTTCTGGAATGTAATCTCCCCGAAAAGTCGAAACGGGCAGAGCAAGGGACAGTCTGTTGGAATTCTTGTTTTTTGCAAGGTCAGATGCCAATTGCTTAAGGTGTTTGGCTGCTTGGAGTGAATGGCATGCACTCTCATAGAACACAGCACCTTCCTCCGTCAATGAAACCCCCCGTGTGCTTTTGTGTAATAGGCTAAATCCTATCTCCTTCTCAAGTCCACCGATTGCTTTTGCCACCGTTTGAGGGGAGACAAAGAGATGATGTGATGCTTCAGTATAACTTCCGTATTCAACAGCGGTAACAAAATACAGGATTGTTGCATTCGTGAACATAGTGAAACTTTCTGTGATGGCATTGGTGAAGCCACGGGTTTAGACATCAAAGAACATAAAGGGAATACCGTTCAGTTTGGATCCGTTAATTACCAGCACCCTGATAGTAGCACTTTGGGCAGCGGAGAGCTGCTTTTACATGAAAGGTACAAGTCCTCGTAGAGGTCTGACATTACGCGTTAAATCGCGTTTGACCCTTACTCAGGCTTTTGGGATAGCGGGATGCAAAGCCTGGGCAACTAGCGCTTGACCGTAGGAGACACAGCCGTCGTTGGGCGGCAGGTCACGGTTGATGGCTACCGTGAAACCAGCTTGAGAAAGCCCGATCAGAAGGTGTTCTATAAGATAGCGGTTCATGAACACACCGCCTGAAAGCGCAATAACATCGATGTCGTAGGCTGCCCGCACCAATTGGCTCAGATCAAGCACAGCCTGTATGAAGGCATCGTGGAACCTGCGTGCGATGATGCCCTTGGGCACCCCTGCAGCTTTATCGTCAAGCAGGGCTTTGAACAAAGGAGCTGCATCCATAAGGATTGCTGAGGTGTCTTGCGCGGTACTGTTCGCGAGCGCTGCGTTCTTGATGATTGCGATTGGATAGGCATCCATAGGCGAACAAGCTTCCGTTGGAGAACCCGGGCTTACGGTGGCTTCCGCTGGAGAACCGGGGGTCACGAAAGCATCTGCGCAGACACCCGATTGTGAGGGATGTTTCACGTGAAACATCTGTACGTTATCTTCGTAAAAGCTTGACGCATGAGCTGATGCGGATACTGCTTCCCTTGGCGAACCCAGGGCTATGGTGGCTTCCGTTGCCTCTTCCTGACTTATGGCTGCCTCCAACAGGATGGCACCTTCCCCTTCATAGCGCGGCTCGGTACAGATGCCCAGGATTGCGGAAGCAGCATCGAAAAGCCTGCCGACCGAAGAAGTGAAAGGCGTGTTGAGGCCTTTCTCTATCATGCTTTCGCATAATGCGGCCTGGCTTCCCAGCTCTTCTATGGTTGCCTGCGCCGCAGAGTGGCCAAGCAGGTCGAATGCCCACAATGCCCCAAAGGCCATACGCAAGGGATGCTTGATGGCCGCCGCCCCGCCAGGCATAGGGATGTAGGCGAAATTGGCAAAACGCTCGAACCCCTCCCTTTTGCATAACAGGGCCTCACCGCCCCATATCTGCCCGTCAAGGCCATATCCGGTGCCATCGAAGGCAAAGCCGGCCACAGGCCCTTCCAAGGAATGCTCGGCCATCACCGACGCGATATGTGCGTGATGATGCTGCACTTTGATGAGGGAAGGCGCCGCCCTTTTCTGTATGCGTGGCTGCGCATCCCTTTCCTGCATGCGTGGTTGTGTTTCACTCTCCTGCATGCGTGGCTGCGTTTCACTCTCCTGCATGTGTGGTTGTGGAACCCTTGCCTGTTCATATGCCCACTTGCTGGTAAGGTACTCGGGGTGATAGTCGCAAGCGATTACGGTAGGGGAAAGCTCGAAGAGGCGCTCGTAGCGTTGCTTTGCGGCAAGCCAGGCATCGAAGGCCTCAGCATTTTCCATATCCCCGATGTGCTGCGAGACGAAGGCCTCGCCTTCCCGTGTCAAACAGAAGGTGTTCTTCTGTTCCGGCCCGGTCGCAAACACATGGCAGATTGCGTTTCGGGATGCCCTATCTTGCTCGGCAGTATCCTGATGAGCATCATCCTGCGCAGCCCCATCGCTCTCGGTGACGCCTTGCGGGGCAGCATCCTGCGCATCAGTATTCCGTGTGGCATTATTCGACACGGCGATGCCTTGCGAATCCGCGTTCGTCACGGCAGCCTCGCGTGAGGGAAACGCCAAGGGCAAGGGAGCATATCCCCGCGCACGACGGATGATCTGGATGGGAAAGCCGCTTTCCGCAACATGTAAGACACGCACGACCGAATCGTCGTAGCGCGATACTATTGCCCGGTTGTGTCCTAGGAAGGCATCTGCAATCCCCCGCAAGCTTCGGTACGCCTCTTCATCATCGGTCACAATGGGCTCGTCATGGATGTTTGCTGAAGTCATGACCAGCATACCTTCGAAATCATGCAGAAGGATGTGTTGAATGGGAGTATAGGGCAACATGACGCCGAGTTCGGTCAGGCCATCTGCCAAACCCTGGGCAAAACGCACCCCTGGCTTCTTCTTTAGCAAAACGATGGGGCGTTCCGACCCACAAAGAAGCTTTTCTTCGGCAGCATTCACTTGGCAATACTGCCTGACTTCTTCGAGAGAGGGCATCATGACGGCAAAGGCCTGCCCTTTGCGGCGTTTCCGCTTCCGCAAGGCGGCCAAGGCATCCTCATTTGCGGCATCACACACTAAATGGAAGCCTCCCAGCCCTTTTACTGCCAGAATCTTTCCCCTGCGCAAGGCAGCCACTGCTTCGGCGAAGATGGCATCGCTCTTTGCGCGTGTATCGCCCCAGAACACAGGGGGCGCATCTTGGCCCACATCTCCTTCTGCCGCAGGTTTGCCTTCCCCGTTTTTTTCGCATCCAACCGCGGGGGCAGCTTCCCCTTGCTCATCCTTTCCGATCGAAGGGGCAGCTTTTCCATAATCCCCCCTCCCGACCTCAGGGGCTACCTCTCCCTTTCTTGCACCTCCAACCGCAGGGACAGCTTCCCCTTGCTCATCCTTTCCTATCGAAGGGGCAGCTTTTCCTTTTCCCTCTATTCTGAACGCAAGGTTGACTTCCCCTTTATTCTCTGCTGCACAAACGGAAGACTGTTCGGCTGCCCAACGCCAGCTGATATGGGGCCCACAGGCGAAGCAGGCATCGGGTTGCGCATGGAAGCGCCGGTCCAGAGGGTCGCCGTATTCGCGGGCACAGTGTGCACAAAGGGCAAAATCCCTCATGGAGGTGCTTTTCCTGTCATAGGGGAGGGAATCTATGATGGTGAAGCGCGGACCGCAGTTCGTGCAGTTGATGAAGGGATAGCGGTATCGCCGGTCCTGCGGATCGAAGAGCTCACGCGTGCAATCCTCGCACGTTGCAAGGTCGGGCGAGACCAAGGTGGTCCGTTCGACCTCGCCTTCATCGGAAAAGCGGATCTCAAAGCCCTCGAAGCCCTCGAGGGGAACCTCTTTCATCTCTATCTCGGTCACTCGGGAAGCAGCGGGCGGGTTCTCTGAGATCTCCAAGACGAAGCCGTCGAGATGCGCGGCTTCTCCTTCCGCGTGGATAGAGACGCCGTCCGCCGCGTTAAGGACCCAACCGGTGATAAGATAACGCCTGGCCAATCGATAGATGAAAGGACGGAAGCCCACTCCCTGCACAATCCCTTGGACCTGGATGTCAAGCGCTTCTCTCATGTCAATCGGAGTTCTTTGTGCCTTTGTGGATTTCTTGCCACTACCGGTCGCATGGCTCTTGCCGCTACCGGTCGCATGGCTCTTGCCACTACCGGTCGCATGGCTCTTGCCTTTCCCCTTCTTCCAAGACCTTGAGCACCAGGTCGGCCAAAGCACGCAGCGTCACGCCCGAATTGTCGGGCAGATGGATGTGCACCACGCGCCGCCCTCGGTCGGAAAGCACCTTGAAATCGCCTGAAGCCTGGGCTTTTGCCAATGCTCCCAAGCTCTCTGCTTCGTTGTCGAGCGCAATGTCCTTCAATTCATCGGCAGAAACAATCAGGTACACGCCCGTGTTGGGACCGCCTTTTTGGAGTTGCCCGGTCGAATGGAGGTAACGAGGGCCAACTTCCAGGCATGAAGCCACCCGGCATTTGTCCCCCACACCGTGCCTGATGTTCTCCAGGGCTTCCCGACGGCCTTCGCCCGTAAAGGGAAGGAAGGCGTTCAATGCGAAGTAATCCCCCGGCTTGATGCTTCCGAAAAGTGCGGCCAAAGCGCCATTCAGGCTGTTCGGCCGCAGTGCATCGGGTTTGGCACAAGGAGTCAGCCTGCCTGGGGCTTCCACAGCGCCTGGGGCTTCCACACCCGGGGTTTCCGCCACACCCGGGGCTTTCGCCACACCTGAGGCTTCCCCGCCTGGGACTTCCACGCCAGGGGTTTCTGCCACACCTGGGGCTTCCGCAGCGCCTGAGCCTTCAGCCGCACCGCCTGGGGCTTCCGCAGCGCCAACCATCTTCTTGCCACCAAGTGCCGCTGCCACACTGACCTCTAGTTCGCCGGTCTGTATGGGGCCTATATAATCCTCGAAGAAGTGCGGTGCGGGCTGGCCGTTCTTCAGGATGTCAAGGACGACCTCTTTTGCCGAAGCGACATCCGGCTGGTCGAAGGGGCACACCTTCATCAGGTGGCCGCACATGGCTATGGCGTATTCCCACATCACAAAGTGCTCAGCAAGCTCTGACACGTTGTCTATCTTGAAGTTGATGCGCGGGATGGAGGCATCGATATAGGCAAGGCTCATCTCGAAGTTCTTCCGTTCATCCCACAGGTCGGTCTGCGTCTGGTAGACGATAGCACTCCGATCTCCCCTGTCCTGAGCAAGCAGCAACGCATCCAGTTCGATATTGGGCAGGATGCCCTTCCCTTCCTTACCCAGGCTCTCGGCGACCAGCTGCTCTATCCAGAGTCCCAGCACACGCCCGCGCTTAGGCGTGAAGAAGCTGAACTTGTCGCGCCCACGAAGGTAGTTGTCATACAGGAAGGCGGCCAGGCTTATTGCCGGGTTGTCGATAGCATCTTCTGAACAGCGCTTTTCGGCATCCAGGGCATGTTGGAGGAATTCCTCGATGTCGATGCCCGCCAAAGCTGCCGGCAAAAGGCCGAAGACCGATAGCGCAGAGAAGCGCCCGCCCACGCTTGGTTCGCCGGGAAAGACCGCCAGCCACCCTTCATCGTGGGCTTGCCGTTCAAGCTCTGAGCCAGGGTCGGTGATGGCCACCAAGTGTTTTGCCTCTTCAGCCTTTTCCATGCCTTCGAACAGGACCTGTCGCACTGCCTGCAACGCCAGGCGGGGCTCGATGGTGCCACCGCTTTTCGATGACA
Organism: Coriobacteriaceae bacterium; assembly: GCA_031256895.1. Lineage (GTDB taxonomy): Bacteria > Actinomycetota > Coriobacteriia > Coriobacteriales > Eggerthellaceae > WRIS01. Next base: position 5,552 of record JAIRPR010000203.1, read on the forward strand.
CGATGATCAGGGTGTTCTCGGGATTTGCTTCAGCCACTATGGCACGGACACGCACCGGCGAATCGGAATCGAGCGTTCGGAAGGCGACACGCCCGGATTTCAGCTTGTTGTACTTCGTGATGGTCATGGGGGCCTGGGTCGATCCGCCCTGTCCGATCAGGACCACCGTGCGCAGCCCTTCGCCTATCACCCGGTCAGCGAAAGCCTGTATCTCAACAGGGGGAACAGGGGGCTTGCTGGCCAGGTCGGTCCAGCCCATATAGTTCTCAGCACAGGATACCGCTTCCTCCGAGAAGGCATACAGGCTTGCATCCTTGGCATGGATGCGGCTTGCCACCTTTTCTTTTACTAATGCCTTTGCGGAAGGGTAGAGCTTTTCCGCTTCTCCATTAAGCATACGACCTTCTTTCAACGAAAATCCTGTCCACACCGCACCAACCCCCCTGCCGTGCCGTAATGCGGGCTTCGGGTCTACGAGGACAGGGTATCACTCAGTGCACGCACACACACTTGCCGGTTCTGCCAAAAGGTGACACAGGCTACTGCCCGCATAGCGTCTGGCATTATATCCCTAACGCCTTCTTAAGCGCGGAGACCCTGCGCCGGGAGACCGGGATCTTCTCTTCAGTGCCGCTCAGCGTGAGCAACAAGGTGCCCCCTGATACCGACTCGATTTCCTCAACCAGGGAAAGATTGACCAGATATCCCCTATGCACGCGGAAAAAGCCGTGTCCGTCCAGGCGTTTCTCAAGCTGCGCCAGGCTGACAGTGGAAAAGAAGCGGTCGGCATCGGTTTGCAGGTAGGCGTAATCGTCGCGTGCCATGACGAAACGGATCTTGTCGATGCCGATAAGGATCTTCTTGCCGCCTTTCTCAACCGGGATGCGTTCGCTGCATTGCGCCCTTGCATGGAGCGCAACGTGTTCGCGCACCCGGGCAACCGCTTGTGCAAGACGCTCAGTTTCGACCGGTTTAACCAGGTAATCTACCGCATTCACCTTGAAGGCATCCAAGGCGAACTCGCTGTAGGCTGTCACGAAAACCACTGCGGGGGGAATCTTCAAACGGCACAGGGCATCTGCAAGTTGCAAGCCTGTGGCCTCAGGCATGTTGATGTCCAGGAACATGACGTCACAGGCATGTTCCTTCAATTTCTCGATTGCCTCTCTCACACTGGCTGCCTCGGCAACAATCTCGGTCTGCCCCAGTTCA
>JAIRPR010000071.1 GCA_031256895.1 Coriobacteriaceae bacterium
CGCCGGTTCGGTGCGGGTGAAATATGGTACTAGGAATGGCGGTTGACTGCAAGCGAATTCAAGGGGTTTTTTAAGATACTTGAGAAATTCAAAAATGGTTGGTTGAAAATGTTAACGCAACACTGGGGGGTGCGGACTATAACTTCCCCTTAGCGTGGTTTTGTATTAAGGGACTATCGAAACAACCAAGACAAGGATCCTCAGCCGAACCGGCGGGGATTCTCTGCTGTGGGGCTGCAGGAACGCGCGATAAAACCACTGTTCATTATCCCGATGTCGGGACACAACTGAGGCGGGTAGGGCATCGGGGCTTGGTGATGTCACTTGCCCTGTTGGCTGTGACTGAACTATCTTTCCCCTTCGAATCACCTGCCCGGGAATTCCTGGTCCAGTAACGCCTGGATCTGATCGCCACCCAGGACTTCTCCGGTTCTTGCATCGACGTACACCTGATCTCCGCTGCCCAGGGTGACCCTCCACGCCAAGCGAACGAAGTCCGCTGGCTTATAGGGGCCGCCTTCCTCCCACAGGAAGTTCGGCCTGAAGATGCAGAGCTCGCAAGCTGCAATGAATGCCCTGCTGGTGCCCTCATTCCCATCCAGTCGGCTGGGTGCGCCCTCCCTTTTGCTGTCTGCCGACAAGGCATCGATGACAGGCTGCGCGTAGACGGCGACCTCCTGTTGCCCCAGGAGCGGCTCCGTCGCATTCGGCTCGACAAAGCTTCGCTGAAAGCTCGTGATGGAACCGTCAGCAGCATCAATGTTGATGCCCACCGTGTCGTAAGGGTTCAAGAGGCCTTCAGCAAGCAGTTTGTTCCAGACGACCGTCCACACGCCATATCCGTCTAAGTCGCAGACGACCACCTGGTAGTCAAATAGCCTGCAGGCCGATTGCACCTTGTCGATTATCCCGAAGAGCTCCCCGGGGTCGTCATAGGCGGCCACGGGTGCAGGAGCTGACGGCTCCTGGCTCACCCCGTAGTCGCGCCGTTCCCTGTCGATAGCCGACCTGGCCGTAAGGTTGTGCGCAGAGATCAGGTTGCCTTGCTCGTCGAAGTCCGTCTGAGCGACTTCTGATTCGACGCGCACAAGCCTCATTCCCGGGAAATCCCTTTGCACCAAGGTGGCCTTGCTCGAAGCCTCGACATCAGAGGGTATTCCCAACAGGGAAAGCAAGGCTTTGGCATCATCGTTGGCTATCGTCGATCGGTCGCCCTCATAAGCCCCCAGGACGGTCTCGGAGGGCTCCCCGTTGTAGGCGGCCCTTGCAACGCTTGGAAGCACAGGGCTCTCCAGGGTCTGCGTGGGCAGCTCGTGTTCTTCGGCTATTCCTTCGGCCATGTCTGGGGCTGCTGTGGCGACATCTGGCTGGGGTCGTATGCATGAGGCGAGCAACGGTAAGGCCAACACCATTCCCACAAGAAGCGGCAACAAAGCCCTCTTCGAGCGCCTCACCATGACCACCCCCCATAATTCGGATCTCCTGCAAACCCAGGGTTGCACTCATCATCGAAGGTACCTATTACCTCCTCAATCTGTCCATCAGTGACTGGCACACGAGGAACATCTGCAAGTATGGATCCTTCAACGGTATCGTCCGTTAGTGTTTGCTCACGTGACGCATCCCCTCCAGCGCCTTTCGGTTCAACCGGCTCTGCCATGCCAAGCAAAGGCACGATCATCATGAAGACTGAAGAAAAGCTGATTATCGTTGAAAAAGCCCTCTTTGAAGTACGCTTAACCCATTTCATCATGAACCTACCTGTCACCCAATCATCCGATACTCGAAACAATGGCTGCAACATTACCTCATTGTAGGAGCAAACTCTGGCTTGTTTCTGAGTCATGATAACTTGTTTGTCAACATCCATTTTATAGCTCGTATCACCGTTGTATCCTGGTGCTTCAACGACGTGGGGGTGGATCCGTCGCTTTAAGAAGCAGGGCAAGCACAGTGCAGAAGGCCAGGATGAAAAACAGCGAAAGCAGGGGGATCTGCACAAGAGCCGTCAGGAAGAGACCCGCAGCAAACACCAGGGCGGCCAGCTCGTAACTTGCCTGCCTGCCAGTACCGAAAAGGGGGATGCACTCCAATGCCGCACACAGGAAGAGGGCCATGTTCGTTCCTAAGCCAAGCGCAATAGCCCAAAGTAGTTCCGGTATGCGGATGCCAAATGTGCCCGTGGCTCTGTTGTCAGCGAAGACCACCTGGTCTAATGGCAGAACCGCCCCAAGGCTTGTCATGATAGCGATTGTTGCCACCGAGACAGCCGCACAGATTGCCCCTGGCAATGCACAATCGCCGAGGAACAACCGTAATGTGCTGAACGGCAGATGGCTTCCTACCAGGGTGTTCCCCATATCTTCCCGAAAGCACCTGGTGACCTCGCGCACACCCTGAGGCATCAACAGCAGGGCTTGGGCCCAAAGCATCCAAAACAGAAGGGGCTGCGGGCTAAGGAGCAAGGCCTGGGAAACCGGAGCAGCCATCATCCCCCAGAACATGATGGAGGGCAGGCCGTCGAGCTGGCGGGCATGAGAAAGGAAGGCCCGTGAGAAAAGTGCCTTTGATCCTTGGCCACCAGGAAGGCTACCCCTTGGACGCCGACGTGCCAAGCGCTTCTTTCGCCGTATCTCTGCATAGCCGGCAGCATCATAGAGGGGCATATGGCGGATGCTTTGCAAATCGGCATTGAAGGATCCCTCATGTACGACCTTCGTCACATCCACATGCCTGCTCGCTGCAATAAATGCGGCCAAACCAAGGATACACAAGGCAAGAAGCAGACATAAGCTGGGCAATGCCAAGCCTTGGGCGATGAACCGCAATTGCGCGCCAATCATGTGAACCTGAGCCGGCTGTAGGAGGGATTCCAAACCTGTCGAACCATTGACCTGGGGAAGCATCAGAGAAGAAGCCACTGGCATAAACAAAGGAGATGCCGCCAAGGCTACTACAGCCACGAGCAGGACAAGGCAAGCACCTATGCAAAGAAGATATCGGGTGTTCCATTTCATGGGCACTGCCATGCGCATAACGCCTATAAGCCAAGCCCAGAGGACCGCACAGCAGGCAGAAAGCGCACCGAAGCACAAGGGCCCAACAGGGCTGGCAGACAGGATGGCTTTCGCAGCCTCATCCAAGCCTGTCGCTTCCCCCAAAAAAGGCAGCATATCGTTGACGCAGACAGAAAAAGCGCTGCCGACCAAGAAGCCCAGCAAAGCAGCCGCAAAGGACCACAGAAGCACAGAGGACAGCACCTCCCACACCATGATTCCTGCTGTTTTAAGCGGGCTTGCAGCGACAAAGGCGATATCGGCGTGTGACATCCTCCAAGGCGCTGTCCTTGCATTCCTCGCGCTCAGCAGCACAAACAGCCCTAGGGGGGCGAACAGGAAGGCCAGCACAGCGATGCACGCGGCACCATGACCTGCTTCCTGGAACAGGTTGTTCGTGGCATCGAGCAGGTAAACCCACATGAGCACGAGCCATCCGAGTATCAATGCCAGGGCGTATGCCTGATAAAGCCTGTCTTCGAGGTTCCTTTCTTCCTTGAAGTCGGAAGAGATGACGCTTGAAGCCGAACGGATGAGGGCTGCTCTTGCCAAACGGGCTTTGAGCCGGGCATAGACGAGGCTATCGCCGAGAAAAGGGGACATGGCGCTTAGCCGGACGCCTGCCGGCACGATCTTGGTTCTTGGGGCTGGGTGGAACCGGCTTCTTCGTGCTCACCCAAGAAAGATTCATCCAGTTCATGAATGGACCCTTCCCGAAGGAGGAGCACCTTGTCAGGTGCAAGGCCTGGTATGGGATGATGGCAGCTCAACACGACCGATGCCCCCTGTGCGACTCTTTGCGCGATCTCGAAGCTGAGCTTCTCAGAGGCAGCGCTGTCCAAGGGGGCATACGGCTCATCGAAAAGGTAGAGCCTGGGGTTCAAGGCAAAGGCTATCACCAAGGCAAGCTTCTCTCTCATCCCCCTTGAGTACGACGAAGGGTACTGCTGGGCAGAACGCAGCAGGCCAAAACGTTCAAGAAGCAGCTCGACCTGCGCATAGTCGTGGATGCGCCGGTTTGCCTGCAACACGAAGCGCAGGTGCTCGACAGCGGTCAGATCGTCGTAAAAGGCCGGGTTGTCCGATACGAAGGCCAGCTGGGCCCGCTGTTTGCGGTTCTGCCCCTTGAAACGCTCTCCTGACAAGTAGAGGGATCCGGAATGAGGGCAGACAAGTCCAGCTACGCAGCGCAGGAAGGTAGACTTGCCGCTGCCGTTTGGGCCCTTCAAGTAAACAAGCTGTCCCCTTCCCACGCTGAGGCTGATGTCTTTCAGAACATCTCTATTTCCCCAGCGGAAGGAAAGGCCCTCAACACGCAGGACGTCAGGGGTCATAGGAACCTTTCCTTGGGCGTCGAGACGCCTGGTGCCTTCTCCATCGGTCACAAGCATCGCCTACCGTTCCTTCAGCATCAGCTCGGGCGCCGTTCCACCAGTCGGACGAATTTGCGCTTCCCCACTTGCAGGACTGCGCCTTGCAAGGATGCCGGGGGCATGTTGTAGGCACGAGGGGCCAGAGGCTCGCCATTCACCCGGACCCCGCCACCGTCGATGAGCCTGCGCGCCTCAGCGGCAGAAGCGGCAAGGCCGGCTTCAGCCAGCAGCTTTGCCACATAGACCAGGCCATCTTGATTGGGGGTCAGATCGGCGGGGAACTCATCCATTTCTTCGGGCAAGGCGTGCTGCTTGAACAGGATATCGAACTGCTCTTCAGCAGCCTGGGCTGAATCGGAGTCGTGATAGGCAGCCACGATATTGCGCCCCAATTCCCTCTTCACCTTGTTCGGATGGAGGGTACCGTCAGCGAGGCCTGACTCGATGGCGTCGATCCCTTCGACCGGCAGGGTCGACGCAAGGCGGTAATACTTCACCATCAGCTCGTCGGGAATCGACATGACCTTGCCGAACATGTCTGCCGGCGTATCGGTGAGTCCTATGTAGTTCCCATAGCTCTTGGACATCTTCTGCACGCCATCTGTGCCCTCCAACAGGGGGAGCGTTAGACAGACCTGCGGCTCCATGCCCATCTTTTCCATAAGTTCACGCCCAGCGAGCAGATTGAACAACTGGTCGGTCCCACCGATTTCCACATCGGCCGCTATGACGACGGAATCGTACGC
>JAIRPR010000146.1 GCA_031256895.1 Coriobacteriaceae bacterium
CTCCATCCCATCCTTCTGCCCCATTCCTCTGGGTCCACCACCACCCCATCTGCCCCCCGCGCCGCCCCCCTCAGACGCCAGCGTGCCGCGCATCGGGCGGCAAGGCCGTCCAGGCCTCACTCACGTATGCCCAATACGCTCGTTCGTCCTTCACGCCTTCTGCAGCCCCCGGAGCGGCCCTCAGACGCCAGCGTGCCGCGCATCGGGCGGCAAGGCCGTTCAGGCCTCACTCACGTATGCCCAATACGCGAACGCGTCCTTCACGCCTTCTGCAGCCCCCGGAGCAGCCCTCAGACGCCAGCGTGCCGCGCATCGGGCGGCAAGGCCGTCCAGGCCTCGCTCACGTATGGCCCAATACGCGAACGCGTCCTTCACGCCTTCTGCAGCCCCCGGGGTACTGTGGGGGACGCGGGCAGATCCTCTTGCATCTCGGTGATGTTCTTCCAAAGGCGTTTGGGCATGAAACTTTGCCTCAACTCGGGATTAAACCGCGATTCTACTGCTATAGTACGATAGAAGCGCTTCCATGCTTGAGCCATCTGCGCTTCTTCGTGCGAGGGTTCGGGCAGGTCGAGGTGGTCGGTTTTAACCAAGAACCAATCTTTGCCTTCATACACGCCTGCCAAGTGGTGGGCTTCATCGTAGATCATGAAGGCCTGTGTGTTGAAGCGCCCCGCGAACCAATCCATCACCAAGGGCACGACCGATGCATTGGGATTGCAACGGGCGAACCAGACATCCCCTTCCAAGTGGGCAAAGCGCAGGAACTGCAAGACCTTCTCTCGTTCGTTGTAGACCCTGCGGTTCGCCTCGATGAAGGGGGCTACGGCATGATGGGCGATATCGTTCAGGGGGCTGTGCTTCCGGGTCTGGCTGCACAGGCCCCCACAGCCCAGATTCTGAGGGCAACCATGGCAATCGTGGACAATGTCTCGCGAAAAGGCATAACGGAGGAAGCGGTAGATGATGGTACCGATGGCAGGGTCGTCTGACAAAGAAGTGCTCTTCACGGCCTCGAAAACGATTGGGCCACAACGGGCACAGATTCCTCTTTGCACCCGGAACGCGTGCTCAAGGTTTGTTTCTACCGTAATGACCGTTTGTCCTAAGCGGGGCTGAAGTTCCTTCCCGCACAGGATGTCGCTGGGCTTCTCAGATGAGGAATAAGCAGCAAAGACCGCCGAGAGCAGCCCTTCCAGTGTGCCATCGAAGACATAGGCCGCATTCTGGTTGCACGTGTCTCCCTGCGTGCGCACCGATGGGTTGCCTTCAGGCTTGAACGCTGTTATCGCCGTCGTTTCCATGTTGGGTATGCCTTAGGCTTCTTTTCCCGCAACAACGATAGCCTTCTCCCGTGGCTTCCTCATTCGAGATGAGGGAAAGGCCGCGGTATTTCGAGCGGTCTTGCTGACGGGAGAGGCAGGAACAGGCCTCTTTCGATGGCAAGCGGTACCAGAAGCGGGGGTGCCGTTGTGTCGGCTGAATGCGGGAAGATGTAGTGCTGCAGACGCGTTGCTTTGCGGAACGGATCCAGAGGATGGCACCACAGCGGTGCTGCCACCATAGGAAGCATGGTCGAAGAGCTGCGATGCCTGACTGTCGACGCTCTCGAACAGGCTCATTTGTCCTGCCGGAACCTTGTCGGCACGTCTTCCCCGGTGTCCGCCATCGATGGGGGCAGCCAACTGTGCGCGGATGCCTTCGGGCGTGAAATCGATGCCAAAGCCGCCATAGCGGCCATTGCAGGTGATGAAGAAGCGGGCCCTCTTGTAGGCGATGCCCAAGCGACGCAGTTCTTGTTCGCCCAAGGCAGTGGTGCGCCTTGCCTTGATGATGGATCTGGCGCCCCGAACGCCGATGCCGGGGATACGCAGGAGCTCCTCATAGCTTGCGGTGCCCACTTCGATAGGGAAGCGGTCAAGGTTGTTGATAGCCCAGTTTGCCTTGGGATCCAACAAGGGGTCGAGGAAGGGGTCTTCAGGAGTGATGATCTCATCAACCTTGAAGTTGTAGAAGCGCATAAGCCAATCTGCCTGGTAGAGGCGGTGTTCGCGGTTGAGCTGGATGGCATCGGTCGAAGGAAGGCGCCAATCGTTGTTTACCGGCAGATAGGCGCTGAAGAAGACCCGCTTGAGCTCTAGCTTCTCGTACAACGATGCTGACAGGTTCAAGATGTGGAAGTCGTCCTCGGGGCTTGCCCCCACGATCATCTGGGTGCTTTGTCCTGCCGGAACAAAAGCCTTCGTCTTTCTGGCGGGGGAGGCCTTCGAGAGGTAGCAGGTTCCCTTGCGCATGAGTGCCCGCGTGTCCTTGTCTTCCGCTATATGGTCTTTGATGTATGCCATGGAAGCGAAGATGTCGTGCTTGGTCTTCTCGGGAGCAAGAAGGCCGAGGCTTGTCTCAGAGGGAAGCTCGAGGTTCACGCTCATGCGGTCAACAAGGGTGCCGAGTTGTGCTATCAGGTCGGTTGATGCCCCTGGCACCCCTTTTGCGTGTATGTAACCGCGAAATCCCTGTTCGGTGCGCAGCAAGGTTACCGTTCGTATCATGAGCTCGACGGTGAAGTCAGGATCCTTGATGATGCCAGAGCTCAGGAAGAGGCCTTCGATGAAGTTGCGGCGATAGAAGCCCATGGTGAGGTCGGCAAGCTCTTGTGGGCTGAACGCCGCTCTCACGATATCATTGCTGCGACGGTTCACGCAGTAAGCGCAATCGTAGACACAGACATTGGTCTGGAGCACCTTCAGCAGGGTGATGCAACGCCCATCAGCGGCAAAGCTGTGGCAGATGCCGGCACAGGTGGTGCTGCCCAGCCTGCCCTTCTGGGAATCGCGCTGTGTCCCTGAAGACGTGCAGGCCACATCATATTTTGCCGCATCGGCAAGGATCTCAAGCTTCTCCGCGATATCCATGGATTCTCCTTGGTACGAATATTTGTTCGTACCATGATAAACCAAACACCCGTACGCTGTCAAGCGGGCAGTGCCTCAGGCGCAATTACCCATACGCTGTCAAGCGGTCGGTTGCTCAGGCGCGCTCCTGTTTCCCCGAGGCATTGCGCGAAGAGGAAAGCTCGGCAACATCGACCGAGATAGTGTGTGATATGGGTTTCCATTGGCATTTCTTCACCAAGGCGATCAAGGCGATGGGGATGTAGGTCAGCATGAACAACGGGAAGCTGAACATGTAGCGGACCTTCTTGCCCGAAGTGGATCGGATGTTGTCCCATTCAGTGAAGGTGGTCAGAACGCCGAAGACGAACATGAACACCAGGTAGTTTATGATGCAGAAGATGATGGAAGAAACCGAAGAGGCTATCATGATGCCGGTTGACATGAGGCCGGCAGCCGCCAGGGCTATGATAATGGCGTTGAAGGTGACGGACACAATGGTCAACAGCATGCCCGGCGCTATGGTCATGAGCATGTCGTAGCAGGCGAAGCGTGCACCCTTCGGGTTGGTGACAGCTCCTTTGGCCAGTTTGGCACCGTAGCGTACGAAGACCTGGTAGAAGCCTTTTGCCCATCGGAAACGCTGGTTCCAGGAATCCCTGAAGGTTATGGGCTGTTCGTCGTAGAGCACTGCAGTGGGCGTATAGCTGATGCGCACACCTTCGAGTATGCTCTGCGCGGAGAACTCGATGTCCTCGGTGAGCAGGTGCCACTTCCAACCGCCGTGCTTCTCAAGGATATCGGTGGCGATGAAGAAGCCTGTTCCCGAGATGGCACAGCTGGTATTCAGGGTCAAGCGGGCTTGGTTCAGGTACTTGGCTTCGCGCAGGAACCAGACCGCATATCCCGCAGAAATCCAGTTTGAATCATAGTTCTTGGAATTGCGGTAGCTTGTGGAGGCCTTCGCACCCGCGTCGAAGGTCGCGTTCATCTCGCGGAAGTAGTTCACATCCAGCACGTTGTCGGCATCAAAGACGAAGAACGCCTCATATGCCCTGTTCCGATAGAACTCTTGGATGCAGGTGTAGCCGTAATCGAGCGCGTAGCCCTTCCCCACCTCTTTATCGTTCGTGCGCCGAAACACGATGGCACCGGCCTCCTTGGCAATTTCGGCGGTATTGTCGGTGCAGTTGTCGGCAATGACGAAGACGTCTATCAGGTCTTGGGGGTAGTTCTGGACCTTGATGCTGTGGATGAGGTCTGCTATCACCGCGCTTTCGTTGCGTGCCGAGACCATGACGGCAAAACGATGGTCCTTGCTGGCTGAACGTTTCGGGGGCTTGCGGGTCAGGACAACGAACACATACAGGATCTGGTAGGTGTAGCACAGGGAGAACGTGATGAAGACGCCGAAG
>JAIRPR010000222.1 GCA_031256895.1 Coriobacteriaceae bacterium
TCTTCTTCTTCTTCTTCTTCTTCTTCTTCTTCTTCTTCTTCTTCTTGAAAGCATCAGCGCTTCATGCTAGGATATAGTAGATACGTACAAGTATAGGATTACGTCTACTAGTATGCCAAGAGGCAACAGGAAAGAGGAATCAATGGACACCTACTACAAGCCTGAGGACCTGGCCAAGTTCGCTACCATGGGGGAAGAGGCCCCCGAGCTCTGGGACCTGTATATGGCCTATTATGGGAAGGTCTTCGAGGAAGGTTCGCTCACGGCCCGCGAGAAAGCCCTCATTGCCCTGGCGGTCGCGGCAGCGGTGCAATGCCCCTATTGCATCGATTCCTACACGCATTCCTGCCTTGAGAAGGGGGTCACCGAGGAACAGATGACCGAGGCCTTCCATGTGGCCAATGCAATCCGGGGCGGCGCAGCGCTTGCCCATGGGGTGCAGATGAAGGGCATCGTGAAACGGTTGGAGCTGTAGCGTGGCGGGTTCCACCGAGGACTATCGGCAAGATCAGGGGCGCATCGGACACGATGATGCCCCTGGATGGATGAAAGGCCAGAGGGAAGAAGATGTTTCACGTGAAACATTCGTTCGTGAAACTTCCTCCTACATGCAAAAGGGAGACGACCCCCAGAGTGCTTCCCGGTTCGAGGCCGACGATCCGGCCTGCAATCCCGCTCGGCTTGCCCTCGATGCCTTCCCGGCCTTCGAGGAAAGGCTTGACCAGGAGAACAGCCATACCAGGGATGCTCTGGGCATCATGCAGGTCAATGTAGGAAGGCGTTGCAACCTGAGTTGCAAGCACTGCCATGTGCAGGCAGGCCCCGACCGCATAGAGCTGATGGACCGCCCGACCATGGCCGATTGCCTCGACGCCTTCTGCGCGGGGGGCTTCACCTGCATGGACATCACCGGGGGCGCTCCCGAGATGAACCCCGATTTCGAGTGGCTCATCCGCACAGCCGCCAGCAGGGGCATCCCCCTGATGGTGCGCTCGAACCTGGTGATCTTGGAAGAAGAGGGATTTACCCACCTTCCAAAGCTCTATGCGGATCTGGGGGTCACCTTGGTCGCGTCGCTTCCGCATTACACGCAAAAGGCGATGGAGAAGCAGCGGGGCGAGGCATCCTTCGAGGCGGTCATACGCGTCCTGCGCAAGCTCAACGCGCTCGGCTATGGCAGGGCAGAGGGCAACCCGCAATCTGGGTTGCGGCAGGGAAGTGCTATCCACGACCAAGTCGGGGATAGCTTCGTACCTCTTGGGGTGCCGGTACCGACCCCCAGACCGGGAAGTGCTATCCAAGACCAAGTCGGGGATCGCTTCGATGGCTTCCCGGCAGAGGCGCAACAGGTACAAAGCCCTGATGACCACCCCGGTAGCCTGCAAGCTGTGGTCCAGAAGGGGCCAGACGGGGATGGATGCCCCAACCTCGAGCTTGACCTTGTTTTCAATCCCGGCGGCGCCTTCTTGCCACCCGATCAGGCAGCCCTTGAGCGTGAATACCGCCAAAAGCTTTGGGAGTCTTATCGGATCGTGTTCGACCACCTCTTCGCCATTACCAACAACCCCCTCGGCCGTTTCGGCGACTTCCTCTGCCGCAGCGGCAACCTTGAAGCGTACATGGGGCGCTTGATAGCCGCATTCAATCCCTCCACGCTGCCTTCGATGATGTGCCGCAACCAGGTCTCGGTCGGGTGGGACGGAAGGCTCTACGACTGCGACTTCAACCAAGCAGCAGGGCTTCCTTGCAAGAACGGCATGACGATAGCCGGATTGGCGAAGGCGCTGCGGGACAGGCCGGAAGCTGCTGAGACCACCCTTAAGCGCGAGATCCGCTTCGGCAACCACTGTTATGCCTGTTGCGCTGGGTCGGGATCGAGTTGCGGGGGCGCCACCGCCTGAGGCCTGGGGGTATTCGAGGTCGCCTTCGAGGATGCCTCCGAACCCTTGGGCGTGCTGCACGCTGCAGGGCACTGACACCTGCCAGTGCGCCTCTTTCGCTGGCAGCCAAAAACCTTTGGGCGGTGCTGCACGCTGCAGGGCACTGACGCTTGAGGTTTTGGGGCTTGGTTGCGTCGGCCAGGAACCAGGTAAGTCAGGGGCACCCCCGCGCAGACCGGCTCGCAGGCCTCTGTGCCGCCTCCTAACCGTCCATTCCGAAGATATAGCCCACATTGCGGCGCGTCTTGATGAGCTGAGGCCGCGAAGGGTCGGCCTCTATTTTCTCGCGGATCTTGCGGATGAACACGGTGACGCTTGAGGTCTCTCCGACGAACTCGGTGCCCCAGACCTCCTTGATCAGCTGTTCACGGGTGACTATCTCGCCCTTTCGCTGGGCAAGGTAGGCAAGTATCCTGAATTCCGTCGGTGTGAGCAGCGCTTCCTTGCCTTCGACGAAGGCTCGGAAGCAGCGCAGGTCCAAGAGAAGGCCTCCTTCGCGTATGGTCTTCGCTTGCATGTCGGAAAGGCGGTCGTACTGGCGCAGGTGAGCCTGGACACGCATGACCAGCTCTTCGGGGCTGAATGGTTTGACCAGGTAGTCATCGGCTCCAGCCGCGAAGCCGACCCCTTTGTCCACGATGTCGCCTTTTGCTGAGAGGAAGATGATGGGTGTGCGCACGCCACCTTCCCGAAGGCGTTCGCAGGCCTCGAAGCCGTTCAAATTGGGCATCATCACATCCATGATGATGAGGTCGGGGTCCCAGGATGCCGCCTTCTCAAGGGCTTCGAGCCCATCGCATGCCGCACAGGACTCATAACCGGCCTTTGTCAGGATGCACTCTATCAGCGTGCGCATCTGCTCGTCATCGTCCACATAGAGTATCCTCATGGCGCCTTCCTTGTCTCTTCCTGGCAAGATCCGTCCGCACCTTCGCCTGCAGCCCCGCCTGCACCTTCGCCTGCAGCTATGTCGGATGTTGTGCCTGCACCTTCGCCTGCGGCCTTGCCTTCGGCCCCGCCCGCACCTTCGCCTGCGGCCATGTCGGATGTTGTGCCTGCGGCCTTGCCTTCGGCCCCGCCCGCACCTTCGCCTGCGGCTATGTCGGCTGCCGTGCCAGCAATCCCGCCTGCGTCCCCGTCCGCACCTTCGCCTGCGGCTCCGCCCTTGTTCCCTGTCGCTCTCCCAGAAACGCTTCCGGGGTCGTTCGCCGTTCTGCCCTCCGTGCTTCCCTGGATTGCATCCGGAAGTCCGGGGCCATCTTCTGCGTTGGGGGCTTGGTGGGCATCAGAGGCAGCCACAGGAAGATAGACGGTGAAGGTCGAGCCCTGCTTATAGGTGCTTTCAACCTCGATACGCCCCTGATGTGCCCTGACGAACTCGCGCACGACGCTCAGTCCCAAACCGCTACCCTTGTAGCGGCGAAACGCCGAACGGTCTATCTGGGTGAAGCGCTCGAAGATCGAAGGCAGCTCATCTTCCTTTATGCCGATGCCGGTGTCGGACACCTTGATGACCACGAAGTCTTCTGCCTGGTCATATTCGACCGCGATGGACACCTGCCCGCCGCGTTTGGTGAACTTTATGGCATTGGAGCCGAGGTTCTCAAGGATATGGTTCAGCTTCTCCCAATCGGCATGGATGATGGGCACATCGCCCGAAACGCTGGTCTCGAAGCGAAGCCTGCGTTTTGCCGCAAGGAAGCCCAGGTTGAAGCGGACGGAATCGATGAGGTCCACCATGTCGATATGCTCCAGGTGCAGGTCGTTCTTCCCCGCCTCGGAACGTGCAGCCATCAGGATGTTGTTCACCATTTGAAGGAGCACCTGGGCGCTCTCACGAATCTCGTGGATGGCCTCTTGTTCTGCGCTTCCCTTGAGCTGGTTCGAGCCTTCCCATATCTCGATGTAAGCCAGGATGGCCGTCAGGGGGGTTCGCAGCTCATGGCTCATGATGGCCAGGAAGTCCGACTTGTATTCGCTTTCGTGCTGCAGGAACTCGTTTGCCTGCTCAAGGGCGCAGCGTTGTTCTTCGAGTATCTTGTTTGCCGAGGCAAGTTCCTCAGTGCGGTCTTGCACCTGGCGCTCCAGGTTGTCGTACATGGTCTTGAGCTGGCTCGACATGACCTCGATACGGCGTGCCAGGTTCCAGATCTCGCCGGTTGCCTTGACGCTGCGCACATCGATGTCGAAGCGCCCTTGCTCGATGTGCTCGGTCGTGTCCTCAAGCTGCTTGAGAGGCCGTGTCACCAGCCTTGAGAAAGCGATGAACACGACGACCGATACTGCCAGGATAAGCCCGAAGAAGAAGATGGACTGCCGCACGATGTTGTTCTGGACGCCCGACATATACAGGTCGACCGGCATGATGATGCTGATGCCCCCGATGAGCTCGCCTTCCTTCAGGCCTTCCTTCGGGTAGCCGGTGACGTCGAGCTCGCCCACCGGCCCGCCATGGCATTCAAGGCATGACTCCTCCACATAGATGGGGGACACGTAACGGAACACCGCCGTATCCTGGTATTCGGTCAGCTGGTAGTAGTCCTCCATCTTGTCGAACTCCGAAAAGCCCTTGAAGGCAAGGTCCTCGAAGGCGTCCATGGTGCCTTGGACGTTGCGGGGCGATTTGCTGAAGTACCGTATGATGTAGTCGGTGTCGCGCATGAACATCTTGGCTATGCTCTTGCTTGCTACCGCGCAATAGATCCCTTTGAAGTTGTACTCGCCGTTCGCGTCGGTGTCGATACGGCGTTGGTTGATGCTGAAGAACTCCCACGATGCCTGCATCTCGTGGCTCAGGATGCGCGTCTTCTCAAGCATCTCCGCTTCTGCCTGGTCACGCATGGTATACACGTTCCATACGACGTTCACCGCAAGGGATCCTACGAGTACGACGATCAGCAGGATGACTATCTTGAATTGTATGCGAATGTTCTTTATTGCCCGCTCATCCTCTCACACATCTCCCGTCACGATCCGTGCGGCTATGGAAGTCGTCCTTGGAAGGACCATTCGGAAACGCTCATTGCCTTGTACGACGCCCGTGGCCGCCTGTATTCTCCAAGGCCGTTCACGATGCCCGGGGAACCTGCATTGTCGGCAGCCGTTCACGACGCCCGTGGCCGCCTTCATTTTGCGCAGCCGTTCACGACGCCCGTGGCCGCATGTATTCGCCAAGGCCGTTCACGGCGCCCGTGGGTGTGGGCATCCATGCCTGCGGTATTGTACCACGACAACGGGCCTTGCGGTGCCGCTTGTTGCCGCAAAGCCCGGTTGGAGAGGTGCTGCGCGAGTGCCGCAAGCGTCACGCGGGCTTCACGCCCTCGTGACGCTTGCGCGTGCATCACGCAAGTGCGACGTCTCGCGCCAAGATCCGCAGGCTTGGCCCCGTCGTATCAGGGGAGGGAAGCACTTTCACAGAACTGACCAGTCCAGAGCCATATCTTTTCTCCAGTTCGTCGAGAGGGCCGAAGTCGAGCGCCCGCATGGGGCAGGCTGCCACGCAAGTGGGAAGCTCGCCCTTGTCACGCAGGGGGAGGCATGAGTCGCATTTGCGCACGACCCCTTCGCTCTCGATGAAGACCGGTTCGCCATAGGGGCATTCGGACACGCACGACTTACAGCCTATGCACATCTCGGGGTCGATGATGACCTCACCGCTATCAGGAACCTTCGAGATCGCCTTCACGGGGCACACCGCCATGCAGGCCGGCCGTTCGCAGTGGTTACAGGAATCCGAGGTGCTGAAATAGCGGATCGCGGGGTACTTGCCTTCCTCATAGGTCTCCACCCTGCGGAATATCTCACCCAAGCCGTACAGGTTGTTCCTGTCACGGCAGGCTATCTGACAGGTCTTGCAGCCGATGCATGAGGTCATATCGAAATAGAAGCCTAATTGAGCCATGATGAATCCTTCCTTGTCGTCTTTGGGGCCATTAGGCCAAAGGTATCCGTTGCGGCCATTGCGCATCGGGCAGTATGGTGCCCCGGTACTTCTCAAGGCGGCAGTTGCACGAGTTGTACCCGGAATGGCCTTGTCCGGTGGCATGGGGGCCGCACAGCGTATTGGTCGCCCCGGCCTCATCGACGCCATCCTTGTTGAGCTGTGCCCATGCGCCTTCTCCCAATGAAACGACACCAGGTGCGATGCGCTTGGTGACGAATGCCGGCCTTGCCACGGTGCCCCAACGGCTGGAAAGCCTTACCAGGTCGCCTTCGTTGATTCCCGCCGAAGCGGCATCGGACTCATTTATCCACAGCTCTTGCGGCCAGGCTTCGCGCAGCCACTCCACGTTGTCGAAGGTATGGTGCGAACGGCGCTGGTAGTGGTGCGTGATGAGCTGGAAGGGGTAGCCGTCCGCCTGCCCGTCCTCATAGCCCTCAAGGATATGGGGGTACTTCGGCAGGGGGTCCTTGGTCGTGAAGCCGTTTCTCTCGATGTAGGCGGCCAGGATGCCGCAGTATATCTCGAACTTGCCGCTGGGCGTCTTCACAGGGTTGGCAACGGGGTCTGCGATGAAGTCCTTGAAAGGTAGGTAGGTGTAGGCGTCGCCTTCGGTGCGCTCTATCTGGAAAAGCCCTTTCTCCTTGAACTCCTGCAGGCTTATCCTGCCCTGCTGGGCCTCGCCCACAACGCCCATCTCGGCGATATCGGCAGCGGTGATGGTGAGGAGCGGCTTTGGCTGGCCGTCGGTGTCCACGTAGGTGGATCCTGCCAGCTTGTTGAAGAGCTGTTGGGTCTCGTCAAGGTCGTAGATGTCGCTTGCCTTGAAGCCCAAGGCCTCGGCTATGCCTTCGGCTATCTGCTGGTCGCTCTTCGCCTCGAAAAGAGGATCGCACACCTTCTGACCGAAGATGAGAATCTCGCGGTTGCCGTCAAGCAAGGTGCCCGGGCGCTCCCACTGGGTGGTCACGGGAAGCACCACGTCAGAATACTTTGCGCTGGTGTTCAGCACGTAGTTCAAAGCCATGGTGAACTCGACCTTCTTGTAGGCCTCGATGCCCTTGGTCATGCCCACACGTTGGTTCAGGCATCCGGCTGAGCCTTCGTAGATCATCTGGATGTCCACTTCCTTCTTCTCGCCCTTGTACTGGGTGTAGCTGCCGTCCAGCACTGCTTCCCACATCTCGCCCTGGTTGATGGCGAACTGGTTTGCGGGGTAGGGGTTCTTCGGCAGCTCCACCTTGAGGCCGGCCCCGCCGCTCGAGACCAGGCCGTCGCCGCCGTTCGAGGCGCTGTTGTGCATGGTGGCGCTGACCGAGCCGCCGTCGCGCCCGAGCTGTCCGGCAACCATGCCCAAGGTGAGCAGGGCATGGGGAAGGCATTCACCGCTGTTGATGCGCGCAGGAGCTCCGGCAGCGATGATAGAGGCGGGCTTGGCGGCCACGTAGTCCTCGGCAAGCTTCTTGATGGTGGCTGCGGGCACGCCGCAGATCTTTTCAGCCCATTCGGCTGTCTTCGGGCCTTCAGCCGCATAGATGCCCTGGCCTAAGAGGTAGTCCTTGAAGTTCTCGTCGGGGCTTGGCGCACCGGCCTGGTATTTCAGTTCCTTGCGGTCGGATGACTTGTAGGTGAACTCGGGGTAGTCGCCTGTCGGCATGTGGTCGCGGTCGAAGCCGACGGTATAGGTGTCGAGGTATTCCTGGTCGTGCAGGTTGTTTGACACCAGGTGGTGCATCATCCCCAAGGCCATGGCCGTGTCGGTGGCAGGGCGGATGGGTATCCAGTCTGCCTCGAGCGTCTCGGCTGTCTCGTTGTAGCGCGGGTCGATGACCACGAAACGGCAGCCTGCCTTCTTCACCTGTAGATAGTTATAGGTGGGCAGGCCTGCGCTTGAGTTCGCGGGGTTGCATCCCCAAAGGATTATCAGCTTGTGCTTGCGCATGGTCAGACGGTCGGGTGCGTCATAGGTGTAGCCAGGCGCCCCAGCAACCAGGTTGTAGGTCTGTGGCCAGGCACCCCACGATACCGAGCCCCAACGGGGGATGTAGCCGCCCATCAAAAGAAGGGCGCGCTGCACTTCGCTGCCGCCTAAGGCGAAGACCGATTCGGGGCCGTAATCGGCGTAGATCTTCTTTATCTCGTCGGCGACCAGCTTGAAGGCCTCGTCCCAGCTGATGCGTTCCCATTCGTCCTCGCCGCGCAGCTGGCCGTTGGGCTTGTCGGGGCTCCAGCCCTTGCGCTTCATGGGGTACTTGAGGCGGTCTGCCCCAAAGACCTGCATACGCTGCGAACGGCCGCGCTGGCAGGCCCGCTGCTGTGGGAAGTCGGGGCTGTCCTCATGGGTGTCGTCAGTCTTCTGCCGCAACACCAGGCCATCCTTGACCAGCACCTTGTTCAGGCACCGCCCCCCGCAGTTATGCCAGCAGGCGGCGGTCACCCAGGTGGCTCCTTCTTCCACATCGACCTTGGCCTTTGCAAGGGCGTTCTGTTGGGGCGCGGCAGGCGCACAGCCTCCCAAGCCGATGGCCGTGAGAGCTGCAGCCCCGGCGCTCGCCGAGATGAACGCCCTGCGCGTCAAGCCTTTGCGTTTGACTTGTTCGAGTTCTTTTCCCATCGTGTTCTCCTCTCTGTTGCTTCCTGGCGTCCGCAGCACGGCACCCATAGGGGTGGCCGTTGCGCGGCGCAGGTCCGCTGCTCCATCCAACAACAGCCTGGGTTGTTGGACCGCTCTTGGTGTTTCCCCGTGCTCGTCTTGCTTGTAGCGCCCAGTTTATACCTTTGAGGCCTGTTGCGGTGTTTTTGCGGGATTAAAGATATATTAAGAAATAGAAATGTGGGACAGCGGGCCCAAGCCCGCAGGCTCACAACGGCAGCTTCAGGCCGTCAGCGGCGCCTTCCCACCAGGGGACAGCAGGCTAGGGCCCGCAGGCTCACAACGGCAGCCCCAGGCCGTCGGCGGAACCTTCCCACCAGGGGACAGCGGGGCCATGCCCGCAGGATCACAACGGCAGCCCCAGGCCGTCAACTGCCACCTTCACGCGCCCGCCGAATTGCACCAGGTATTCTTCCAAGGCGGCAAGGGTTATCGGCTCGTCGTAGTGCATGGCCAGGTGGGTCAGGTAGATGCAGCCCGCATCAAGCTCGAAGCCCTCTTCGATGGCCTCTTGGACGCTATGATGTGCCGTGGGCGACCAATTGCGCTTCCAGAAGGTCGCGTCCATGACCAGGATGTCAACCCCTCGCACCCTTTCTGCGCAGGCAGGCTCCAACCTACCGGTGTCGCTGGCATAGAAAAGGGAGGTCTGGGGCGATTCGATGAGGTAGCCGAAGGTGCCGGGTGCATGGCTCACGGGAAGCGCGGTATAGCGCAGCCCATCGTATTCGAAGGCCGAGAACGGCGACAGTTCCTCAAGGGCAAGGCATTCTTCCAGGTAGCCGAACTCTGCCTTGATGCCTGCCAAGGCCTCTGCGCTGGCAGCGGTGGGAAGGGGGGCCTTATGCACCAGGCGTACCAGGTACTCCAGCTCTCCCAGGCCGCCCACATGGTCGTAGTGGGCATGGGTGAAGAGCAGCCTGTCGATAGAGGGGACGCCCTCCCGGACGAGCTGGTGCCTCAGGTCGGGGGGCGTGTCTATCAAAAGGCGTTTCCCGCCTTCCAGAATGACACCGCAGCAGCCACGCCGCGCACGGGGGTCGAGCCGCGCCTCTTCGCAGGCAGGGCAGCCACAGAAGAAGGCGGGCACGCCACAGCCTGCCCCGGTGCCCAGGAAGACGAGGCGATGGCTGGCGCCAGGGCACATGGCTGCCTGTCCGGTCGGTCGTTCTGGTGTCAAGTCTGCTCCTTGTCGTGCAACGGTGGCTGGCATTTCTGTTCCCCTCCATTATGCAGTGATGCGCGCTCCAAGGCAAGGCATCGGCCGCATGGGGCGGATGGCCGGAGGTTTTGCCAATCGGGATGCCCGAGAGCGGGAGGCAATCATCACAAACAGCCGCATGGGGCGGATGGCTGGCTCGCTCCACCACGGGACCACACGGCGTCTCATAAGCAGGATAGTACCGACAAGATGAATGCCGCCCGCATCACTCGCCGAATTAAGTAATTGCGTATGATAGCCCATAAGACCCCATCTACTATAATCGTGGTACACTAACCCGTAGAACCGGCATGGGGGGCGGTGCGCGGCCGGACGAACGACGGGGCTTTAATCGGCATCCCGATAACGCGCTCGCAACCCATCCAAACGACGAGAGGGAAGGTAGATGACGGAAATAGACATTAACGCCCCTGGTGTTGAAGTGAAGAAGTCCTGTTGTTACTTCTGCCACCAGAACTGCGGCGTGCTTGCGTACGTCAAGGATGGCCAGGTGATCAAGATAGAGGGCGATCCCAGCCATCCGACCAACCAGGGGGGGCTGTGCTGCCGCGGCAATATCGCGCTCAAGCACCTCGACCATCCCGCCCGTATCAACCACGCGCTCAAGCGTGTGGGGGAACGGGGCGGCAACAAGTGGGAGAAGATACCCTGGGATCAGGCCATATCCGAGATTGCGGAACGGCTCAACCAGATAAAGGCCGAAAGCGGCGCCGAAGCGGTGGCGACCGCCGGGGGCACGCTGCGCACCGAGGACTGGTCGCGCCGCCGCTTCATGAACATCTTCGGATCCCCGAACAGCTTCCACAACGCGCTTCTGTGCTGGATCCCCACCTTCATGGTGGAGACGGCGGTATGCGGCTGGAGCCCCTTCGAGACCGACCTGGGGGACAGCCGTTGCGTCATCCTGTGGGGCTTCAACCCCGGGGCTTCGGGCATGCCGGGCATGCGCGGCTACACCGACCTTCAGAAGGCCGGCATCAAGATAATCGTGGTTGACCCGCGCTTCTCCGAGACCGCAGCGAAGGCCGACCTCTGGCTTCCTTTGCGGCCCGGTTCCGACACGGCCTTGGCCTTGGCCATGGTGCACACGGTCATCTACGAAGGCCTTACCAACAACGACTTCGTGGCCAACTGGTGTGTCGGATGGGACGAGCTGGTCGAGCATATCGGGCAGTATTCCCCCGAATGGGCTGCCCCCATCACCTGGCTCGATCCAGAGAAGATCCGCGAGGCCGCCCGCATGTACGCCAAGAACACGCCCTCCAACATCCAGTGGGGCTGCACGGCAGACCAGCTGGGAGCCACTTCAGGGGCGGGTATGCATGCCCGCATGATCCTCCGTGCCATCTGCGGGAACCTTGATTGTCCCGGCGGCGACCTGATACCCGGTCCCAGCTTCACGTACCTGACCGACGAAGAGATCGAGGCCAACGACTGGCTGCCGGAAGAACAGAAGGCCAAACAGATAGGATCGGACAAGTTCAAGCTGACCTCATGGCCCGGCTACCAACGCATCGCCGATGTGGCACGTGAGACCTGGGGCAAGGCGCCCACTGCCGAATGGATGTGCGAGGCGCACGGCCCTTCGGTGTTCAAGGCCATCCTGACGGGCGACCCCTACCCGGTCCGCGCCCTTATCGTTTCGGCGACGAACCCGGTTTCATCCTATGGCGACTCCAAGATGGTCCTTGAGGCGCTTAAAAAGGTCGAGTTTCTGGTGACCTGCGACTACTGGATGACGCCGGCCGCCT
This sequence comes from Coriobacteriaceae bacterium, assembly GCA_031256895.1. Lineage (GTDB taxonomy): Bacteria > Actinomycetota > Coriobacteriia > Coriobacteriales > Eggerthellaceae > WRIS01. The sequence goes on from JAIRPR010000222.1 coordinate 11,507, forward strand.
TCTATTCCGACTACGTCATGCCCATAGCCGGTGCCCTCGAGCGGCCCACCATCCACACGAACTACGGGGTGACCGATTCCATCATGTGCTCGCAACGCGCCATCCAGCCGATGTACGACCGCCATACCGACTACACCTTCTGGCGCGACCTGGCCTTGGCGACCGGGCAGCCGGCTGACCAATGGCCATGGGAAAACGAGGAAGAAGCTTTCTACTATATCATATATCCGCTGGTCAACCTGGGTTATCCGGTTTCCAGTTATGACGAGTTCGTCGAGAACTTCCGCTTCTACTACCCGCCCCTCCATTTCTACAAGTACGGCGAGAAGGGCTTCTGCACGCCTTCGCGGCGCGTCGAGCTGAAGTCATCGATTTTAGAAGAGCTGGGCTATCCCGCCCTGCCCACGTACATCGGCTGCGCCGAGAACGAGTTGGACGACCCCGCACTTGCCGAGGAGTACCCCTTGGTGCTGACGACCGGCGGCGGCTTCATGCCCTACCATCATTCAGAGCAGTTCCAGATAGAATCGGTGCGCTACCTCTATCATGACCCCTATTTCACCATCAATCCTGCGACTGCCGCCAAGATGGGCATCGCCGAAGGCGATTGGTGCTGGATAGAGACCCGTCGCGGGCGCATCAAGCAGCGGGCGAACGTCGAGCCCTCGGTGGATCCGCGGGTCATCTATGCCCAGCGTGGCTGGTGGTACCCCGAGCGCGGAGCCGCCGACCCTGAAGCCCCCTTCGGCTGCCTGGAATCCAACGTGAACGTGCTGACCTCCGTCGATGACGAGCACTGCGACCCCATCGGCGGCAGTTGGGCGAACCGCGGCCTGCTCTGCAAGGTGTACAAGGTGGGCTACCTGGACAAGGGCAAGGCCGCCGACACTGCCTTCAGCATACCCGGGTCCGCCAAGGAGCCGGGCGTCACGGTGATGCCTTCTGAATCCAAGCTTGCCTATGAGCCGATACCCTTCGACCCCAAGCCGGACTTCGAGGTCCCTGAGGGCTTGCTCTGGGACAAAAGCCGCCGTGTGGCCTATCAGGAGGCAACCGGCTTCGTGTACGACCCTGCCAGTGGCTGGCTCATCGACCAGTCAAGCCAGGTCTATTACGACCTCTATACCGGCTATGCCTTCGACCCCACCGAGAACAACCTGGTGGATATGCAGACCGGAAAGCGCTACGACCTGGAGACCCGTGCCGAGATAGGGGCTGCTCCCGAAGCCGCTGCTCCCGAAGCCGCTGCGGTGGCTGAGGCTGCAAAGCCCGCTGCAACCGCCGAGACCGCACAAGAACAGGCGCCCACGGCCGAGGAAGGAAAGGAGTAATCATGACGCGCTATGTTATGGTCATGGACCAACGCCGCTGCATCGGCTGCCAGTCCTGCTCGGTCGCATGCCGTACCTGGAACGACCTGCCTATGGACATCGTGTACAACCCCGTGGTGACCGAAGGGGTGAAGGGGGAATGGCCCCATGTCCATGTGAACTACACGCCCCTTATCTGCATGCACTGCGAAAAGGCGCCCTGCACCCTGTGCTGCCCTACGGGAGCCAGCCAGAAGGACGACGACGGCACCGTGTGGATAGACTACAAGAAATGCATGGGCTGCAAGGTGTGCGTCCAGGCCTGTCCCTACGGTGCCCGCGACACCTCCGAGATGTCACCGCGCCTGGAACGCTATGCCCGAAAATGCACCTTCTGCCGCGACCGGCGGCAGATGAACCCTGAAGCAAAGCCTTATTGCGTCGATACCTGCCACCAGAAGGCACGCATCTTCGGCGACCTGGACGACCCGGAAAGCGAGGTCTCACGGATCATCGGATCGGTCGAGACCGTGCGCCTGATGGAGGATTTTGGCACCGAGCCCCAGATCTACTATATACCTGCGTTAGGAGGTCAGCGATGAACAAGCATTATTGGACCTGGCCTATCGCCATATACCTCTTCTTGGGAGGCCTTGGCGGCGGCATCTTGAGCTTCGCCCTGGTGTTCGACATCCTGGTGCCCGGCTCGGGCGAGATTTTCGCGATGCCGGTGTTCATCGCCTTGGTATGCCTTGGGCTTGGCTGCTTCTTCCTGGTCTTCGAGCTGGGCCAGCCCACGGTTTTCCTGCGCGTGTTCTTGACGGCGACCGCCATCATAAAATGGGGCGCCATCCTGCTCTCAGTTGCGCTTATCTTCGGCTTCGTCTATTGGGTGAGCTGCCTGCCCTGGGACTTCGTGGCCTTCCTCATCCCGCTGCGCGGCATATGCCTTGCCCTTGCGGGCATCTGCGGCGCCCTGGTCATGGTGTATACCGGCGTGCTGCTTGCCAGCCTGAAGGCGCATGCCTTCTGGTCGACCCCTGCCTTGCCGGTGCTGTTCACGGTTTCCGCCCTTTCGACGGGGTCTGCCCTGTGTGCCTTGGCCTTGGGGATGTGGCCTTTCGACCCTGCAACGTTCAACAATGCTGCTGGCCTGATCGTATCCTTGCACGAGAAGGAGCTCATCTATGAGGCCTTGCATCTGATAGACATGGTGCTTATCGGCGTCGAGCTGTTGGTGCTGCTCATGTATGTGCTGTTACTGCGAGGCTCGGGCAATGCCGTGGCGCGCGCGGTGGCAACGCGCTGGGTGTCGGGCAAGGTTGCCCCTGCGTTCTGGGGCGGCATGGTCATTGCCGGCCTGCTCCTGCCCCTTGCCCTGTATTCGGGCGGTGGCGAGGCAGCCGCTGCGGTTGCGCCGGTGCTGGTGCTTGCGGGAGGCTGCCTTTTGCGCTTCCTGGTGGTCTTTGCCGATGACCGCCGCAAAGTGCCCGGCGAGGACCGCTTCTACCGGCGCCTTCCGCACCATGATGCGGAGTTCCTGACAGCCTGGAAGAACAAGGAGCACCTGTACTAGGTGCAGGAAGGGTGCCTCGCGCATGGCCTTTGCTTCTGAAATACCGATCCGGCGCCCCGCAAGGAGGCTGCTGCGTGGGTGAGCCGAACGGCGACGTAAGGCCCACTGAAGGCGTCTCCGCGTTCGAGGGGCGCCTTCTCGAGGACCAACGGGAGGGGGGCGGCACCCCGGCAGGGTGCCCCTCCCTCTTCTTTCCCGGCTGCTCATTGTGGGCTTCGGCTCCGGGTCTGGCTGAAGGGTCCTTCACGTGGCTTTTGGAGGAAGGCGAGGCACATGCCGCAACGGCTCTCTGTTGCGCCAGGATACTCGACTTCAAACAAGGGTCAGGTGCCCTCAAACATGCTTTGCAGCACCGCTTGGCTGCCCTCCTGTGCGACCGGGGCGTAGGTCGCGTCGTCTGTGCCTGCCCGAACTGCGCATCAGAGCTGCGAAGGCTGTTCGCTGCTTGCGAGGAAGAACTGGCTGCTGCCCGCGCTATCGAGGTTGTCGCCCTGCCGCAGCTGCTTGCCCGTGCCGGCATCCGCATAAGCAACGGCCAGGTCGCACAAGACTTCGAGGAAGGCGGCCTTTCGTGCCGTATCGCCGTCCACGACTCGTGCCCCGATCGGGAAACAGGGGAGTTCGCTGACGGTGTACGGTCACTCTTTCCCCCAGAATGCCTGGTGGAACTTGCGCACAACCGGTCGGGGTCGCACTGTTGCGGCGCTCTGTCCAATGCCTGCGGCCACACCGGGCTTGCCGCGAGACAAGCGATCGACCGGGCAGAGGAAGGGCAGGCCGCCGGGGCTTCTGCCCTTGCAACAGCCTGCATGAGCTGTGCGCAGCTCTTGGGGGCTCTACAAGGGATGCTTCCGGTGCATCACTACCTGGAGTTCTTGTATGACTGTCCCATCGATTGGGCTGCCAGGCCTTATGGCACGGTTCCCCGTCTTTTCCTTGATGCCGAGGGGAATGCGGTCGAGCTGGGGGCCTTGCTGCCATGAGCGAGCCCCGGAAGACCAACTGCCAACCGGGGGCCTTGCTGCCATGAGCGAGCCCCGTAAGACCAACTGCCAACCAGAGGCCGTGCAGCCATGACTGAGCTTCGTAAGACCAACTGCCATTTCTGCGGCTACCTCTGCGCTTTCGAGGCGCAAGTCGAAGAAGGACGTGTGACAGGCCTGGTGCCCGACCCCACGCGCTATCCTTACGACCCGGACATCCTCAAAGGCTGCCGTCGTTGGAAGATGAACCTCGAGGTGCTTGACGATCCCGCACGGGTGAACCATCCTTTGCGCCGCGTCGGGGAACGGGGGAGCGGCCAATGGGAACGCGTCAGCTGGGAAGAGGCGCTTGACGGCATAACATCGCGCCTGAAAGGCCTCATCAATCTGTATGGCCCCGAGACCTTGGCAAGCGCCATCGGCGGCCCGCACGCCTCGTTCTGGCCCCTGCACCGCTTCATGAGCCTCTTGGGATCGCCGAACAACATGGGCATCGGCCAGATATGCTGGAACCCGCGCATCTGGATGGACATGGTGACCTTCGGCTGGACCATCGAGCCTGACATCGATCTTGCACTGACCGGTGCGGTCTTCATCTGGGGCACCAACCCTGCCCAATCTGACAACTCGGCCTTCTGGCGCCATTTGCTGAAAGTGGCGAGAAGCGATATCCCCCTGGTGGTGATAGACCCCCGCTCTACCCAGGCTGCGGCGCAGGCCGACCTGTGGCTTCCCCTGAAACCGGGGACCGATTGCGCCCTTGCCTTGGGGCTACTCCATGTCATCATTGCCGAAGGGCTCTGCGACCATGACTTCGTGGAGCGCTGGTGCCACGGCTTCGACGAGCTGCAATCAGCCGTTGCACCCTACAGCCCTCAGGCTGTGGCCGACATCTGCGGAATCCCCGCTCGGGACGTGCGCAGTGCTGCCCGCATCTTCGCGAAGGCAAAGGCAGCTGCCTTGGTGTCGGGGCGCGGTATCGACCAGACAGGGGCCAACGTGGCCGCGACGCACCGGGCTATAGCCTGCCTGCGTGCCGTAACCGGCAACCTTGACAAGCCGGGTGCCTGCGTCATCACCGAGCAGAGCGACTTCGTGCCCGAGGCCGTGCTTGAGCTGGGGTCATCCCTCACCAAAGACCAACGTGCCCGGTGCTTGAACACCCCCCACACGCCGCTCCAATGCTATGAGGGATATGCGAAGGTGAACGCCCTGACCGAGCGCCTGGGAAGGACCATGCCCCTGCGCTACCTGACCTCTGCCCACCCTGACCTGGTACTCAAGGCGATGTGCGAAGGCAAGCCCTATCCGATCCGCGCCTTGGTGGTCCAGGCAACGAACCCCCTGCTCACCTATGCCGACACGAAGCGGGTGTTCAAGGCGCTTTCTTCACTCGACCTGTTGGTGGTGCTGGAATACTACCTCACGCCCACGGCTTCACTGGCCGATTACGTGCTTCCGATCGCCGGAGCCATCGAACGGCCGCTCTTCCAAGCGCATGGCGGCGTGGCGAACATCGCCTACGGCGGACCTGCCGCGGTGGAGCCGTACCACGAACGCAGGACCGATTATGACGTGTTCCGCGAACTGGGTGTCCGCTTCGGCCAAGAGAGTGACTGGCCTTGGCCTACCCTGAAGGACGCCTTCGCGGCGACGCTAGCCCCTGCCGGGATGACCTGGGAGGAATACTGTTGCAAGGGCATCTACTACCGCCCGCCCGCCTTCTTCAAGCATGAGGAGCCAGGCACGGAAGGCCGCAGGCGCGGCTTTGCCACCACGACGGGCAAGGTGGAGCTGGCGAGCGAGATCCTTGCCGAGCTTGGCGGCCAGCGCGTGCCGACTTACCTGCCGCAAGGACCGGCGGCCGCACCGCCGCAAGGACCAGCGGCCGCACCGCCGCAAGGACCGGCGGCCGCACCCCTGACGCTTATCACCGGGGCGCGCAAACAGCCCTACAATGCATCGATGTTCTTGGGGAACCCCCGTTTCCGCAAAGCCTATCCCAAACCCCTGGCCGAGATGAGCGAAGCGACGGCTGAGGCTTACGGCCTTGCCCCTGGCGACGAGGTAGAGGTCTCGACCAAGAACGGCACTGCCACCTTCACCTTCAAGGCAGCCCCCATGCGCGATGGCGTGGTGAGCATCGATTATGGCTGGTGGTACCCGGAATGGAAGCCGGGCGCACCTGATTTTGGGGGCATCTGGGCCTCGAATGCGAACCTGCTCACCGATTGTTCCTTGAAGGGCGGCGAGGCAATGATCGGCACCTGGTCCTATAATGCGCTAGAATGTACCGTACAAAGAATCAGAAAGAGAGGAATGGATGACCCAGAAGAAACATGCACTGCTCCTGTTCAGTAAACCGCCTGTCCCCGGGCTGGTCAAGACACGTCTGACCCGCGAAAGGGGAGGCATTCTGACAGAAGCCCAGGCAGCCGAGTTCTTCACGCGCAGCCTCTACGACGTGACCGAGCTGTGCATGCATGCCCTGATAGAGATGCAGGCACAACAGGATGCTGCATCCGAGGCAGGCCACGAGGCCGAACAGATAAGCTATGACTTCTTCGTCTCGACGACCCCCGCCCAAAACGTCGAGGTCATGAAGAAGACCTTCGATGCGATAGGGCCTTGGCCAATGGAGATCCACTACCTGACCGACCAGGGTAAGACGTTCGACGACCACTTCGACGATGCCTTCGCCCAGCTGTTCGCCCTTGGCTATGAGAGCGTCGTCTCGGTGGGGGGAGACATCCCCACGATGCCGAAGACCCATGTGTCCCAGGCATTCGCCTGGTTGGACTACTTCCAAGGGCTGGGCACCCCCGGCTTCGTGCAGGCACCCTGCCAGGAATGCGGCACCTCGCTGGTGGGTTATAGTTTCAACACACCCATCGACCACCAGAGCGTGTATTACAACCTGGAAGGCAAGGCAGCCCTTGACTCCTATGTGGAAAAGCTTGCCGCCGCCGACATCCCCTCGGCCTACCTTTCCCCGGTGTCCGATATCGATGAGGCGAGCGACCTGGCACACGCCATCTCATGCATCCGTGCCATTGCACAGGCAGCCAAGACACAACCGGGCCTGTTCGTTCCCCAGCGGGTCTTGGACTGGGTGAACTTCATGGGGCTTCGCATCTCCACGCCCCCCAACGAGAACCACGACCCCCGCGGCTCCATCGACCAATGAAGCTGTGCCATGGCTGCCATGAAGACCGCACTCCACACCACGGGAGCCTTATGCCCCCACTGCCTGCAAGAGCTCCCCGCCCAGGTCTATGCCGATGGGGAAGACGTCGTCTGGATGGAGCGTACCTGTCCTGACCACGGAAGCCTTGCCACCCGTATATGGCCCGATCGCAAGCATTATGAATGGCTGCGCTCCTTGGCCTTCCCGCCGACCGCACCAAGGCATACCATTGCAGCGGGGGAGGCCTGCCCCAAAGGGTGCGGGGTCTGCACCCGCCATGTGCGCCGGGGGACGCTCTTGGAGATAGAGGTCACCAAGCAATGCAACCTGCATTGCCCTGTGTGCTTCATGAGTGCCGAGGACGGCGAAGGCGACCCTGGCCTCGCAGAGGTCGAGGCCATGTATGACGCGATAGCCGCGGCAGTAGGCATCGACGGGGCGGTGCAGATAACCGGGGGAGAGCCCACGTGCCGAAGCGACCTTGCGCGCATCATCGCCCTGGGGCGCGCCAAAGGCTTCTGGGGCATCGAGCTCAACACCAACGGGCTGGTCATCGCATCCCAGGCAGGCTACCTGGAAGGCTTGGTGGAAGCCGGCCTCACCGGCG
>JAIRPR010000022.1 GCA_031256895.1 Coriobacteriaceae bacterium
GATAGCCGAGAGGCCGACGCTTGACGACCTGGTTGTCTACTTTGAAAGAGGTAAAGTGCAATGATGACGCTTAAGATGATTGGCACGGACTGGCTGGCCATAAAGGCACACTGGTGGCGACTGCTGATAATGGCGGCGATTGTGGCCATGTTCGGCTTTGTGGGAATGAACATGGTCATTATTCCTATTGGGGCTTATATGGCCATAGCGTTTTCCATGAACGCCTTTGCGGTCGAGGAGAAAGGCAAGCTGGAGCATCTGTATCTGTCGCTGCCGTTGTCGAGGAGCAACATCGTGCGCGGACGCTTCGCCTTCGCGGCCTTCCTGCTCGCATTCGCCCTTGTGGCATGCGGCTTGATAGTGGCCTTGACATCGACCAGCTTGGACTTCGGACTGTTTGGCGCTCGCGGTTTCCTGTCAATAGAGATGCAGCCTAAGATGATTGCGCTGATCTGTTGCCTAGGGTTTGCGTTCGGCGGCTTCATGAACCTGAGCATGTACCCCATCATGTTCAGGATGGGGTACGAGAAGGGCAAGGTCTTCGGGTTCATCATTCCGGCATTCGTGTCTGCGGCGCTGTTCGGAGGCTTGGGCATCCTGATGGGTAGCCAGATGGAACTTATTGTGAGTTGGCTTGCCTATTGGGCAGAGAATCCGGTTCTCGTCGGCGCGACAATGCTAGGCATCGGCGTGGCGCTGTTCCTGGTGTCCTACTTGGTGTCGCAGTGGTTCTATAACAGGCGGAGCCTATAGCACCAGGAGCCAGAGGGGGACAGCAGCACCAGGCGGGACACAGGCACGCGGACACAGGGGCGGCGGTTCAGGCGGGACACAGGGACGGTTGGCGCATTGATGCTCGGGGATTTCCTTGATCGCAGTGGCTCATTCGATCTTCTGTCCGTGGGTTCCCAGCAGATGCATGACATCCATGATGCCCAGCGTGATGGAATGGCCTATGGTGGTCCCGCCGAAGCCTTCCACTGGGTAGTCATAGCCATAATACGAGCCCATTGTGTTGCCGGCGGCATAAAGGCCTTTGATGGGGCTTCCTTCCTTACTCATCACCTGGCCATATTCGTTACAGGTCAGGCCGAGGCCGGCTACTAGGATAGCAGGCATACGCTCTATTGCATAGAAGGGCGGGTCCTTGATGCCGTTCAAGGCGATTATCTCGCTGCCGTAATCGTCGTCGGCCCCTTTGACGACCATATCGTTATAGCGCGCAACAGTAGCCTTGAAGACATCAACAGGCAGCTTTGCGCTTGCGGCCAGCTCATCCAGAGTGTTTGCCTTAAGGACTGAGCCAGCTTCGACAGCTGCCTCCATCTGTTCGGTGGTTCCACCGCGCCCGCCATTGGTATATTCCGCGATATGCTCGATATAGTGAGTATCGATTATCTGGAAGGCGCGGTACTCGGGTTGAGAGGTAACAGCGGTTGCCAATGCCTGATATCCTTGGTTCTCGTTGGTGAAACGCTCACCGCGGACGTTGACGTGCAGCCATGGTGCTGCTGAGAAGGGCGGCGCAATGGGCGAAAGAGGGCTCGGGTCGAAGTGCAGCTGCATTCCAGCAGGCGCATAATCGCAGGCAGCACCTATCCAAAGCCCCATCTTCAAACCATCGCCGGTATTGCAGGGTGAGCTATGCAAAGTGGGACGTCCCCGCATGATGGGGAAGTATGCCTCTAGCATCTCGTCGTCATCTGCAACATCGCCGGTGCAAAGGATAACTCCTTTCACGGTGTTCACCCTGACATATTGGCCTGATTTGTTCTCGCCTATCACTCCGGTGACGGTACCGCTGCTATCCTTTATTAACTGTCGGGCAGGAGTCTCGAAAAGGAACCGAGCACCAAGGGAGATTGCCAGATCTGCCATGTTCTGGTTGAATTTGCGAAAGCCGGCATACCGAGAAGCGTAAGTCCCATCCAAAAGCCAGTTACAGCCGATGTGTTCCTTGCCTTTTGGCCCTGCGTGTACCATGAAGCCGGGGGCGGGGTCTGTGATGCGGCTGAGAAGATAATCAAGGGCTTCTCCCGAATGTTCGATGTAGTTCCTTACCAGTTTGAGGTTCGCTTTACCATTGGATGCGTTGGCATAAAGCTGCACGGTGAGGTTCGTATCCCATTTGATGCCCTTCTCGGTACCGAAACTATGGTTCCACGCTCCCATAGCCTGGCCGTTCACCGCGATTGCAGCATTCTTCTGAAGCACCACCACATCCTGTCCTTGTTCGGTGGCATAAAGGGCGGCGGGGATGCCAGCAACACCAGCACCGACAACGCAGATGTCGCAATCGTAGGTTTCGGCAATCTGGCTGTCGGGTATTGCGGAAGGCGGCGTGTCCCAGCTCCATCTCCCGAATCCCCCCCTGCTGTTCTGGGCAGCTTGGCTGTCCGCTTGCATGGGGGCTTCGGCTGTGGGGGTGCAGGCGCTCAGAGCCGCACCTGATAAGCTCAGGGCGCCCGTTGCCAAAGCCCCGCCTATGAAGCCCCTTCGAGTAAGGCTTTGAGGCAGCCTGGTGTCCAATCTTGCGCCTTCTTTTTCTCGGTCTTCCCTTTGTTTCATTTCAATCACCTTCCTTGGTTCTTGCTATCTGCTTTCGCGTGTCTTGCGGGCGCTGATCCGGGGTATCAGCTATCGGCCATTATCCAAAAAGCCAGAAAAAGAGCATCGACCGAAGTTCATGAGAATTTCATCCCTTTCGGATGAATCGTGCCGCCTGTGCGATAAACTAATATCCCTGAGTAACGATGCCCCCTTTTATCGGCGGGGTCGTTGTTGCCGGTTGTCCGTTGCCCGTGTAGCCTGCCAACGAACATTCAGAGGTGATGAGCGAAAGACGTTTGGAGAAACGCTCATGAAGCGGTTCTTAAGAGACATAGCGCCAAAGCTGAAGCTGAACTTGGTATGCGGGTTAGGCTTCCTGACTGCGCAAACGCTCTGTTCGATTAGCGGTCAGATAGAGGCTTTCAGCGATATCCATTATTTCAGCAGTTATGGCTTCCTTTCTTGCCTGATAGTCTCGGTGATGATGATGGCGGGGGTGGCGCTTTGGCAGATCTCTGCCGTCCGTCGTATCCTTTCTGTCGCAAACCTGTTGATGACCAGCGTGTGGATTGTGGATGCATTGTATTGTGTTGGCATTGTTGTGACGGGCGGCACGCCGAGCGGCTTGGCGTTGCTGCTCTTTGCCTGTTGTTGCAGGATATCCAGCATGATCTTGACCATTCAGTGGAGCCTGTTCATAGCCGCTTGCGATGAGCAGGGGGTAATCTTGAACGTGTCTTTGGCGATGACCCTTGCCGTTATCCTTTACATCTTGGTCTGCCAGATAGGAGGCATAATGGCTCTTGCGGTGGTCGGTATCATGCTTTTGGGAAGCAATGCATCGTTGATCCGTGAGGAATTCAGCTTCGATGATCCAAGCGCCGAATCGCTTGACTGCACTTTCGGCCATCGGGTGAATCCGGAAGAAGGCAAGGAAAAGGCCTGGTTCTATTCGTTGGGGGCTGTCAGGGCTAGGCTTTTTGCGTCGCGCATAGCTTGGGGCGTGCTGTTCGGGCTGCTCTTTGCGGCGGCCTCTCTCTTTCCACAACCGAAGCCGGGCAGCACGTTCGTCGCATGGTGCAGCTTGCTCCTGCTGACTGCCCTGGGGGTTGTCGTTTTCTTCTTGTTTAAAAAGGAAGAGCCGCCCTTGAGTGCAGCCACATTTCTGCCCGCGCTGCTCGCAGGGATTGTATATGTTTGCTTCTTTGAATCAGACACCAACAGCCACGCAAGGGTCTTTGTCGTTATCTGCCATCTGAGTTGGTTCACCCAGATGTTTTACCAGACGCCCACCTATCGAAGGCTGTTGCGCATGGATCCGGCAGTGTTCGCCTATTCAGACAAGCTGTGCTCGTTCATCTCGTTCGAGTGCACTATGTGGGCCATGCTGGCCCTTGCCCCCTCTGTCACCTTCTTGGGCTCGCCGCAAACGGTGGCCCAGGCAGCCCAATGGTACACCATTGCCTTGTTGGCAATCTCGATTGTTTCCATGAGCAATCATTTTCTCGGGTACTATCCTCAAAGCCACCGGATACCCGCATTCAAAAACGCCCTGCCTGTTCTAGCACGTGAGGATCTGCCCAATATCGTAGACCGACTTTCAGAACAATACCGTTTGACTGCCCGAGAAGCAGATGTGTTCCGGTTGCTTGCGCTCGGCTATAGCAAGCCCTATATCCAGAAGAGCCTATTCCTTTCAGAAGGGACAGTCCGGACGCATGTGCGCAACATCTACCAGAAGCTGGCAGTTACCAGTCGGGATGAATTGATCGTGTTGGTGAACAGGCAGATGGACTAAAGTCGGGACCTTTACGCCTGTTGTCGAGTGGGTATTCACCTGGTGCCGCGCCTGCCGCGCTCGAGATGTCTGCGTGCCCTGGTGCCGCGCCTGCCGCGCTCGAGATGTCTGCGTGCCTTGGTGCCGAGGTGGAACTCACATGGTGCCGAAGTGGAACTCACATGTTGCCGAGGTGGACATGCTCGAGGTGTCTGCGCGCCCTGGTACCGAGGCTATACATAGTGGATTTGGGTGTCGGCGGGGCATCAGGCATCTTGTAGGCGGGATGGAAGCGGGTAAGGTGCAGGGGCATCCTGGAATCGATGTCAGCCAGCCAGCATGCCAGTGCTTCGACCTCGTCAGGATCATCGTTGAGTCCAGGGACGATCAAGGTGGTGACTTCCACATGGCAGTGGCTTGTTGCATAGGCTATGTTCCTCTTGACAACCTCCAAGCCACCAGGGCCTAGGAGGTTGTCATAGAATTCCTGCGTGAAGGCCTTGAGGTCGATGTTAGTGGCATCGATGTCTTTGATGGCTGAGGCAAAAACAGAGGCATTGGCATAGGCGTTGGTAACCAGGACGGTCTTCAAACCGGCGTCTTTGGCCAAAGCGGCCGTGTCGCAAACAAACTCATAACCGACCAGGGGCTCGTTATAAGTGAAGGCTATGCCGATGTTTCCTTTTTCTTGCAAGCCCCGTGCAGACTCGACAAGGTCTTCGGGGGTCGTGGGAAAGCCGCATCTGGCGGCTTGGTCAAAGCCCTTAGGAGAAGGCTTTTGTCGTACGCGCGCGATCTGCTGGGCAATCTGCCAGTTCTGACAGAAAGGGCAGTGAAGGTTGCAACCGAAGCTGCCGACGGAAAGGATGAACGAGCCCGGAAAGAAATGCGCAAGCGGCTTCTTCTCGATGCGGTCCAAGGCAAGGGAAGTGCAGATCCCGTATCCCAACGGGTGGATTTGCCCGCCCTTCGCACTTCTTGCCCCGCAGAAGCCTATGCTTCCTTCGGAGAGCCTGCAGGCATGCGGGCACACATCACATATCGCCGAAGGCTTATTGATAGCGAATCACCTCGAAGCGCTCTATCTGGTAATCTTCATCTGGCAGTATGCCTGCTTTGCGCAACGCAATGGCCAGTTGCAGCTCGGGCGTGTCCACCCCTTCCAGATCGGGAAGGAGAAGCCCCCGGCGAAAGCCCTTGCTTACGATAACGCCGAAGCGTTTGGCATCAAGCCGCGACGCGCTGTCAACCGTTTCTGGCTCGTTCAACACGTCAACCTTTATTTCCAGGCCTGAAAGCTCGGGTTCTGAAAGCGGAGGGAAACGGGGGTCCTCGACGGCTGCGCTGACCGCATTCTGGATGATCTCGTCTATCACGTTTCCGGTTGTTGCCGAAATGGTACCGATGCAACCACGGAGCTCTCCTTCCTTATGAAGGCTGACAAACGCGCCAGCCTTTCTTCCTGCTAAATCTCGTACGCATTCGGAATCGGAGGAAGAGCCTTGTGCCTGCATGATGGTCTCGACAATGCCGCTTGTGCCTGAATGCGGGCGCCGTCCTGTGGCGAAGTATGCCTCTAAGGTTGCCCGTGCCAAAGCGACAGGGAAGGGTGGCGCTGCCGTGATGCCATCATTTTCAACAAGGAACGTGGCCACTGCATAGCCGACACCGAAGGGCCCCTCATAAGAAAGCAGGTCTGGTTTAACGGTTGAGGCATCCAATGCACCCGCCATCATGATGAAGGAACGCAGCCCGCATTCTGCTGCCTGTTCGAGGAAATCATCATCAAAAGCAAGCAGGCCGGAAAGGTTTCCCGAAGCCAGTATCTCGACGACCTGGCGGTCGAACTGAGG
>JAIRPR010000166.1 GCA_031256895.1 Coriobacteriaceae bacterium
TTATGCTGTGGACGGTTGCCTTAGGCGCCATCCAAACCTTGACGTATCGGACGATAGGTTGGGCAGGCGTATGGTATGGCCTGGCGGCATTGGGGGTCATTGTGCTGTTCTTCCACGCGACAGCCTATACCACCACGATAATACTGTCGGTAGCATACCTGATCGCACTTTGCATTGCCGTGGTTCCGTTGAGTATCGAGAAGAACGCCAGGCAGCCCTTGGAGGACGTTTGCTCACGGATTGCTTCCAATCATGGGCTTACCCCCCGCGAACAGGAGATATTCATATACCTTGCCCAGGGGAGGAACCGCCCTTATATCCAGGAGAAACTGCATCTTGCTGATGGAACCATCAGGACGCATTCTTCCCATATCTATGACAAACTGGAAGTCCACACCCGACAAGAGATGCTTGACCTGGTGGAATCTTACGCAGCCAAGGATGACTGACAAGGCGGCGGAGGGTTGGGCAAAGGGGCTGGAACCTCGAGCTTGTTCGTCAGTTGCGGGTGGAGGGGGCTTGTCACGGACACAGATAGCAGGGGCATCGGGCACCCAGGAAAGGCGGTGGGTGCCCGGAAGAGGAGCCCCGGAAGGGGTGCCCGATGCCCGGAAGGAGCGCCCGGGAAGGAGCGCCCGATGCCCGGAAGGGCAGTGGGCGCCCGGGAGGGGTGCCCATGGTTTCTATTCGGCTTGATCCCAGGCTGTTTCAGCCGTTGCGTTCATCCCGGCGATGCGCCCACACACGATGCACTCGGTCAGGTTGCCGCCACCTTGATAGACGAACTTGAGGCATGAGGACATCTCGCCGGCAGTATAGAGGCGGGGGATGGGCTTGTTGTCCCAATCGATGACATGCCGGTCGCCATCTGCCTGGAGGCCGCCCTTTGTATTTGGCCCGCCTGCAACCAGGGGAAGGGCATAGAAGGGAGGCGTGCTGATGGGTTGGAAGCCCACATCGACGACCTGGGCGGTCTTGGGGTCGCGGGCTTTGCTGGTACGCCCGAATTCCTTATCGACCCCGGTCTCGACAATCTGCTGGTACTTGGACATGGTGTCCGCAAGCACTGCGGCATCCATTTGGCCTTTGTTCTGGGCGTGGGTGCTGCTTATCTTTTGGGCAAGTTCCTCGATGGTGTCGGCCTTGTAGATCCAGCCGCGCTCGATGGGTATCTCGTTCTTCTCATCCCAGGGGACAAGCCCGAAACCGGCAGTGGACAGGCTCAGGTTGGTCAGCGGCCCCGCAAGGCGCTTGGTCTCGTCGAATATCATATAGGAAGGGTCATTGGGGAAGGTGAGCGTGGTGATGTCCATCTTCACCGCATTCTTGTACGAGAAGTAGCGGCTGGGGTCCTTGGTGATAAGGGTCTCATCCATGAACCGCGACCCCTTCGAGTTCACGACTATCGTGCCTGCGCTGCCCACCGTGTCGGCGATAGCCCCAACCTGCATGTTGTTGTGCTTGACATCGGGGCATGACCAAATGAAGCGAGAGGCAGCCTTGCCCACCTTTGCAAGCTGCGCACCTGCTTCGATACCCATGCGGATGCCGTCGCCTTCATTCGAGGTGGTGCCATAGAAGGCCCACCCGGTGATGCCCGGCCCTTCAAGGAAGGCACGACGCATCTCTTCGCTGTATTCGTAGCCTCCTGAGGCCAGCACCACGGCTTTGCGGGCTTTGATGCGCAACTCCTTGCCCTGGCTTTCGGCCTTCACACCGATGATCTCGCCCTGATCGTTCTTGATGAGCTTCTTGGCAGGGGTTTCCCACATCACCGTGATGAGGTCGCTTCGGTCTTGGACGCCGTTCTTCAAACAGTTAAAGAAAGCAAGCCCAGATCCGGTCTCTTCTTTGGGAAGGTCGATAGTGGGGAAGTCGGGGTTGGTGAAGTTCTTCCCATAGCCGCTGTAATAAGCCTTGTAACCGCTCTCTTCAGCACCAGGGAACTGCGGGAATGCTGCACCGCCGCTCTCAATGACGCTGTAATCGGGATCGAGCCCCTTCATGAAGTCGAGGTTCTCGGGCTCAAGGGCAGCGAACTTCTCGACGATGCCATCAACGAACAAAGGTGATTGCTCCGGTTCGGTCTTGGTGGGAAGGTTCTCTCCACTGAACATGGCACGCAGGTACTGCTTCAAGGCCGCAGGATCGCCACTTTTGTCCGGTGAATGGAAGATTCCTCCTGCCATCAAGGTGTTGCAGAGATGGGACTTCTCGGCGTTCTTCTCAATCAACAGTACCTGGGCACCTGCATTCGCAGCCTCTATCGAGGCACAGGCACCTGCGCCGCCGAAACCGACGACCACGACATCGGCTTCCTGGTCCCAGACCGTCTCGGGCACCACAGCGCCCGAAGCGCTGCCAGCAGTCCCGCCTGTCGAGCAACCGCCAAGCCCCAGGGCAGCGCTTGCCGCAAGCGATGCCCCTGCGACTGCCCCTGCGGCAAGGCCTGCACCCTTGATGAAGCTGCGCCTTGAGACCGCTGTGGTCTCGGGTGTATGGTCAGGGATTGTCGGCTGGTTCCTTGTTTCTTTCCTTTTCATTCCATCCTCCTGTTTGTCGGTTGTGCCTATGATGTTTGCCTCAGAAGAAGGGTCGCAAGCGCCCGGTCTGAGCAGGTGTCCTGGGTGAGCGCAAGTGCTGATCCTTGGAAGCCTGGCGATACGCACCGACTTCTTCTCAGGCGTTAAGCACATGATGCCCTCCTGTCAGGAAAAGGGCTATGCCCGAAGGGTTGTATTTTGAGCGATGCAGCCCTTAATCCTAAGGGGATTAAGAGCCTATCAGCTCAAATAAAAATGCAGGCCTTCCGGGGATGCCGGGCAAAAGAAGGATCATAGGGAAGGGGGAGGGAAAACAAGCCCCTGGGATTTGGTGCAAGGGGCGAACAGCCCTCGCGAAGGCTTGCAGGCACGCGTTTGTAGGGGTCTCAGGCCCCAAGGCTTCGATCCAAGCGACGGGCAGCCTTCGCGAAGGCGTGCGGGCATGGGCTCATGTGGGCCGCAACCCCCAGGGCATCGATGGGGCGGCAGGATCCAAGAGCGAAGCGTCAGAGCCTGACAATCAAGCCGCCCTGGGTAAGGCCGCCTCCGAAGCCGTACAAGGCCAGGGTGTCGCCTTCCTTCAAGCGGCCTTCTTGCTGCGCCAGCCACAAGGCCAGGGGGATAGAGGCCGATGAGGTATTGCCGAAAAGCCTCAGGCTGGTCAAGGTGCGTTCCAGGGGGATCCCTGCCTTTTCACAGAGCACCGATATCATGCGCATGTTGGCACTATGGGGGACGAACCAATCCAAGCCATCCACTGTGATGCCGGCCTCGTCGAGCAGGCAGGCAAGCCCTTGGGGCACCGTACGGGTCACGTATTTGTATACCTGTTGGCCATCTTGTACGACAACACCCTGGGGTGCAGGATGCCCGTTCACGGACGAGGAATGGTTCCCGCAGGTCAAGCATTGAGCCATATCGCCGTCGGTGTGGAAGTGCGAGGCAAGGAAGGCCCCTCTTACGCCCTCGGAGGCCTGTTCGTCACGTACCACCAGGCAGGCTGCTGCTGCATCGCCGAACAGGATACAGGTTGTGCGATCGGTGTAATCAACGGCCTTAGAAACCGTTTCAGCAGCAATGACCAGCACCTTGCGGCTTCGCTGCGCGGTGACAAGGGCATCGGCGACGTTGAGGGCATAGACGAAGCCGGTACATCCTGCTGCTAGGTCGAAGGTGCCCGCAGCTTTCATGCCGAAATGACCCTGCACCAGGGCTGAGACGGTCGGTGTGAAGTGATCGGGGGTGAAGCTGGACACGATTATATGGTCCACATCATCCAGTGCCACTCCCGTGCGGTCGGAAAGGTCCAGGGCTGCCCTTACGGCCATGTCTGATGCGAACTCAGCGGTGGCAGCGATACGCCGTTCATGGATGCCCGTGCGTTGGACTATCCATTCGTCGCTTGTCTCTACCAAGGCCTCCAAGTCGGCATTGGTGAGCGAGCGTTCAGGAACGTATGCCCCGAACCCGATGATCCTTGACCTTGAGTCCATCTGTATGAAACGCCTTTCTGCGTAGGTGGCTTCCTTGCCCTGTGCCGCCGCTGGCGGCTTCGGGGCTTTTGAACAAACCATTATGCCACAAATCCCCCAGGAGGCCACCAAGGAAACGGCAACAGACCGACTTACCGAGCTGCCTCGTAACCGTTCAGTCCCCAGGCAATAGGAAGAAGCACCCATGAATCCGATCGTCGTTTTAGGCATGCCCCTTGAATCTTACCGCAAGACAAACGTTTTGATTCAAGGCATGAAGCCTTACCTTGCGGACTGGGACATGAACGGTCACATGAACAGTTGATCCGCCTACCTCTGTTGATGAAGTTGTTATAGTGTGCTAGGACAATCTTGGCCGCTTAAGGTATCATAAGCGCTTAGGTTTGAAGAAACGGGATGAGGTCTAGACCGCCGAACAGGAAATTTGGAACCTTTGGAAATCGACCATAAAACACTTGAGATAACCATCGACGATAACAGCGGCATCCCCATTTGGCTGCAGCTGCGCAACCGCCTTATCTACTTGATCACCTCGGGGCAGTTCGCGGAAGGCGATAAGTTGGCCACCGTGCGCGAGCTGGCTGTCGACCTGGGCATCAATTACAACACGGTGAGCAAGGTGTACCAGGACATAGAACGTGACGGCTATATCGTCTCGTACCGTGGCAAGGGCACCTTCGTGTCCGATGCCTACTTGAAGAACGAAGGGGCGGCAGAAAACGAAGCGGATTCGCTTGTGGACGACTTCATCCGGCAATGTCATGAGTTAGGCATCCCCCGGAAGGATATAACCAGCCTGGTAGAGAGGCGCCTTCAGGAATCGAATGCCCTCTAGCCGGGCAGGATGGCGCCTGCTGTGCCGCCCTGTACGCCAAGATTCCCGGCAGCAGCGCTGGCCCATCCCTGCGGCAATGGCGCTGGCCTACCACTGCGACAGCGGCGTAGGCCCATCCCTGCGGCAATGGCGCTGGCCTATCCCTGAGGTACCGGTATTGGCCTACCTCTGCGGCAGCGGCGCTGACCTATCCTTGTTCTAGTTTCTCCGAAAGCTCCAACCAGGTATCCTCAAGCGTGCCAATCTGCGCCCTCGTGTCTTGGAGGGCCTGTTCTAAGATGCCGAGGCCTACAAAGTCGGTCGGGTCTGCTTCATGCATCTGCGCGGTAGTGGCGGATGCCTGTTTTTTCAGGGAGTCAAGCTTGCGCTCTAACGCGGCAAGCTGTTTCTTGATCTGGAATGCTTCCCCGCCGGTAAGGCTTGGCAAAGGCGTCTGGGGCAGGGGTGACGGGGACAAGGAGCCTGGGGGGCTGTTCTCGGGACGCTCCTGCGGGTGGCTTTCGCTTTCAGCCGATATCCGCAGGAACTCATCGATACCGCCGGGCACATGGCGAAGCTTCCCTTCCATCAGGGCGAACTGATCGTCGGTGACGCGTTCCATGAGGTAACGGTCGTGGCTGACCAGAAGCAAGGTGCCTGGCCAAGAATCCAGCAGGTCCTCCATGGCAGCCAGCATGTCGGTGTCCATATCGTTGCCAGGCTCGTCCAATATGAGCACATTGGGCTGGTCGCAAAGGGCTAGCAGAAGCTGCAGGCGCCTCTTTTGCCCGCCCGAAAGGCTTCCTACCAGGCTTTGCAGATGTTCCCGCTCGAAGCCGAGCCGTTCCAGCAGTTGGGCTGAGGTCATGCTTTTTCCCTCTACCATCAGCCGGGTTGGATGGCGCCCCAGAACTTCGCGCACGCGGTCGCCTGCCACTTCCTCCAGTTCCTCCAAGCGTTGGGAGACGATGGCAGCCTTGACCGTCTTGCCGGTATTGACGCTGCCCGAGGTGGGTGTCACCGAGCCTTCGAGCAACCGGAGCAAGGTGGTCTTGCCTGCCCCGTTCGCACCCAGGATTCCGATGCGTTCCCCGGGGCCTATCAACCAATCAATCCGATCAAGGATAGGCTTGTTCACGTCTTTGCCCCGGCTGTCCCCCTCAGGGCTGAAGCGGATGCTGACATCGACGAGCTCATACACCTGTTTCCCCAAACGGCTCATAGCCGCCCTTTTAAGCTCGAGGGTGTCGCGCAGGGGAGGGTCGTTCGCGATAAGCTCGCGTGCAGCCTTCAGGTGGAACTTCGGTTTTGTCGAACGCGCACGGGCACCGCGTGAAAGCCAGGCCAGTTCTTTGCGCATCAGGTTTCGCCGCTTCTCTTCGACAAGGGCGGTAAGGCGGTCGCGTTCGACACGCTGTTGCACATAGGCCGAAAAGCCTCCCTCAAAGGGCTCCACTTTGCCGTCATGGACCTCCCACATGTTCAAGGCGACCTCATCGAGGAACCAACGGTCGTGGGTGACCACCAGAAGGGCGCCCGCGTTCTTCTGCCAACGGCCTTGCAGGTGGTTTGCAAGCCAAGCTATGGCACGCATATCCAGGTGGTTGGTCGGCTCGTCCAGCATGAGTATATCCCAATCCTGGATGAGCAGACGGGCAAGGTCTGCACGGCGCCGCTGGCCGCCGGATAGCATGCTGACGTCTTTTTCCCAGGGGATGTCGCCCACCAAGGCGTCGATGATCCCACGGGTCGTGCGGTCGGCAGCCCAGGTATAGGTTGGAACATCACCGACGATGGCCCGACCCACGCTGCCCGACTTGCCCAGGGTGTCCGCCTGTCCCAAAAAGCCTATGGTGGGGCACCCGGAGCGGATCACCTCGCCTTGGTCAGGGGTCAGCAATCCCGCGAGAACAGAGAGCAGGGTTGACTTGCCGTCGCCGTTCTTCCCCACGATGCCGATGCGGTCGCCGGTTCCGATGCCCAAAGTGACCCCCTCAAGCACCTTTTTCGCAGGGAATTCCACCCGTATGTCTTTGGCCGAGAGCAATAATGACACAGACGATGCCTTTCTTTGGTTGCGGTCTTTCAGTGTGTCGGCTATACCAGGCGCAAGCCCCGCTATGGTCGACATGTCTTCTTAAGGTATAGGATAAGGCATTTTTATAAAACTGATAAGCCCCGGGATGCTTCTGCTGGTATTTGATGTGCCTGCGGTCCTATCCAAGGGGCAGTCATGGAAACACAGTGCCCGGTTTGCAATAGCCGACAAGGATAAAAATATCTTTACTATGAACCGCTTGAAACAGGTTCGTCCGTGAAAGAGATCGACTCGGTAAACAGAGTTCCTTTTACAGCTGGATACTTGCAGCCTGTCCTTGGAGAAGCCACTGGGCCTCAGACCTACAGTGACGCAAAGGGCTTTGTTCGCTGTAGGCTCAAAGTCCAACTTGCCGTTCGGAGCAGAAGAGGTGCTGTTCGCAGCAGGATGCAGCTTCTGGTATGGTGAGTTCGTGGAGGCGCGTTTTGCCCTGTGACGGCGTAGCCGGGCCGGTGCTAGACTATGCGCAGGGCGCCATTTCCTGCGGCATGCGGGGGGAAGGCGGCCCGAAGGACTGCCCGGAGGCGCCCAGTGGGGCGCGTGCGGGGCAGCGTGCGATACCGTGTGGCCATGGCAGTAGTCGCCCGCAGGGCGGGCAGGCACTTGGGCTTGGGCACATACAACAAGAAGGCCGGGCATGCGATGCCCGGGAAGGACGAATGGGATACACCAGGTGCGAAGGAGGTCTGGCATGGACGGAGAGCATCACCACAACGAAAGAGGCTACAGGGGCGCAGGAGCCCAGGCGGACACAGGGGCGGTCCAGGCGGACACAGGGGCGGTCCTGCGCAGCGCCCTGCGCCCCGGGGGCGACCCCGCCATGGAGGGCGCGGTGGCGGCCCTTGCGGCCATGGTGGAGGCC
>JAIRPR010000130.1 GCA_031256895.1 Coriobacteriaceae bacterium
AAGCCCCAAGGAACGTTCCTTGACGACCTTCGAGGCGTCATCATAAAAGCCCAGAGCGGCGGTCAGCGCGGTCGCCGTGACCAGCACGATGGTGGGGGGGATGGGTGAAGCCACCAAGAGCACCGATATTATCACCGCTATCACCATGATGATGCCGCCCATGGTGGGCGTTCCCTGCTTTGCCAGATGGCTTTGGGGGCCATCGGCCCTGACCTGCTGGCCGATGCTGCTCTTCCGCAAGAGCTTTATCCATAAGGGGGTGAGCACCATGGTCAAGGCAGCGGCCAGGATGATGCTCAGGAACACCAGGAAGGTCGGGTATTGCGCAAACGAAGAAAACATCTCAGTTCACCATTCCTTGTACAACACGTTCGAGCCCCATGAAGCGCGAGGCCTTCACCAGGACCACATCGCCTTTGCCTACCATGCCCTCAAGCTCGAAGAGGGCTTCTGCGACAGAATCGACGACTCGGAGGTCCTCGGCCTTGAAGCCGGCCTCTACCGCAGCGCCAGCAAGATGGCGCGTTGCCTGGCCTATGCAAACAAGCCGGTCTATGGAAAGGCCGGGCACCAGCAATCCTATGCCCCGGTGGCAAGCTTCCGTGAAATCCCCCAGCTCACCCATGTCGCCAAGGACCGCCACACGCTTGCCGGCGGCTTGGTAGGAGGAAAGCATCATGAGCGCGGCACGCAGGGAATCGGGGTTGGCGTTATAGGAGTCGTCTATGATGACGATGCCCTCGCGGGTGGTGACGAGCTCTTGGCGGCCGCATTCCGGACGGGCATGTTCCAGGGCGGACACGATGGCGTCGATGCCCACGCCCATGCTTGCCCCGACGCTCGCAGCAGCAAGCGCGTTCTGCACGTTATGGGCCCCGCGCAGCGGAAGCCGGCATTCCCTTTGTTCCTGGCCTATATGCAGGATGAAGCAGGGGCGCCCCTGGTCATCGAGGGTGGGCGCTTCCGCCCAAGCCCCCTGGCGCTCGGCCGGCCCGAAGGCGTCCGGCACCCCGCTGCACGAGGCACCCGCCGATGCTTCGGCCAGACCTTGTTCAGCAGCGGCCGAAGGGCTGCCCAGTTGCGAGCCGTCGTACCACACCAGCCCTACCTGCCGCTGCACCAGACAGGCAAAGTCGCGCATGAACGGGGCATATTCATCGGATCTGTTCAAGAACGCCAAGCCGCACCGGTCAGGCAGGGCCTGCAAGAGCTCGGCTTTTGCGCGGGCGATGTTGTCCCGGCTCCCTAAAAGCTCGATGTGTCCTTCACCCACATTGGTCACAATGCCAGCCCAAGGCCGCACGAACCCGCAGAGGTCTGCTATCTGCCCAGGGCCGCGCATGCCCATCTCAACGATGATGGCCTCGGTCTCGGGATCGGCTGCAAGGATGGTGCGTGGGGCGCCCAGCTCGTTGTTCTGGTTGCCTTCGGTCGCAACCACCGAGAAGGTCGTGGCCAGCACATCCCTGACAAGGTTCTTGGTCGTGGTCTTCCCTGAGGAACCGGTCACGCCGATGACCTTCCCCCTCAGGGCCTTCCTCCATTCACGCGCGAGGTCGGTTATCGCTGCAGCCGTGCTGCTGACCTCGATGACGGCGGCACCCATCTCCTTTGCCAGGACCTTGACGGAGCCTTCCAGGGCATCGCTCACCAGCACGGCGGTTGCCCCCGCGCGCAGGGCGTCCGCCACGAAGGCATGCCCGTTTGCCCGTTGGCCTGGCAAGGCCACGAACACATCGCCCGGGCGCACCTCGCGGGAATCCCACGTCATCCCACAAGCGATCCTGCTGGCATCGATGGGCTCGACAAGCATCTGACCGCCTGTGTAACAGCATATCTGTTTGGGGTTCAAACGCATGGGCGCCTTCCTGTCATGCCCGGCCGGCCAAGGCCGAAGCGAGTTCTTCGGCAGCGACCTGCACGTCATTGAAGGGGAGCACCTCGTCTCCCACCAACTGGTAGTCCTCATGCCCCTTCCCCGCTATGAGGATGCTGTCGCCTGCGGCGCTGACCTCGATGGCGCGTGCGATGGCACGGCGGCGGTCCGGTTCCACCTCGAAGCGCCCCGGGGCCGATTGCATCCCGGGAAGGATGTCCTCGATAATGGAAAGGGGGTCTTCGTGGCGGGGGTTGTCGGAGGTGACCACCGCGAAATCAGCGGAAAGTGCTGCTCGCCCCATGATGGAGCGCTTCGAGGTGTCGCGGTCGCCCCCGCAGCCGAACACGACTATCGTCTTCCCGGCGGTCGCTTCTTTGACTGAGGCTATGGCCTTCTCAAGGGCGTCCGGGGTATGCGCGTAATCGACGAATATCCCTGAAGGGCAGCCTTTGCCATCCAGGGCTTTGGCTGTCCCTGGGTTCGGGGGATCTGTCAGGGCGGTTGTCTCCCCCGTAAGGCCAAGCCCCTGCGAGCAGGGGGCTTGAGGCATGGCAACCCGTTCGAGCCTGCCGGGCACCGGGGGCGCCGATTCCAGGGCATCTGCGATGACTGGTGCCGGTATGCCCAGCTGGAGCCCTATCCCGAAAGCGCACATGACATTATCGACATTGAAGCGCCCGATGAGCGGGTAGCTGAAAGCGTATTCGGTGCCGCGCACGTCAAGGATCAGCGAGGTGCCCTGCGGCGTGTAAGCGACCCGGACCGGATGGATCAGGGCATCGGTGTCGAAGCCGGTGGTCAGCACGCTGTCACCCGCAGACGAGCAGCGGCGCAGGAGCTCCTTGCCCCAGGTCCCGTCGATGCATATGACGCGACGGGCAGGGTATTCCGATGAGAAGAGCCTGGCCTTCGCCTCGAAGTAAGCCTCGAAGGTCTTGTGGTAGTCCAGGTGGTCGCGCGTCAGGTTTGAGAAGGCGGTCACGGCGAACCGGGTCTTCCAGGTGCGTTCGAGGTCGAGCGCATGGGAGCTCACCTCCATGGCCACCACATCGCAGTGCGCATCGCGCATCCGGGCCAAGACCTTCTGCAGGTCGGGTGATTCCGGCGTGGTATGCGCCGTCTTCTCGAGCTGGGACCCAATGCGCACCCCCACGGTGCCGATGACGCCGGTCCGCTTCGAGGCGCACCGTGCGATATGCTCGACCAGATAGGTGGTGGTCGTCTTGCCGTTGGTTCCGGTTATGCCTACCAGGTCGAAGGAAGAGGAAGGGTCGTCATAGAAGCGCGATGAGGCGATCGCCATGGCCTTGCGGGTGTCCGCGACCACAGCCTCGGTCACATCGCTCGCGTCAGCCAGATAGACCTTCCGCTGGACCACCAGCACCCGTGCCCCCCGATCGATGGCGTCCTGGGCAAAGGTGTGCCCGTCTTGGACCTGTCCCACGATGCAGAAGAAGGCGTCGCCGGGCGCGACCGCGTCACTGCGGTACGCGATGCCGCTGGCCTTTTCCTGCGCGTTCCCTATGATGGTGCAGTCCAAGCCAGCAAAAAGCTCTTCACATGTCTTCTCCATGGTCATCCTTCGTAAGGTACGATCTTGTAACGGTCGATTGCGTATGCCATTATATCCCTAAAAGCAGCCGTGACCTTCCTTTCCCCCGGAACCTCGGTTGCCCCCACAAAACAAACCAATTGCGAGGATGAATGCGGAAGGAAGCCCACGAACGAGATGTTATAGACGCCTTCCAGATAACCTTGGTCGGCCGTGGCCTTGGTGTTCGGTATCTGGGCGGTCCCGGTCTTTCCTGCAACGCAATAGCCTTCTATGGCCGCGTCGGTGGCGGTCCCGTTGGTGACCACCGTTTCCAACATGCTGGTAAGCACCGGCAGCATGGCCGTGTTGGCGATTATCTGCTTCTCCTCGAACAGGGGCTGGTCGATGGCATCGAGCTTCTTGATGAGGAAATGGGGCGTGATGGCAGACCCTTCGTTGATCAGGGCGCCATAGAAGCGCACCATCTGCAAAGGGGTCACCGAGACGCCCTGCCCGAAACTGACGTTGTAAGATTGCACGAGTGACCACTCAGAGCCTTCAGCCAGAAGGCCTTGAGCCTCACCGGGGAAATCGACGCCCGTTTCGTCATTGAGTCCGTAATCGATGATCTTCTGATACAGGATATCGAAGCCCAGCTTCTCGGCTGCGAGCGAGATGCCGATGTTCGACGAGCGGTCGAGTATCTGGCGCAGGCTCATGACCTCTGCCCCCCGCGCATGGGCGTCATAGATCTCATACCCGTTGGCGGTAAGGAATGCCGGGCAGAACAGGGTGTCATCAGGGGTCATGACGCCTTGTTCCAGTATGGCCGCTACAGCGGCCGTCTTGAAAATGGATCCCGGCTCATAGATGTCGGTGATGCCACGCAGCTCGGTAGCCCTTTGCTCTATGTGGGAAGTGTCGCCCGGGTTCAGGTACGGCAGCGAGGCACAGGCCAGTATCTCGCCGGTGCCCCCGTCCATGACCATGGCATTGCCGCCCTTGCCCTCGAGGTCACCGACTTCCTGCACCAGGCGCTGTTCCAAATATGCCTGCATGGTGATGTCGAGCGAGATGATGATGTCCTGGCCGTTCACGGCGGGGGTGTTCTCCACTTCCCCACCAGGGATGGGAAGGCCTTTCGCCCCGCGCTCGTACCTCCTGACCCCCGGCGTGCCCTGAAGGATGTCGTTGTAGTACAGCTCGATGCCGCTCACGCCCACGTTGTCGACGTTGACTATGCCGAGGACCTGGCCGCCGACGCTCTCATTCGGGTAGAAGCGCTTGGTGTCAGGTGCGAAGTTGATGCCGGGAAGCTCCAGTGCTGCCACCTTGTCGGCAAGCTCGACATCCACCTTGCGCTTGACCCAGGCAAAGGTGCCTTCGCCGGAAAGCTGTTCCTCGTAATCGGCGGCTTGACCGCCAAGCAGCTGGGCAAGCTGGGCGGACTCGCCCTTCACATCGGTCACTGCGGTGGGGTCTGCGTAGATGGTGGTCGCGTCGATGCTTGTTGCCAAGACCACGCCGTTGCGGTCGTAGATGGTGCCCCTGCGGGGAGAGAGCGGGATGTTCGCCGTCCGGACCTCTTTCGCATCTTTGCTGTATTCCTCGGCCACCACGATGTCGAGGAACACCAGGCGCCCCAGGAACACCAGGGCAAAGGCAGAGAACAGGACGAACGCGAAGGAGCTGCGCAAGCGGGCGCGCTGCCCGGCGAAGGCGTCGCTGTTGGCTTGCGTGCCTTGGCGGGAGCCGCCGGAACGGGAGCCGCCAGATTGGCGGGCGTTGCCGGAACGGGAGCCGCCAGCCGGGCGGGCGTTGCCGGTAGCTTGCGCGGCACGGGAAGGGCGGGCGTTGCCATCAGCTTGCGCAACTTTAGCTGCTCGGGCCGTCTTACCCGGGCGGGCAGTGCCGCCAGAGCCGGCGTTGCCGGCAGGAGGGGTTGTCCGGGAAGCGGCACGACCGCTTGTCCGAGCAGGAAGGGGAACTGCAGGGGGCTCCCCTGCCCGGGCAGCCTTGCGTGTGGCACCGGGCGGCTTCAACCAACCAGGACTTGCCTTGCGTGCAGGGTCGTCCGGTTTCGGCAAGGCAGTAGCCGTCTTGCGTGGCACCGCGCCCTTCTGTCCCTGGCCAGACAGGGGGGAAGAAACGGGCGCTTTGGCCTTTGAGCGGGTGTTTGCAGGGGCGTTGGCACCACGCCTCCCTTTCGGGGATGCCTTGTCCGACCGGTCCGCCATGAGAAGCTACCCCCGAGGGCCGGCGTCTTGGTCTTGGCCTGATGCGGTTTGGCCAGGCTGCCCGGCTTGACCTTCGGTGTTTGTCGACGATATGACTTGTTCCTGCTGGGCATTGTTCTGCGCAAGGACGTCCAGGCTTTGTGCCAAGGAGAGGTTCCCCTGTTCATCGGTGGCCACAATGTCCTTCTCCAGGACAAGCGCGGCCACATCCACGGCAGAGGCCATGCCCAACTGAGTCGCCTCGTTCTTGAGGTTGCCAAGGTTTGAGAGGTAGCTCTCGCGTACCTCGAGCTCTTTCCCCAATGCCCGGGCGCTTTCTGTCTGGTCGGAAAGGCTCTTCGACAAGACGGCGGTCGA
This sequence comes from Coriobacteriaceae bacterium, assembly GCA_031256895.1. Lineage (GTDB taxonomy): Bacteria > Actinomycetota > Coriobacteriia > Coriobacteriales > Eggerthellaceae > WRIS01. Next base: position 6,008 of record JAIRPR010000130.1, read on the forward strand.
GGCCGCAGCAGAGGCCAGCCCTATGCGGACAAAGGCCAGGATGGCGCTGAACACCAAGATAGCGACCAAGATCTTTGCGAGAGCAAGAATCGTGGGGGAAAGGACGGCCTCACGCCCTGGGGCAAGGCTGCCGGGCAGGACCTGGATGCTTGGCCGCACGTCAGGAACACGGCTCGGCTTGCGTTCGGGGTAGCGGTATGCGGGTGCCGCGGATGCCATGGGCTTGCTCCTTCCTCTCGGCGATCGGGCTTTGTTCGGTGTCCATCCGTTTCAGGGTCTGGTGCGTCCCACTCGGTACGCTGCCCTGAACCGGGCTGTCTATTCAAATGTCTCGGCACATTTCTCGGCTGCCCGAAGCTTCGCGCTGCGAGACCTCGGGTTCGCTTCGACTTCTGCCGCGCTGGGCAGGACAGGCTTGCGCGTGAGCAGCTCGACTATCGGCTTTTTGCCGCACGCACAGACCGGAAGGTCAGGCGGGCAGGTACACCGGTTCGCAAAACGTGCGAATGCCTCTTTGACGATGCGGTCCTCGAGCGAATGGTAGCTGACTACCACCAGGCGCCCTTTGGGGTTGAGCCAGCGGATGGCGGCTTCAATCCCCTGCTCGAGCGCGGAAAGCTCTGAGTTCGTCTCTATCCGCAATGCCTGGAAGGTGCGCTTGGCCGGATGCCCCCCCGCCCTGCGTGCAGAGGCGGGGATGGCCGCTTTTATCACTTCGACCAGTTCTTCGCTGGTCTCGATGGGCTTTTTCTGGCGGGCGGCCACGATGAAGTCCGCAATGCGGCTTGCCCACTTCTCATCTGAGTAATCACGGATGACCCGGGTGAGATCTGCTGCGTTATAGGTGTTGATGATCTCTGCCGCGTTTTTGGTTCGTTTACCCGAGTCCATCCGCATATCAAGGGGGCCGTTCTCCTTGAAGGAGAAGCCGCGGGAAGGCGTGTCTATCTGTACGGAAGAGACTCCCAGGTCGAACAAGATGGCATCGGCCCCGGGAATCTCGGCCTGTACACATATCTCATCCAAATGGGCGAAATTCCCATGGAACAGCTCCAGGTCCGGGCGCGCTTGCGCAGGAATCTGTTCCAGGCGTTCACGGGCAGCCGCAAGTGCCGCCTGGTCCTGATCGATCCCCACCAACGTGCCGCCTGCGCCTATGCGCTTGGCCGCTTCCCATGAGTGCCCTGCCCCGCCGAGTGTCGTATCCACGAATGTGTGCTGTGTTTTAAGGTTCAAGTATTCGAGGCACTCGGCGAGCAGGACCGGTGTATGCCGATATTCGTTTGTCATTGCGCTCACGTCCTGGGAACTAGCTGTAGGCCAGCGATGTCAGATCGATCGTGACCTTGTATTCGTCCCAACGCTTTGCGTTCCATATCTCGAAGTGGTCGTCTACGCCTAACAGGACGACATCGTTTCCCAGCTCCGCTTCCCTCCGCTGGTCGGCAGGGATGCCGAAGCGGCCTGCCTTGTCGAGGTCTACGTTCTTCCCCCTGCTGGTCAATGCCCTTCTGAGTTCAAGGGCTTTCTTGTCCCGCGAAAGGGGCTTGTCCCTGTCGGCGAAGAAGGACTGCACCCAAGCATCGAACTCCTCTTCCCGAAAGACCCACAGGCTGTCCCCTTCAATGGAAAGGACTACCTTCAGGGTATCGGGAAGCTCACCTTCGGGGCATTCCTTCGAGATATCCTTACGAAGCGCGGCGGGCAGTGTCAAGCGACCGTTGTCAGGCAGTTTATGGCGATAGTCACCACTCAGATACATGCGGTCCCTTTCAATGAACGCTGCGATTCGATGTGTGTATACTACCGGAAAGCAAGCCATTCCGCAACCAATTTCAGCAAATATGAGCAAATTTAATCCATAGGCATCAAGTAAGAGCCAATAGGAACCTGCCTTCACCTGTCCGGCTCAGCCCCATAATGTGGTGCGCCGAAGGCAGTGCCCGCCGTGCATACCCCCCACATATTGCTTCTGCCCCCCCCCTCATGCATGCGGGGGCCCACCCCAAAGCCGGGCAACCGTTGATAAGGAAACATGTGCAGAATACGTGGAGGGATGCGCCGGG
>JAIRPR010000131.1 GCA_031256895.1 Coriobacteriaceae bacterium
CTTCGAGTTCAGGCCGAATCCCACCGGTGTCGGTTATGCCAAGGACTCCATCATCGACCCGAATGCCTCCGAATCATGGTACCGTGTCGCCGACACCGTGGACACCGTCCTCCTCGAGACCAAAGCCACCGCTCTTCTGAGCGATGCATCGGGCGCTATCGTTGGAGTCGAGGCCGAATCGTGGGATGGAACAAAGTACAGCGCTACGGCAAAGGCAGTCGTCATTGCCACGGGTGGCTTCATGAACAATGCTGAGCTGCAGGAGAAGTACAACCTCTCGACCTTCTCGACCCGCTTCTCGATGATGCAGGACGTTGGCGAAGGGCTTGAGATGATGTGGGGTGCCGGTGCACGGGAATACCATGCGGGCGGCATGAACATCCATATCACCCAGCCGACGGGAGAAGTTGAAGGCTTCGACGACCTGGCGGCCATGATACCCTATACCCTTCATGCGGCGCCCAATATCCTGCGGGTCAATGGGAGGGGCGAACGATTTGCCACTGAGACCAGCCTTGAGGACAACATGGTAGGCAATGGCAACTACCTTGCAGCGGCAGGCCGCTACTTCTACAACATCGTCTCACAGGAACAGATGGACAAGTTAGCAAAGGAAGGGCTGGTAGGAACAGGGATCGACCACCCGGTGTTCTGTGTGAACTTCAATTTCTATGTGGATCCCATCGATTACAGGATGGAGCAGATTAACGAGGTCATGGAAGCCGGCGTCAAGGCAGGCTTCATCTATAAAGGCTCCACCCTTGATGAGCTGGCCAAATCGGCAGGCTTCAAACCCGAGACCTTCAAGAAACACGTCGAACGCTATGAGGCTGCCTGCAAAGCAGGCTTTGACGACCTGTACTACAAGGATGCCAAGCTGCTCTTTCCCTTAGGCGATGGGCCCTATTACGCGATCCAGTCGGAATGCTGCCCTTATTCCACGATGGGCGGGGTTGAGGTCGATGAGCAGATGCGGGTGCTCGATGCCAAAGGCGACCCCATCAGCGGCCTGTATTCTGCGGGCTGTGAGACCATTGGTGTTCTCTACGGTGGAGCGGCCTATTCTGACCTGGGAGGATTCCCCTTCGGTTGGGCCTGCTATTCAGGCTTTGCCACCGGAGCCTCCGCTGCCGGAAAGCCGCTTGCCTAAAGCGTGCAACGGGTGTTGGTGAGAGACCTGCGCCGGGCAGCCTTCCGTATGAGGCAAGGGAGCCCGATCCGGTGGGAGGCCTGTGCCGGGCAGCCTTCCGTAGGTGAGCGGCAAGCTTTTTTACCTGCCGCCCCCTTTGTGGGGCGGCAGGAGTGGCAGCGTTATCCAATTTGCATCTTTTCCCCTATTCCTTACCATCGGCTTGATTTGCATCCATGAACGCTATAATGATTAGAGTTAAACCTTGGTTGCTTAGGAGTGTACTTCATGCTTGTCCCTGCTAGCCATCACTTCATCACCGATTGTGATACCTCTGTTTCAGGCTGGCCTGATACTTTCGGGTCAATGTTGCGCTTCTATTGTCGCACTTCTGACAAAGAAAAACCGCCCATCAAGGTTCTCAGCCTATTTTCAGGAGCTGGAGGGCTGGACATTGGTTTTAGTGATGCTGGCTTCGATATCATAGAATCAGTCGAGATAGAAAAGGATTTCTGTGAGACGATACGGAGAAATTCCCAAATATCAGACAACTCCATGGAACAAACGGTCTCCTGCATGGATATCAGGGAATACAATCCGCAGTTCAGTACCGTTGATTTCGTCATAGGTGGACCCCCTTGCCAGACTTTCTCTGCAGCCGGAAGAAGGGCGAACGGTGTTCTTGGCACAAACGACGAACGTGGCATGCTTTTCAAGGAATACATACGAATCTTAGAAAGGCTTTCACCCAAAGGCTTTCTTTTTGAGAATGTCTATGGCATTGTAGGCGCTGAGAAAGGTGGACCTTGGAAAGAGATAATCGAAGGCTTTTCGTCTATAGGGTACCATCTTTTTTATCGCATTCTCGATTCGGCCGACTATGGCGTTCCCCAACATCGTGAACGACTTATCATCGTAGGTCTTCAAGATGGCATCTATTTATTTCCTAAACCACTTTTTGGCCCCGATTCTTCAGAGAAGAGGCCTTTCTATTCTGCTGAACTTGCTTTGGCGACAGCACCGAACCAGGAGGGTGATGTACCGGGACAAATAGGTGGCAGATGGGCACATCTTATACCGGGGATACCACCAGGATTGAACTATAGCTACTATACAAGCGAGATGGGCAACCCCCATGCTTTCTTCTCCTGGCGGTCGAAATTCTCAGATTTTATGTATAAGGCAGATCCAGAAACCCCCGTTCGAACGATAAAGGCTAGAGGAGGACTGTACACTGGACCCTTTCATTGGGAGAATCGGCATTTCTCGGTGCCCGAACACAAACGTCTTCAAACTTTTCCAGACGACTATATCATCTGTGGCTCAAAGGGTGCCATTATTCAACAAATAGGCAATTCCGTACCACCTCAATTTGCGAGGATAATGGCACTTTCTATCCGCAGCCAAGTGTTCAAACGCAACATTCCATTTACTCTTGAGAAGCTCGATCCTCATGATACCTTGGGTTTTCGGTCAAGGAAAAGGGAATTAAGTCGTTCATACCAAGAAAAAGCAAAGAATGCCCTCGCCACACAAGCCTTTCAACAGCCTCTGGCGAAGTCTTATTCCTATACGGCAAATCTGAGTGAGGATTTTGCCTTGATTCCGCAAGACAGTCTTGACGGTCGCTATTCGATCGACGTCTTATGGGGAAGTTCCCTTGAGGTCGATGTTATACAGAAAGGCTTGGAAGAAGCCCCTTCTACAACGATAAAACTGATAGTAGAACCTACCGAGAATTGGGTTTTGCCTGTTAAGAGAATAGTCTGTGAAGCTCATGGTTCAAGCCTTTCGACCTACACCGTCATGTGGAAAGCAATTGAGGAAACCTTGCGCGGTAACGGATTGAAAGAAGACTTGATCCAACTCAGCAGCTATTATCAATATAAACCAAAAATCAGATGCCACTTGTCGTGCAGGTCAAAAGGAGAACTGTACGCGATTCTGGCGGATATTGCATCGGGGCCAGTGACGAGGCGAATCATGGAATCGAAAGAGCTAAGCTCCAGGTGGGGGATACCGGAAAACGAACTGATCGAGGTCGCAAGGAGACTGAGGAAGCTTGGCATAGAGATTCGTAATTGGCGAACCAACAGCCAGATAAGGGAGGGAGAATGGCTGATACCGTATGAGTTTCCCACACTCACCCCCCGAAGCGTCCAGTTGAGGAAGAGGGTATAAAATGGGGACCGATGAGCAAACACACTTGAGTGTCTTTATAAACAAGAGCATTCTTTTTGAAGATGGTTCTTATTCGGAGTTCTTGGAGGGGAGACAAAGCGAGAATGCAAAGCTACGTTATGAAAAGATTCAGGAAACCTTAAAAGCAGGGTTTTTGGATCATATGATTGAGCAATTGGCTTGCTCAGGTTTCTCGCGGGAAATTCCTGCTGCCGATAGGATGCTGCTGGATCGCATGGCTGAAGGCATAACCAGCAATTATGGGCGCTCACTTGTTGCAGTAGCAGTGATGCAGTTAGCCATAAAGGTGATTTGCCCAGAGCAGTGTATCCGCTTGCATAAGGGTAGCAACCAAGCCAATAGCTTTTCTTGGGTTGAAGGCATATCGATGAGGAACATAGATAAGACCCACATTACCCCATTCTTGAGACGGTATGGGCTTCTCAGACTTAATGCTGATGGAGCGATGATGACGCGTGGCTTGGCCGAGAATTATCCTTATTCAGATGTATATAAGGCACAATTAAGAGGCCCTCGTAAGACCTGGTTAGAATTAGTCTCACGCCTTGAGTCACGCAATACAGATCCGAGAGTAGCACTCGAATATGTTCTTTCTGTTTTACAGAACAAGTCTGATGAGTTCAAAAACAGCTGCGAGATCGCAATGGGAGCCCTTGGTGCTGCAAAAGGTGTGACTCTTCCGAAAGTCGTGAGGGCAGTGAAAGTCTTCCTTTCTAACACTACTTTTCCCGCACGAGCATTTGAGATTGCCCTTCACAGCTTCATGCAGGCATTATTCGATCTCGAATATGCTGACGGCTACCTTGAACCACTTTCGCAGATGCGCTCCGCTAACAAGAAACATGGAAATGTTGGTGACATCGAGCTGAAAGATGGCTGCGAGATACGTGAGTCTTGGGATGCAAAATATCAGAAGTTCTATCTCGGCGATGAATTGAACGAACTCGGAGATAAACTGGAAACTGCTTCTCGGGTAGCAATTGCCGGTTTCGTCACGGACGAACAGCCTGATATTCGCAATGACATAGTAAATAGAATCAAAGAGATTGAGGATGAGTTTGATACCGAGATAAAGATATTGAGCCTTCACGAATGGGTTGAATATCAGGTTTCGGTCAACCATGTCTCAAATCGTGACATTTTAGCGAGTGCCTGGCTGACAGCATTGGTTGAATCACTGTGCCAAAGGCGCGGGGAACGTGCACCGATTGATGAACCTTGCGATACCTGGGTCGATAGCATTACTACCACAATGAGACGTTCGTTCAAGTGAACACCTTCTCTTATGTGCGCTCGTGCTTGCTGCCATCGGTTCATGGGGTTTAACGCCAGTCTCTTTGGATATGCTGCATTATACGTTGTGATACTTCTTCCTTTGCTCCATTCCGTTTCTCGGCAGGAACACAAATCGTTGTGGGAGTTTGCCCTCTCTTTCAGATTCATGCATTTCTCGGTCCGCTCCATTTAAGTGTGACCGATCCACCTGCGTGTCTTTTGGTCAGGGGCTTTCTGTTCCTGGGTTCGTCTGTTCGAAGAGGGCTATCAGCTCCTGGCGGGAATGGATGCCGCATTTCTTGTAGATGTGTTGCACATGTGTGTCTATGGTTGAGCGGGCAATGAAGAGCTCGTTGCGGATGGATGGCAGGCTATAGCCGCGCACCAGGTAATACACTATCTCGCTTTCGCGGGGCGAGAGCCCATGGCGCAAGGCGAGGCGTTGTGTATGCTGCTCCAACAGCGTGCGCATCATGTCCTGGCTGCTTGCGGGAATGCTGCCCGTATCGGCAAACCCTCTGCCTGCCATTCCCCGATCGGTACCGATCGGGTATGCATGGCTTCTCTCCCGCATGTCGTCGGCATTGATGGGGAAGATGGTGCTTGCCACGAAGAACGCCGCAACCGCAAACACGATGAACACCGGTTCTGTGACACCTTCCTGAACCAGAAGGGGGAGCCTTCCTCCAAGAAGATAGGCTATCAAGAAGCCCAGCTCGAAGAAGACCCTTCCCACCACGAACACCAGGACAGGATCGGCATCTGCCCGATGGCACAGTTCGGCCAGGTATATCCATACACTGAGGTACAAGACCCATTGAGCGGCAAAGACCAGCCCATAGCCTATGAAGGCCATGACAGGCGAAGGCAAGGCGATAAGGAAGAGCCCCGACACCGTGAGCGGGCACAGGATGCGATAGAAGGTCGCCAGGTTGATGCGACGTGCAAAGATGACACAGTGGATGACCAGGATGACAGCAAGCACAAGGCCAGAAAGGGTCGCAAAGCCCAGTTGCCCGTCACCGAGCGCGGTAAGGGGGCTCAAGCCGACCGGCAAGGCGATGCAAAGGCTGACCGCGAAGACTGAAAGGCCGAACCACCAATGGGGGATGAGCTTCCAGCGACCCTTCTTGCGAAGGCTTTCCGAAGCAGCGCCAACAGGGGGGAAGGCGTAACTGCCAGCTGTGCTTAGACCATGGGGAGCATTGGCGGCTGCTGCGTCCGTGCCCTGGGAAGCATTTGCGGCTGCTGCGCCCGTGCCCTGGGAAGCACGGGCGGCGGGCGCTTCATCGCCTTGACACTGAAGCAGGCATAGGCCGCTCACCAGCGGCAGACATACCCAGATGGCCGCAGCGATGGGGGGCGGCGCCATGAGCGCGAAAAGATAGAGCAGGGCGCACAGGAAGGTGGACCAGAGGGAACAGGCCTCT
>JAIRPR010000179.1 GCA_031256895.1 Coriobacteriaceae bacterium
GGAGCGCCCTGCCAATCCTTTTCCTATGCTGGCAAAAGGCTTGGTCTCGAGGATGCGCGTGGGACGCTCTTCTAACATTTTGCAGTGTTCCTTCAAAAACTCCGTCCGAAGACGTTCCTGTTCGAAAACGTAAGAGGCTTGTTGACACACGATAGAGGGCGCACCTATAAGACAATCTCAAGGATATTTGCTGAAGCCGGATATGCCATCCAAAAACAAGTCTTGAATGCTTGGGATTATGGTGTCGCTCAAAAACGGGAACGCCTTATCACCATTGGTATACGCAACGATCTGACTGAAAAAATAAGAATCGTCTTCCCCCAACCGCACGAATACAAACCCGTGTTGCGCGATGTGCTTCATAATGTGCCAGAAAGCGAAGGGGCACAGTATTCGGAATACAAGCGAGGAATCTTCGAGCTGGTTCCGCCGGGGGGCTATTGGCGCGACATACCTACCGATAGAGCGAAAGAATACATGAAGAGTTGTTGGAACATGGGTGGCGGACGAACAGGAATCTTGAGGCGTTTGAGCCTGGACGAACCGTCGTTGACGGTGTTGACCTCGCCATCGCAAAAACAAACCGACAGATGTCACCCCCTCGAAGCGCGCCCGTTCAACGTGAGAGAAAGCGCACGGATCCAATGCTTCCCGGACGAATGGGAGTTCAGCGGAAGCGTGGGCAGCCAATACAAACAGGTTGGCAATGCTGTTCCTGTTCTTTTGGCCTATGCGGTAGCCAAAGAGATCCATCGGGGGTTGGAGTGCATATGAGCTGGGATTTGTCATTCATATCTGAACAGGACTTCACCAAGCATGTGCAACTGACGAAAGCACCACTCAGATAAACATTGGTCATCCCTGTTCATCCCCGTTCAATCCTTGCGGTATACTGGTCATCGGAATCCCTCGAAGGGTTGCCGTTCAGGGAACGGAAGCTCACGAAAAAGGAGAAGGCATGCCCCATCACCCCGCATTCGATGACTTTATTGAGACGATAGCCATTTTGAGGTCGCCTTCAGGCTGCCCTTGGGACCGCGAGCAAACGCATCGGAGCATCGCTTCGAACATGCTGGAAGAAGCCTATGAGGCGGTCGATGCCATAGAGGCCTGTGACACTGCCCATTTAAGGGAAGAGCTCGGCGATGTGCTTCTCCAGGTGGTCCTGCAAAGCCAGATAGCCCAAGACGCAGGGGAGTTCGACATCGACGACGTATGCCGCGACATCAACGAGAAGATGATACGGCGCCACCCCCATGTGTTCGGAGAGGCACAAGCGACAAGCGCCGGCGATGTCCTCGAGCTTTGGGACAAGGTGAAACAGGCCGAGAACGAAGGAGGCGCCATGAGGGCAGCCCCCAGCGTGCAAGATGGACAGCCTGGGGCATCCCCGCATTACGGCATTCATAAGACCGGCTTGCTCGATGCCGTACCGTCTGGCTTCCCCGCCTTGATGCAGGCACAGAAGATCTCGCGTAAAGCGGTTTCAGCTGGCTTCGAGTGGGAGACCTTGGATGAGGTCTGGGAACAGGTGTTCTCGGAGATTGACGAGCTGAAGGCAGCCTATGCTTCGGCACACAAGGACAAAAGAGGAAAGGTTCAAGGTGGGGATGAAGTCGAGCTGGAGTTCGGGGATGTGCTTTTCAGCTTGGTCAATGTAGCCCGTAAGATGGGCATCGATGCCGAAGGTGCCCTGCGAGCCGCCTGTGCGAAGTTTCGTGCCCGTTGGGCATTCATCGAAGGGGCAGCCTGGGCACGCGGCAAAGAGGCAAACGAGCTTGCCTTTGAGGAATTGGAAGCACTTTGGGCGAAGGCCAAACAGCATGAAGCATGTGTGCCTTCAGCTGAATGACGAAGGCAGTTTTCTGGTGCGTCAGGATATCAGGTCAAGAAGAAAGAAGTTGCAACCATGGATACCGTGAGTGAAGAAGGAAGTAGGACCATCATTGTCATTGATGAAGCTGCCTGCAATGGCTGCGGGCTGTGTGTCAAGGCTTGCCATGAAGGGGCCATCGTCCTTGTGGATGGAAAGGCACGGCTGGTCAACGAACACTATTGTGATGGCTTAGGGGATTGTCTTCCCGCCTGTCCGGTCGGAGCCATCACCTTCGAGCAGCGTGTCGCAGCGGCCTTCGTGCCTTCCACCCCCAGCAAGATAAGCTCCTGGCCTGTGCAGATAAAGCTGGTCTCGCCCCATGCCCCCTGTTTCCCTGGGTCTGACATCCTGATTGCCGCTGATTGTACTGCTTTCGCATCGGCAACCTTCCATCAAGACCTCATGGCAGGAAGGGTCACCATCATCGGTTGCCCCAAGCTTGACTCGACCGACTATCATGTCAAGCTGGCCGAGATAGTGCAGGCAAACGAGGTAGCCTCGGTAACGGTTGCCCGGATGGAGGTTCCCTGCTGCGGGGGCATAGAGCAAGCAGCAAGGGCTGCCCTCGTAAAAAGCGGGTACCACATATACGACGGCTCCGGCCTGGGCAATGCTTCCCCCTACCGCGAGACTGCGGGCAAGGCGGGAAAAGACTTAAGCTTCGAGGTGGTCACTTTTGCCACAGATGGACGGCTCGTGAAAAGGGTCAGGCAGTCAGCAACGCTTCTCTGAGCATGCGCGTATGTGGTTTCTCGGTCACAGGGCGGCAAATGCATACTTGGCATTCCGACAGGTTTCCGCTACCCTATACACACGCTTAATTTGAGGACGTTGGAATACCTTTTGACGGGCGCACACGACAGCGACGCGACGAGTGGCTCGATGTCGTCCGAACTCAGAAGGCCCGTAGTGCAGCGGCTGCGTCTTTGGGTATATGCACCGGGTGCGACGAGGGTGGCGTACGTCGTATCGACAGATAAGAAAGGCCCTAAAAACATGGGAACAGTCAAAGCGGTATGCACCAGCGACATCAAAGGCATCCAAAAGACCGGTACCGATTCGGTCACCCTGGAAGAGGATTTCGGCATCACCGGGGATGCCCACGCAGGGAAATGGCACCGGCAGGTAAGCCTTCTTGGCTATGAGAGCATCGAGGACTTCAAGGAAAAGGGCGCACAGGTAAACGATGGATCCTTTGGCGAGAACATCATCGTAGAGGGCTTCGACCTCAAAACCTTGCCCATTGGAACACGTTTCGCCTGTAACGAGGTAATCCTGGAACTAACCCAGATAGGCAAGGAATGCCATGCCCACTGCGCCATCTACCACGAGATGGGGGACTGCATCATGCCTCGTGAAGGCGTGTTCACGAAGGTCGTCCGAGGCGGTACCATCGCGGTCGGTGACACCATCGACATCGTAGGCTAAGGCACCAAGCCCGTGTGGAAGGCGTGTGTGCCAGACCCCGTGCCTGAGGCATTGCCGGTACCACAGCCTGCCCCCCATACCCTGCCACCCGTTCTCCCCGGGCAGCGATCCAAGCACTTATCCGGCCTCACGCCTGTTGTAACGGCCGGCTCGCAACCAAAGCCGGCCATCTTGCCTGAAGCCATGTATGGCCGGCAGCCTGTGTCGGCGCTGTGCGGGGACGCAGGGTCAATACCAACAATCGTCCAGGTGATGCAGTCCTACGGAATCCGGAAGGTGGGCCCTGGTTCTGCATCGTGCATATACCGTTCGCGGGAACTGAGCACCATGGACACGTTTGAGGCCAAGATGCTCGGCTCCCTTGCGGTAGAGGTCATCTATGACCTGCGAAAACCAAGTGAGGTTGCCAGCAGGCCGACCCCTCAAGGCTTGAATGCCGAAGCCATCACCTTCGCCGTGGACGTGCAGGATTCCCCCCAGCACACGGCAAAGGATTGGGACAGTTCGCTGGTGGCACGTTATGGCAGGCCGGGCGAGCGCATGGTTGCGCAATATCGCAAGATGGCACACCATGCTTCGTTCTTTGCCATCATCCTGCATATGATTGCGGCAAGGGGCGTCCCTTCGCTCTTCCACTGTGTCAACGGAAAGGACAGGGCAGGGGTCTTGAGCGCCCTGATACTTGCCCTTGCAGGCCTTGATAGGCAGGCTGTCCTGGATGACTATCTGGCGGCAAACGCCTGGAACGCCGAACAGAACGAAAGGGATCTTGCGTGCCGGTCGGTTGGAAGGACGCCTCAGGAAATCGAAGTAATCAAGGCGCTGTTCGAAGCACGGGAGGAATACCTCGATGCCTTCTTCGATGAGGTCGCGTGCCTTTATGGGTCCTTCGAGCATTATTGCGAGAAAGCGCTCAAGATACGCGATGAGGAAAGGGACGCTTTCAAAGGGCTTTTAGGCCTGCAATCGTGAAGAACCGATAAAACAGCAAGGGCTTCTGCTGTGCAGGGGCACCTTGATTATATCGTTTCTGACAGCATAGTTACCCTCCATTAAGCCCTGACATACTTTTGGTTGCGGCTGTTTGGTTTGTCAGGGATGGTCATTTTGACGAGGCCGGCATCCAAAAGCGGTTCAACATGTCGCTTGAATGCCCTCGTGTCAACGCTTATTCCGATTGCGGCAAAAATCTCTTTGCGCGAAAGCGATTTGTTCTCAAGAGCTTTCAACACAGCCATTTGCGTTTCGGTTAATTCGACTTGGTGCTTAACTTGGTGCTTAACTTGGTGCTTAACTTGGTGCTTAACTTGGTGCTCAACTTGGTGCTTGGCTTGCTCGTAGCAGCGCAAGTCGGAGTCTGTGTTTTGCAAAGTTTCCAAAATCGCCGCGAGCGTGAATTCGATGAATGCGCTGGCATCGGCCACTCTCTGCGCCGCCTGCAGCGTGTCGTAGTATTCAGGCCTTTTCTTGTAGACCACCGTCTCCATCGGTATCCAAGCGAAAATCTCATTCCACTTGGCAAGGATAAGGGTCTGCCAGAGCCTGCCCATGCGTCCGTT
>JAIRPR010000196.1 GCA_031256895.1 Coriobacteriaceae bacterium
TGCCTTCGACAGCGTTATCTCTCAGGGAGCCATGTCTCGTGCGCCCAATCGCGCCATGCTGGGCGTAGGGGCGGATAGAACATGGCTTTTTCAGTGGTTACGAACCGTCCCTGTGTCCCACTGAACCGTCCCTCTGTCCCGCTGCCCGTATCCCCCCTTGTCCCACTGCCCGTGTCCCGCTGGACCTTAGAACCATTCGCGCTTGTTGTAGACATACGTCTGCTCGAATTCACTTTGCGGCTTGAGCAGGTACACGATGCCTTCGATGATGCCCACAAGCCCCACGGTGGCCGCCGCTGCACCAAAGGTGAAGATAGATCCCAATATGCTGATAGCCAACATCATGAACCCAGCGGTGTTATAGCCCAGATAGAACTTATGGATGCCCATGCTTCCCAGGAAGATGCCCAACAAGCCTGCCGCAACGTGGTCTTTCGAAACCATCGTTGGTTGATAGTAAGGTGGCGGGGGGGTCTGCCCGGTACCCTGTTGTGCCGATGCATGGCGGGGGGGTTGTTGTGCATAGGGGCTCGGCGGAGGAGGTGTCCCTTCTGTGGGAAATGGTGGTGCAGAGGCTGACGAAGGGTCGGCTGGTGCTGTTGCGCCTTCGGGTGGAACAGGCACCCCTTGCGTAAAGGTGGAATGCCCTTCAACGGCAGGGGCACTACCTGTTGTTTCGGCATTTGAGGCGGCATGGCTAGCGGAAATCGCCGATTCGGCCATCACCGGCGTGATAAGGATAGGCTCCACCTCAAGGGGGAATCCATCGCCCGTTCCTGTTGCAACAGATCCTGTGCCTGGTTCGTCTGATGCCGTTTCGGAACTTGTCGCCCCGGCGGCTTTTGCCTTGAGCGCGTCGAGCTTTTCCTGAGCTGCCTTCAATTCCGCGAGGGCGGCTGCTATCTCGTCGGTGAGGCCTTCTGAGCCGACAGCTGCATCAATACCATCATCCGTCTCAGGCTGATGGGAAGAACCGTTTTCCTGTGAAACCATGATCGCCCTCTTTCAATAATTGTCTCTGAAGCCATGATAAGGAGTGTTCCCCGGCTCCATGGGAATTCGTCATGGTTTTGTAAACGTATCGTCCGCTTGTTGTTACATTGGCCGTCAGAATCTGAAAACGAAGACCACAACGCTTCAAGGCAGCGTTGCCTCTGGGTCCGCCTTCTTGCCTACGAATCCAGCCTTACGGCCGCATCAGCCTTTGGGCTTCTCGAAACGGGAGAGCACGCCCATTATCTTCTCACGGCAAAGAAGGCCTGCGATAGCAATGCCGGCAGCAACAATGAAGATGACAATGCTTTCGACAAAGCGCCCTTCGGCAAGCCCATCAGCAGCATAGGTCGATACGATGATGCCGGGGATGCGTCCGATGTTGGAAAGAAGCAAGAAATCGCGCAGGCGCATATCGGTAAGGGGCACCAGATAGGTGAACACGTCCTTCGGCAGGCCAGGGATAAGGAACAAGATGAACACCACGATATTGAGCCGCCCCGCACGCTCGAAATCCCGGAACTTGTCCAAGTATCTTATGGGTACCACGCTTTGGACGAATGGAGCCCCTAGTTTATGGACCAAGACGAACACGAAAGCGCCCGCAATGATGCAACCGACCAGTATGACCAGGCCTCCCAGCCAAGGCCCAAAGAGAAGCCCTGCGGCAATCTGCGTCACTTCGCCAGGGATGAAGGCGACCACGATCTGGAGGCATTGAAGCCCCAGCAAAATGAGGACTCCGGCAGGACCTGCGCCGCGCACGCTTTCAAGCGTCCTTTCAATGCCCCCTGGCTTGAAAAGGTCGGCAAGATAGGGCCACAGCAGGTGTAAGACGATGCCCATGAGAAGAAAGAAGGCCATCAGGCCAACGAACTTGAAGACGTCTGCCTTCTCAAAGCGCTTGTTCATATCTTCCCTTCATGATTTGGTCGGATCGGCACTGGCAAGGGTCTCAAGACGGGCATTCGCCGGGGCGATATCGACACCCTCGAAACGATGATCGTATCTTCCCTTCAGTGCCGTTCCCCCCTGGCCTTTGTTCAGTACCCTATCGCCCATGACGGCTTTTCTTGTATTCCTCTTTGAATGCAGAGAACATGCCTTTTGACTTACCCAATTGCCGACCGGTCGCATAAGCGCCGATGTTCACGGCTTTGCCCGTGGTCTTCGCTGCGGCGCTGGCCGTTCTCGAGACGGCCGCCCCCACCTTGCCGGCCTTTTCGGCCACCACTGCGGTTGCCTTGCCAGCCTTTTCGGCGACACCGCCTTCTGCCACCACTGCGGCGGCCTCGTCACAGACGAGCAAGGCACCAAGGATCACGGGAGGATCGCCCTTAGAGGCATCGCCGCCTGCATGTGCCAGATCAGTGCCCGAACCAGGCATCGACAAGGCGGTTCCCATGCCTTTATGGAAGCCCTGGATCATTTCAGCCGGTATGGTGCGTCTGCCCAACAAGGTGTTCGATGCCATGCCTGAGTCGGACTCGACGCTGAGTACCGTTCCCGTCAGAAGGTTGAAGGTCACATTTCCCACCAGGCCGAATGTAGAACCATCTTGGGTCATGAGAGGTAGCCCGATCCAGATGACGCAGACATCGGGGTTCAGCCCGAGCCTCTTGTATGCACGGCCGTCCGTCGCGTCCGGCGTGTTCCTTACCACGACGCGTCCGTCAAGCCAATCGAAACTGTCAAGCGAAACGAACTGGTCTTTGCGCCTGAACATCCACAAGAAGTCCGGGCGTTTCACGATGAAACCGATCGCCCGCCTCTCAGAAGGGTGGAACACCAGATGGCGGACCTTCCCGATACGCTTGATTCCTGATTTGCCCCCAACGACACGAGCGCCGATGAGTTCATTCGAGCTTATGGTGTTTTTAGTCATGATAAACCTTCAAGGGCATCGCTTTGATGCCCTTTGTCAACAACAGTTCCCGATGTCTTTCAAACAACCGGTTCAAGCGGTCTTACTCTGGGGCCGCTTCGCCCGCGGCAGCTGCGGCACCAGGCGCATCGGCGATGTCGTCAGCAGCTTCCTCGACGCTCTCCAAGATAAGGGGATGTTTCTCAGAAGCGGTCTCGGCGTTCTTGGCAACCTGTGACGCGATGCGCTGACGGGCGGCCTCTATCTTCTCGCGCAGTTCATCGTTCTTTTCTGCGAACACCGGCTTCACATTTGCAGCTGCCTCATGAACACGGGCCGATGCCGTCTCGTAGAGCTCTTGTCCTTTGGCGGCAACGGTATTGACCACTTCGTGGCCTTTGGCTGTGGCACCCTGGTATATCTGCTGGCCTTTGGCTGCCGCATCTTGATACAGATGCTGGACGTTCGCTGAAGCCTGTGCGCCGAAATCCTGTGCCTGACCCCAGGTCTCATTCAGTTTGTCTGAAACGATTGCACGGGTCTCCGCGCCGGGACGTGGGGCGTACAGAAGCGCTATCCCCGCACCGACCAATCCACCAATGATAAAAGCACCTATTCCTTTGCCCATGATTGTCTCCTTCTCTTTTCGAGGACCTACGGCTGGTTCAAATGTTAGTGCCCTTCTCCCTGCCAGACAGCCCGACCGCAAGTTCGGCCTTCCCTGGCTGGGAAGCTGATCCCATTATAGGGTATCCCCCCTCAAAGCGGCCCGAGATTCTTGGTATCTCTTGAAAAGGCCTCTGAAAGCTCACGTCCGGCCCGCTCGCGCGCCGCCCGCTTCCGCAGTCCGTCTGCACTTCACACTCACGCGTAGCTGCTCACCAAGGAATCGAAGACAGCTGGAAGCGAAAGGCCTGCTGCAGCGCAGGCTGCCGGGAACAGCGATAGCTCGGTCATGCCGGGGGATATGTCTATCTCAAGCACTTGGGCACAAGCGCCGTCCCAGATGAGGTCTACACGCCCGAGGTCACGCACCCCATAGGCCCGGTATACCTCCAGGGCTGCCCTTTCTATTTCGGCACGAATGGCCTGCGCTTCCGATGCGTCATTGCTCAGCGAGGCTTCCCTGACCGGCGTATAGAAATCGACGGCACTGGTCAATACCCGTGCTTCGGTGGTATAGAGCAAGCCGTTGCGTGGCACGATCTCGACGGGGGGCAGGGCGTGGGCGTCCCAGCCCTCTCCCAGGATAGAGACAGCCAGCTCGACGCCGCTGACCCATTGCGTTATCAGGACTTCGGCATCATAGCTCAAGGCATCCAGGATGGCTTCGCCAAGGCCTTCGGCACTTTCCACCTTATGGACGCCCATGGCCGAGCCACCGCAGGCAGGCTTGACCGCCAGGGGGAAGCCGCCGGGGATGCGCTTCTCCAGCAAGTCGAGCGCAGTTGCCGCCCCCATGTCTTTGAAGGCGTCGCGGGCTATGCAGATGCCTGCCGGCCAAGATGCTGTGGGGGCTTCCTGCTCGATGGACCGGTACCCCCCCATGACCGAAGGAAGGACCGCCTTGTTCCAGGTCTTGCGGCAGACCGAGGCGGAAGAGCCCACGAAAGGTATCTCCAACAACTCGAGAAGGCTTTGGATGGTGCCGTCCTCGCCATGTTTGCCATGGAGCGCGCTATAGCACACCTGGGGGCGTTCGCTGCGCAAGGTGGGCACCAGCGAACTGGTCGTATCAAGGGGGACCACCTTGTGGCCTGCCTCTTCCAACGCGGCACATACCTGCTTGCCGCTTGCCAGCGAGACCTCGCGCTCAAAGGAGCTGCCGCCCATCAGAACCGCTACTTTCATACCTTCCTCTTCCTTCCTTATGCGGAATCGCCCTTCTTCAGGGCATGCCTTTCATGGTTGATGCCTTAGCCTGTTCCCGTGCCCTTGATGGCGCCTGCATCAAGGAAGGCCCGGTACAGCTCCAGCCTGTCGTTGATGACCAGGGCCAAACGCCTGATTGCCTCGCGCAGGTTCTCGGGGCTCTCGAAACAGAAGGCTATCCTCATGCAGTTCCTGCCGGCGCTCGCCTTTGGATAGAATGAATCACCTGGGGTGTAGGTGACCCCCTTTTCCAGGGCTGTTGTCAACATGGACCCGGTATCTACATAGGGGGGCAAAGTGACCCACACGAAGAAGCCGCCTTCGGGGTGCGTCCACGTCGCCTCTGGTGGGAAGAACTCCTCCAATGCGGCGAGCATCGCGTCGCGGCGCTCGCGGTAGGTCTCGATGAAGGTCTGCAGGGTCTTCTGCCAGGGGGTGTCCCTGAAGTAATGCTCGACCACCACCATGGTGAACGCGCTCCCGCACAGGTCGGTGCCCTGTTTCACCAGATTGATGCGGGCAAGCACGCAGTGGGGGGCAATGACCCACCCGGTTCGCAGTCCAGGGGCGAAGGTCTTCGACACCGTGCCCAGGTAGATGACCTTGTCGGACAAGGCCTTCAGGGGCAACGCATGGCCGCCCTCATAGCGCAAGCGCCCGTAGGGGTCGTCCTCGACTATCATGAAGTCGTATTCCTCGGAAAGCTCGATGAGACGCTTGCGCCTCTCGGGAGCCATCGTGACGCCGGCGGGGTTCTGGAAGTTGGGTATGGTGTAGAAGAACTTCACCTTGCCCTTCCCGATGTGCGCCAGCTCTTCCTCAAGAAGGTCTGTCCGCAGGCCTTTATTGTCCAAGGGGATGCAGCGTATCTCGGGCTCATAAGCCGAAAACGCCTGTAACGCCCCCAGATAGGTGGGGCCTTCTGCCAAGATGAGGTCGCCGGGGTCGATGAACGCCTTCGCAACCAGATCCAAAGCCTCCTGTGCCCCCGTGGTCAGCAGCACGTCGGCCGGCTTGCAGCGGATACCCACGTCACGCACCAGGTCGCATACGACCTGCTTTGTTCCCAAAAGGCCGTCGGTAGCCGTGTACTGCAAGGCCAAGGCGCGCTTGTCATCGGCGGCGGCTTTGACCGCCTTCCTGATGGACGTCTGAGGCAGAAGCGAGACATCAGGCATCCCCCCCGAAAGCGATATGATATCTTCCCGGGTCGCTGCAGAGAACAGGTCGCGTACAGCCGAAGAGCGCATCTTTAGGACGCGCTGGGCTACCTTGTCGCTGGTGAAGTCAAAATCAATGTGTGCTGAGGGCATCTCACGCTCTCTCGTTCGCGGTCGGCTGGCTCGTGGGCATCGTTGTTGCCCGCCCTGGGCTCGAGGGCTTTCAATCCCCGGTTCCTCTGAAGCAGTCGCTCGTGGCCGAAAGGGCTTCCCGGAAGAGCCACAAAGCGCCACAAGCAGACCCTATCAGGCAAATTCCCGCAGGCTAGGCTTGAGGATACCCAGGCTTTGACAGAAAAGGACTCAAGAGCCCGGTCGTGCCCTCAACTATAGCATTGCACGGTCCAGAATTCTTGTGGCATCATGAAAAGCCCGTAAAGCGCTCAAATCATCGGTGAAGCTCACCTCGACCCGCGCCAGGCCGGCTGCTTCATCTTGCCACTCACTGGTTCCAACGAAGGTCTTCAGCCTGTCTTCTGTCCTCCGCACCTGAAGGTCGATGACCAAGTGCTCGAAAAGATGCGGAAGGGGGGTGTGGTCTATGACTGCGGCAAAGCCAGGTCCTTCGCTGTTCTTGCAGCTGTGCCTGCGCAAGCTGGAAAAGACCTGGGGGAAACGCGCCTCGGCCTGTCTGATGAGCTGAGGGCTGGTATAGCGAGGAGTGCCTGGTTGCAGCCTCAGTTCGACGATTGCCCGGTCATGCCTTATGGTGATGGAGCAGATAGCAAGCGTGGTCAAGGCTTCACCAGGATGGTTGTCTTCGCGGGATCGGTGCCTTCCTCCGGTTCAGCCAGCCCCAAGGCGATCCGCGCTGCAAGGATCCAGTCGTCGGTGCCTCCCTCAATGATGACCAGCTTCTTCCTGTCCTGCGAGAAACGGTACTTCCCTGACCCTCTCATGGTGCCAAAGGTATAGACAACCGTCTTGCTCCAGGTGTCAAGGGTGTATTCATAGCTGACCTCGGGCGTAAGCTGGATCTTTTTATCGTTGATGGACACCGGGGTCGAAGCCGAGGCCTGCCCTTGGGCAGTGTTCGACGTAGTCAGCCCCGCACCATCTGAGGCAATGCCCCCATCTGGGGCGCCCTGGCTTTCTGGCATGATGCCGCCTTCCAGGCCTTGGCCGTCTTCCATGCCTTGGCCTTCTGCTGTTGCCCCGCTGCCCTCTGTTGCCCCGCTGCCGTCTGTTGCCCCGCTGCCCTCTGCAGCTGTGCCGCCATCTTGGCTTGCACCGTCAGCCAGGCCTGCATCACCATCGCTGGTGCCCTCAGGTGGCATCAGGCCTGAACCACCCGAAGGGGCAGCCGCGCTCACTTGGGTCCATTCCCCCCTGAAATCCTTCGCATCGTCGTAGCGAAACCACCTGTCCCAGGAAAACAGGCCTATTGAAACCACGAAGGCCAGAATAAACAAGAGGAACACCAACTGAGGCCATCGCAGGCCCCGCTTCTGCTTGAGTGAGCGTCTTTTCTGCGCACCGGGGCGCAATTCCGAGAAACCGCTTGCTTGGCCAGTCTGCTCCGGGCGGGAATGCGCACCCATCTGCCCGGGTCGCGCCCCCGGGCGCACAGGCTGGCCATAGCCTGGGTTCACGCCCGGATACGCTGAAGGCTGTTCTCCTGGGCGCAAAGGCCCGCTCGCCCCCGGGTGCGGCATCGGGTACGGGTTTGCCTGCCCATAGCGCTCCTTCACCTGGTTCTCGTAGCCGGTCTGGCGTTTGCGCGGATGGGTCTGCCTGGGCGTTGGATGTGAATGCGGTGGGGAAGGCATGGTATGCCGTTTCCTCAAGCAGGCGTGATGGTCTCAATGCCGCCCATATAGGGAACCAACACCGGGGGAACCTTGACCGTCCCGTCGGCTTGTTGGTAGTTCTCCAGGATGGCTGCCATCGTACGGCCAACCGCAAGGCCAGACCCGTTGAGGGTATGGACAAGGCGGGTGCCCTTGAAGGCGCTTGGATCGCGGTATTTTATCTGCGCTCTGCGGGCTTGGAAGTCGGTGCAGTTGGAACAAGACGATATCTCCTTGTACCCGTTGAAGGAAGGCAGCCAGACCTCCAGGTCGTAGGTCTTTGCCGCACTGAACCCGATGTCACCGGTGCAAAGCGCTATCACCCTATGGGGAAGCCCCAGAAGCCGCAGGATGTTCTCGGCATCGGCAACCATGGATTCCAGGTCGTCGAAGCTTTCCTCAGGCTTTGAATACTTCACCATTTCGACCTTGTCGAACTGGTGTACCCTGATAAGGCCGCGGGTGTCACGCCCGGCGCTTCCCGCCTCTTCGCGAAAACAAGGTGTGAAAGCGCAGTATTTGAGCGGAAGCTCACCGGCATCCAATACCTCGCGCGCGTGGATGTTGGTCAGCTGTACTTCGGCCGTGGGAATGAGATAGAGCCCTTCTGTCGTTTTGAACAGGTCGTCCTCGAACTTCGGTAGCTGGCCTGTTCCGGTAAGGGTCTCCTCATTCGCCAGGGCTGGGCACCACCACTCCTTGTAGCCGCGCCCCAAGTGTGTGTCCAGCATGAAGTTGATGATGGCTCGTTCGAGCCGGGCGCCCAAACCACCCAAAAGGATGAAGCGGCTCTTCGCAAGTTTCACGGCACGTTCGAAGTCGATGATCCCCAGTTCCGGCCCTAAGTCCCAATGCGCCTTCGGCTCGAAGTCGAAGACAGGCGGTTCGCCCCAACGGCGGATCTCGGGATTGTCGTTCTCGTCAGCGCCCACCGGCGTGGTATCGGCTGGCATATTGGGGATGTTCAAGAGCAGTTCGTCCAAGAAGCGCTCGGCATCAGACCGCTCCTGGCCCACACGCACCAGCATCTCGTTGATGGCACGTACCTTTTCTTTTGCCTCTTCAGCCTGTGCTTTTTCACCCGCGGCCATCATCTGGCCGATATCCTTGGATAGGGCGTTGCGGCTTGCCTGCAAAGATTCTTCATCTGCAATGGTCTCACGCCGGACCTCGTCCAGTTCCAAGAACCGGGCGGCATCCCAGGGGGCATTGCGGTCTTTCATGGCCTTTCCCACTGCTTCCAGGTTTTCCCGGACAAAGCGTGCGTCTAACATGGCATTCTCCTTTTCCTCGCTCTTTGTGGCGCTTTTGGCTGATGGTATGGCGCGCCGACGAAGGTCTTCTTTCGGTAACCCGGTGTTCGTTGCCGGTCACACCCCTTTGCTGTCTTGGCCTTGCCCGTAACTCGAACGGCGCGGCTGCAGGCCGTCGTTCGGTTACCAGCTATAGCCGCAGGTTACTGCGACTGGGTGTGGCCAATTACCTGGTGTCTATAGTATAGCGCAGAAAAGTCCTGTTGAGCAGAAAACCCAACGCTTCTTATGATAGAATGCACTTTCACGGTCATTGAATCGGCCCATGCAGTCGTTCACGCCTTATCCCCGCGCAGGGTGTACGGGCTTTGTGGCTTTGCCCCTCTGACTTGGGGCGGCTCTTGCGCACGTCCCCAGGACAAGCCCCCGAACGATTGCAGAAGATTCACTATGACCTGCATCAATGATTTGAGATGAGGAAGCAATGGACATCGCAGAGCTCTACCATTTTGTATTCGAGACCTATGCAGGCATCGGTTGCCTCGTGGCTTTCGGGCTTGTTGCAAGCCTTATCGCCTGCGTCATCATGGAACGCAGGACCAGGAAGGTGTTCACCAACCATCAAGCAAGCGAAGACGATTGGTCGTTCTTCGATGACGACGAAGAAGAAGGCACCGACAAAGACAAGAAGAGCGATTAGGCAAAAGGGACGAACCCACATGGACGCACACGACCTGTACCTCTCTGCCCGCAAAGGGAACTATATCCCCCGCATAGCTGCCATCCATGACCTCTGCGGTTATGGGAAATGTTCCTTGGGTGTGGCCATACCCATCCTTTCAGCGGCCGGTTGTGATGTGTGCCCTGTTCCGACCGGCTTGTTTTCTTCCCACACCGCCTTTCCCGGTTGGTACATGCATGACACGACCGCCATGTTGTCCGATTACCTGGATGCCTGGAAGGCTATCGACGTCGAGATAGACGCGGTCTATTCCGGCTTCCTGGGAGCCCCAGAACAAGTGGATCGCATCAAAGAGGTCTATGCGGCCTACCCAGACGCCCTGCGGGTGGTTGACCCGGTCATGGCCGACCATGGCAAGGTGTATCCCACCTACACCCCTGAGCTTTGCGGCGCAATGGCACAATTGGCCTCCCGTGCCGACATACTTACCCCCAACCTCACCGAGGCTGCCATCATCTTGGGAAGAAGATGGACAGGTGCAGACATCGACGATGCCGAAGCCCGCGATATCATCGAGGCATTGTTGGATAAAGGTGCCCGACATGTCGTCTTGAAGGGCATCCAGCGTGGCGATGGGCTCATCCGCAACTTCGTCGCTGGCCATGGCTGCGATTTCTTCGAGGCAAAGAACGAGTTCCTGCCCTATCTGCTCCATGGTACAGGCGACCTGTACTGTTCCTGCCTGCTGGCTGCCGTCATGGCGGGGAAGAGCCTTGCGGAATCCGTTGCGTTCGCCGGTGACTTCGTCCACGACGCCATGAAGGTGTCAGCCGAACAACCCCAGTTCAAAGACCGTGGTGTCAGCTTCGAGCCCCTGCTCGGCAAGGTGACCTGCTTACTGCCCTGCTAAAGCCCCGCCCCAGCTATGCAACAGGGCATGCTCGTTGTCGACGGGACCCTGCTGACCCTTCTGCCCTGCTGAAGCCTTGCCGCCTTGCCGAACCCCCCCTGTGGGCTTGTTGACAAGAGAAGGCCGGCCTCGCACCGCTGAAGGCTTGAGGCCGGCAACTTCCCACCTTTGCCTATGTTGCCATGAGCTCTATAACATCAGCTTCTGGGCTGGGTTTTCCTTCTTCGTTCACCGATCGCACGTACAAGCGATAGCTCCCTGGTTCCAAAGGAGTGTATGAGAAGGTCCAGTACACCCACAGGTCTGGCGTCGAATCAGAAACGTCATAACTTGTCCAATGCCTTCCCTCATCTAAGGAGAACTGGACTTCCTTGATCTGTTTGCCATAGTCTTCGGCATATCCGGAAAAGCACACCGGCTTTCCGGCCTCTACCGACAAGGGGGCTAACACGGCTTTCCCCTATTCCTGGGATGCGGCAAGTATGCCGATATTGGGGCTGTTGGGGTGGCTGTCAGACAGACCTGGCGCTTCGGGCAGGATGTCTTCATTCGAAAAGACGACCGAGCAGACGTCCCGCAGGAAATAGTTTGCCGGGGTACCCACCATCCACAGTTGGTTGTTCCCACCTACCGAAGCCGAAAGATCTTCTTCGCCTATCTCGTAGCTCAACACCGCATGATGGCCGATTGCGTAGGCCAAGGGAAAGGACTTGGCGGTACCGTCTGCGGCAACGAAGGTCACCGTATTGGCATGGGGAGAGGCGCCAGCCCGGTTGAAGAGGTACTCAAGCGGGATGCCTTTCACCTCTGCAGTGATGATTGCCCGGCCACCTACCGGGTTTCCACCGCAGGTGCAGGTCATGATGTTCTTAATTGAGCTTTCGTTCGCCAGTTCGTCTATGCTTGCGCTAAAGGCGTTGTCGACATCGCCGGAAACCGAAAGGCACCATCCCAGGGGGTTCTCCGCAACGAAGCCGCCCCGTGCGTTACAAAGGGCAGCTGCCGCCTTCTGAAACACCCGTTTTATCTGTGCATTAGGCGTGACCTGGGTCTGTGTGTAAGAGAATTGTCCTGCTACCTCTGCTTTCACTACCTTGGTGCTTCCCGTGACCGAAGCCTTTGTTTCGCTTGCGTCAAGCGATGTGCCGATACCTGTATCCAGTCCCTCAGGTGCCAAGGCCCCTTCTGATAGCGATTCGTTCGCCAAAGCCGCTGCCGTGGTCATGGAAGCCGCCATTGCGATGCCTGCTATGGCTGAAAGGGTGGCACGGCCATGGTTTCTTGTGTTCTTCATGAGTGCTCCTTATCCTCTATTCCACCGTGAACATGAATTGAGTGTTGTATTGACATACCCGTTCTGCCTTGTCGGGCGTGATGCTTGTCGTGCGTATCTCAAGCAGATAAGCCCCCTTTGAAGGCGGCTCGAAATCGAGGCGCCAATAGGTCCAATAATCGGCGTTGTTGTTGGGCGTCTCCAGGACAGTCCAGGTCTTGCCGCGATCGAAGGAAAACTCGACCGTCTTAATGGGCTCGTCCCATGCGTCAGCAAAGCCCTCCAGATGGACTGTCTTTGCAGCGTCGCCTGAAAGGACGACCCCTGTGGGGTAGTTCAAGATGCCGCTGTTTGGTTTGGAGTATATCTCGCCCGTCCTATCATCGGTGAATTGGCCTATATACAGTTGGGAGTCTATCTCGTCTACAGGCAGGGTCATAAAGGTCAAGTTTGATATACGCTTGGTGAAGTTGCCTCCCGAGGTCTTATAGACCCAGATCATGCACGGATAGCCCTGTGAGTTCGGAAGGTATTCGCCATCCATCCGGGTAACGATAAGGGCATCGTTGTCAATGAGCCAATCAAGACCCATCTGGGCATAGTTGTAGCCGTCACTTCCAATGGGGCTGAGCACGTTAGCCCCTGCCTTCGGCTTGGCGTATTCTATGACAGCCTTCAGGGGTATCCCCTCGACTTCGCACTGCATGATAGTAGCTTGGCCAACGCCATTGATGGTGCAGTCCATCTTCATGACCTGCTTCACGGTGCCGAACTTGGCTTCCAGATCGGGAAGGGTCATCGCAGCAGGGTTCTCGCAATCGCCGTCGAGCGATATGACCCAGTTCTGATAGATGGTCTCATCGACAACGGCATCATCGGTCAACCATTCGCGCGGCTCATCTTTGATGGTCTTGAAGACGCGGTTCTCCGGGGGGGTGATGGTGGACTGGTCGTAAGTCACCTTGATGCCTGCATCTTTTGCCGAGACATCGGTGATACCGTGGTAAAGGTTGTACTTCACTTCGTCCCATCGCTCGAACTTCCCCGTCCTGGGACTGAGATAGTGACAGGATTGGCAGGTGCCCTTATCGTCCTCGACGAACATCGTGCTGTTGAAATGAATCGTATGGATGGGATCCGACAAAGCAATGCCCGAATAGGAAAGCGAATGGCAAGCGATACAGTTCTGATAGCCTTGTTCGGTCGGATATCCAAAGAATATCAGGCGATGATATGTAGGCAGGCTCATAAGCGCGTTCTCCAGGGTGTGACACGAAGTACAGCCGCGGTTGTCGGCATCCAGATAGGATATATTGCGCCCTGCAGGATCTGCGGGGACCGGTTGCACCAAGAAGCCGTTGCGGTCGATGTAGCGGCGTGGGGTGTTCGCTTCTCCGTTCGCAGCGTTCTTTTCCGCATTCTTGTAGAAGCCAGGCAGGGCGGCAAGGTTATCCACAAAACGCCCAGTGCCCGGAAAGCCACTGAACTGCCCTAGTTCATCTTGATAACCCTGTGTGCCAGTACCAGCCCCTTCTGTTCCTTTCGTTTTGTCGGCCGTGCTGCTCTTTGCCTTTTCGCCTGTTCCCACCTGAGTGTCCGATGCTTGGGGGCTGCAGCCCCAACATATGGCCAAAAGGGCTGCAAGGACCAGAGAAGCCGCAAGAGCCTTTTTCTTGTGCCGACCAAGCAGGGCAGTCTTTTTCTTCAATCTTTCTTTCATCTCGTCTCCTTTTCTTTTTTTGATTAATGCCCCGATTTTCTTGTTTCGCAGGTACCATCTGCGGGAAACGCCTCCTTTCCATCGAAGCCGAAGGCAAGTTTAACGGCAGGCAGGGAAAGAAGGTATCGCCGAAAATGTCGTAATTCTTATCTGAGCCCCATCGCCCACTCTGGGTGATGGGGGCAAAGATGGGGGCAAATGACCTATTTGTTAAGCTGAAGAAGCGGCAGGATGAGTGCGGAGACATGCGACAAGCGCGTCGCGGAGAGCAGCGTGGACATGCGAAGAAGGAGTCACCGAAGTAGGAGTCACCGAAGTAGGGCAGAACCTCCTTTCGGTGATATGCTGGGCATGAAAAAGGCTGACTTGCCTCTCCTAGGCCGATTGCCCAGGCTGTCCAGGGTGTCCGGGATGCTCCCAGAGCAGGTTGAACATCTGTTGGCGGCTTGATATCCCCATCTTTGCATAGATATGTGTCAGGTGCGTCTTGATGGTGTTGTCGGACAGGACAAGCTCTTCGCATATGAATCTTCTTGTCCTTCCTTGTGCAAGCAGGAAGATTATCTCCTTTTCCCGTGTTGATAGGCGGTATTCCTCGGATATCGCCTCGCATTTTGCAGCAATCATGTCGGTCGCGTTTTCCGAAGGAACAAGGCTTCCTTTCCCTGGCGTGATGCCGCCCCAGGGATCCAGGGTTGCCTTTGCGGCGCTTCTTTCGCTCTGTTTCAGCAGCATCCAAATACCAATCAGGGCTATTGCCAAAAGGCCGTAGGTTATGATGGCCACGAACGAATAATCGACCAGGTTCGTGTTCCCCAGCAATACTACCCAGGCCACCGATGCAGACCCATAGATTGTTCCCGCAATTCCTATGACACGGAAAGAAGGGACTGCCAGACGCTCCATCGATGCCCCGACCACGCACCAGAACAAAAGATGCGAACACACATCCGCCTCGAGGAGGGAGTAGTTGTATATCTGCGAGGAAAAGCCGGTCGAGCCGATTTGCACGATAGCGATAAAAATGCCTGCGAATATCACGATTATCGGAGGAATGAACCTGACCCCTATGGAATGCCCCTCCATCTTTCCGATGGTGAAATAGGCGAACACCGCTAAAAGGCATACCATCAAGGCAACGCTGGGTAAACTGAATGCAAAGGAGGCAGTGGTTGCTATCTCAGTGCCCTGCCATACGCCATACGCTCCCAGGGAACGTATCGTTGCCAGCATGAGGGCTACCGCAA
Organism: Coriobacteriaceae bacterium; assembly: GCA_031256895.1. Classification (GTDB taxonomy): domain Bacteria; phylum Actinomycetota; class Coriobacteriia; order Coriobacteriales; family Eggerthellaceae; genus WRIS01. The sequence goes on from JAIRPR010000196.1 coordinate 14,825, forward strand.
CCATGAAGGTATAGGAGGCACCTTTGTCAAGCGGGTTCTCGGATAAGGTCTTTGGCCGTGCCCTGACCCCAAAAACCCTTTTAGCTGGCACCATGCATTCTGCAATCCCTGCCTTTTCCTCCCTTTGCTGCCCGATTCCTGCCCCATCGCCTTCGTTGGCACCCTCTCCGGTTTCGTTGATGCGATTTGCCAGAAGCACCCTTCTGGTGACCTCAAAAATGATGGCCGACATAACAGGCAAAGCCATGGCTATCGCTACTAAAACTCCGTTATCCGGGATGAGCGGGGTCAAGGCACTGGCAAACAACATGATGGACAGAGCGCCGAAGGTGCCCCAAAGGGTGCCTTTCACTCCCAGCACCCTTACCATGAGCAGATTGTACTTCGCAGACGTCCAGGCATAGGTGCTTCCTGCCACGGTTAAGCCAACAACGGTGAGCACCTGCGGGTCAAAAAGGAATTGGCTATATGCCAGGGCAAAAAAACCTGTTGCTGATGCTGCCAAGAGGGGAACTGTCGATTTTAACTGCTTGTCCAAATGCCGCACTTTGCCAGGAAGAATGGCCAACAGCACGCAAGCAAGGCTGATGCCCGCAAGCCAGAAGACCCGCACATTGACCAAGTGGCTGAACTCTAGGGCAGAAGACAGGAAGCCATTGGAATGTCCGATGAAATTGCACCACATGAGGTTTGTTCCCAAGCCACACGAGAACAAGGCGGCCAAAGACAGGTACTGCCTTCTTGCATTGTTCCGTTTTGGGATAAGGCTCATGCAATCTTCCAAGCTGTTTGAGGGGCGTTTCTGTACTAAGGTACCTCCGTCTGGTTCCTTGTCTGCTGTCGGCGGCTTTCCCTAGCGCATCATAAGTTTATCGGATTCAGGCCTCAAGTTCCATGGAAATAGGCCCCCTCGACAGAGAAACCCTCATAACCATGAAATGCTACGGCTCGTTCAGCTTGTTTTTTGTGGATTTTCGCCTTCCACTATGATATGGTTCTTATCTGCGAGAACCCGAAAATACCTTCTTTGGCAAGAGGTTTTGGATAGCCAAAGCCAAGGCGTCTTGCAAGTGCGTCGTTGCGTCGGGCGCTTTGCCGCTGCGTCGCTGCTGTCGATGACGCTTTGCCGGAGCCTCGGGCGCTTTGCCACTGCATCGGGCGCTTTGCCGGAGCCTCGGGCGCTTTGCCGCCGTATCGCTGCTGTCGATGGCGCTTTGCCGGAGCCTCGGTCGCTTTGTCGTCTGATATCCGTAACCCGCCCGGCAATCGCAGGCAACCGACAACGCAAGGAAATCAAAAACTGTGGCAGAAGAACAACTGATACTCAACCGATACCGGCCAATCGCCTTGGCGGGAGAAGGCGGTTTTGCGCAAGTCCAGCTTGCCTGGGATACACGCATCCAAAGAAGGGTGGCCATCAAGTGCATCCCCTTGTGTCCCCAAGACCTCGAATACGGCAACGTGCCGGGGCTTGACGAAGCCCGGACGGCAGCACTTCTGAGCGACGCCTCTATCGTAGGCGTCCTCGATTTCGAGGTTCAAGGGCAGAACGCCTATCTGATCATGGAATATGTTGAAGGCCTTACCTTGACTCAGCTTCTGCGGGACTGCGGCGATAGGCTTTCCCTTGATGCTGTGGCGGCCATCTTCGCTTCTATTGCCCGTGCCCTTGAGATTGCCCACGACAACCAGGTGCTTCACCTGGACATTAAGCCCGATAACGTGCTCATCAACCGACAAGGACAGGTCAAGGTTGCCGATTTCGGCCTTGCACGCCTTTCTGATGTCACCGGTTTTGGCGCAGCCAGCGGCGGCACCATCGGCTATATGCCCCCCGAGCAAATGCGGCAGGAGAACCTTGACGGCCGTTGTGACGAATGGGCATTGGCCAGCGTGACCTACGAGATGCTGGTAGGCGAGAACCCCTTTTTAGCCCCCGACCTTAAACAGGCAGAAGCTGCCATACGGAATGCAGAGCTGGTTCTCCCTTCGCTTTGTCGCGAGGCTTTGGAAGCAGGGGCAGATGACGTGCTGTTCTATGCCCTCGACCCCGATCGCGAACAGCGCTATGGCCATATCTCCGACTTTGCGGAAGAGCTGGCACGTTTCTTGGGAAACCCGGAGAAAGGCCAGCGCGAGCTTGCCATAATCGTGGGGGATGCCTTCGATGATCTTGATGCGGCAGAAGACGATGCCACGCGACAACGGCGGCCATTCGAGCGCCTGGGCCCCAAAGGAAGGCTTATCCTTGCCCGATTGTGGAGCCTGTGCAATGCCGGCCTGCTGGGCTTTGTCGCCTTGGCCAATATTCCCCCCCTTCTGCCTCAGACGACAGGTGAAGGCCTGGGGCTTGAGGCAGGGCTTGGGGCAGGGCTCGTGGCGCAGCTTGGGACGGGCATTGGCACCGGACAAGGCGGAATGCTGGATGCAGGCGTTTCATCAGGGCTCGCGTTTGGGCTTCCGACAGGCCAGGAAACCACACTTGCAAGCCTTGGTTTCGAGGCGGCAGGCCCTTTGTTCTGGGGTCTGTTTGCCATGATCTTGGCTGCAGCCGTATTGAAACCTCACCTTGGCAGTATCTTAGCGCTTTTTTCCCTGGTCGCAACCTTGTTCTTCCATGAGGCCTTTCTGGCAGGCATCCTGCTTCTGGTGGCAAGCTCCGTTTGGTGGTTCTTCGTGGGACGCCTTGGCGATAGCCAGGCCAACGCAGCGCTGGCACCCGTCTTGTTCGGAGCCTTCGGCGCGGGGGATCTGCCCATCGGCACAGCCCAGTTAAGCCCCTTGGTGAACGGCTTTATGCTGAACGCCCGAGATGCTTTCGTTAACATCTTGCTGGCTGCTTTGCTCAGTTTCATCTTGGCGGCATTCGGGTCGATGGACATCTTAGGATGGAACGTGCTTTCGCAGGGGAACCTGACTGCAACAGACGTCCAAGGAAACTTGATAGGGCTGCTCAAACAACCATATACCTGGTGCGTTCTCGGCTCGTGGATAGTTGCCGGCATCGTGGTTCGGCTCTTCTGTCTGAAAGCCTCGCGCCTGATGGCCTTCTTTGGCATCCTCGTAGGAAGCGCAGTGCTGGTCGGTGGCCTTTGCCTGGGATCTTGGCTGGCCGCTTGGCTGGCGGGGATGCCGGCCAGCTGGACGCCTGACCTTCTCCACCTGATGTTCACCTTGGCTTCTGGTGTCATCATGGCCTTGGCCTGTCTCTTCGGTGTTCCTGCGCGTGAACCCCAACCCTGAATAAAGCGCGACCTTACCCTGCTTCCCTGATATGCCGTACCAAGGCCTCTGCCACTTTGAGGCCATCGGCAGCTGCGCTCATGATGCCGCCAGCATAGCCCGCCCCTTCGCCACAGGGATAGATGCCGCTACCCCGTAGGCTGAAGCCACTTTGGTCGGAAGATCCCGCATGTGGCGCCTCTGAAGCAAGGGCATCTTGGCTGGGCATTGCGTTTGGGTCAGGGGCATCCTGGCTGCTCGGCCTGCCTGGGTCAGGGGCATCCTGGCTGCTCAGCCTGCCTGAGTCAGGGGCATCCTGGCTGCTCGGCCTGCCTGAGTCAGGGGCATCCTGGCTGCTCGGCCTCAGGACCGCCTGCAGGTTCTTGTCCCGCCAGATGCGCACGGGCGAAGAAGAACGGGTCTCAACCCCTGTCAGAACGGCATTCTTGCTTGCAAAGCCCCGTAGCTTCCGGTCGAGCAGCGGGAAGGCTTCCACCAAAGCGTCAACCACAAAAGGAGGAAGGCATTGCCGCAGGTCACACCAAACCACTCCCCGTGCATAGCTAGGAAATGGCTCGGCTTTCCCGGAAAGGCTTGATGCGCCCGCCAGGAAATCCCCCAGCCTTTGGACAGGAGCATCATAGGGCTTCCCTCCGTTTGCGCAGGCCAACCGGTATGCTGCTTGTTCGATACGGCGCTGGAACGCTATGCCGGCAAGCGGGTCCGAACTGCCCAAGTCACGTGGTTCCACATTGACCAGCACGGCGGAGTTCGCGTTCTTCCCCTCACGTGAGAATCGGCTCATGCCGTTCACCGCCACACCGCCCTCTTCACTGGCAGCGCACACCACTTCCCCGCCAGGGCACATGCAAAAGGTGTATACACTGCGGCTGGGCTTGCTCCCAGGGGATCCCAGATGGACTGCCAATTTGTATTCAGAGGCACCCAAGGCAGGATGCCCTGCGCAGACACCGTACTGGGTGCGGTCTATCAAGGTTTGCTCGTGTTCGATGCGCACCCCTACCGAAAAAGCCTTCTGATGCAGCTCTAGGCCTGCATCAAAGAGCATAGCAAAGGTATCACGGGCAGAATGCCCCACCGCCAACACCAGATGGGTGGCAGCTTTCATTTTGGTCCGACCTGCTTCCTTCGTGCTGGTCACCCCAATGCCTGAAAGCCGCCCTTCCTTGAGATACAGGGCATCCAAACGGCTTGAAAAACAAACCTCACCCCCCATCTGAACGATCTGCTGCCTCATGGCTTGCACCACTGATATCAAGTTATCGGTCCCTATATGGGGCTTTGCCTGCCATTCTATTTCCTCGGGCGCTCCCGCTTCGACAAGCCAGCGTAGGATATGGGCACGATAAGGGCTTTTGATATTGGTGGTCAACTTTCCGTCGGAAAAGGTCCCGGCACCGCCTTCTCCGAACTGTATATTGCTCTCCCGTATGAGGGGCCCTCCTGCCTGGAAAGCCTCGACATCGTGCATACGTTGGTCAACGGCGCAGCCCCTCTCCAAAACCAAGGGCTTTAAGCCTGCCTTAGCAAGATAAAGGGCAGCGAACAGGCCGGCCGGCCCCATGCCAACGACCACCGGCCGCACGAAGCTAGCCGGAGTTGCTGGGCACTCCAAGGCTGGCTTGTGCGCTTTCTGGCACTCCGGGCCCGGCTCGCGCACCTCCGGGCATTCCGGTTCCAGCTTGCGCACCCCTGGGCACTCCAAGGCTGGCTTGTGCGCTTTCTGGCACTCCGGAACCGATGCCGCAGCCTTCTGGCGGGGAATCTCCAAAGGCTCATAGGGTATATGTTGCCTGAGCGGGGGAATGTCAAGGGAAGCCAAGAGCTTTTCCTCTTCATCCCTTGAAGCCAGCGAAAAGGCGATGGTTGCAACGAAACATACCCTGTTCCTCTTCCGTGCATCAACGCTGCGCTTGACAACACGAAACGTTTCTATCTGACGTGGCACAACACCGAGCGCAAAAGCCAAAGCTTCGCCTATGAGATGCTCGTTGCCCGGAATGCCCGCATCAAGCGGAAGCGCGATTTCGGCAGCCTCAAGCATGGTACCTTGCATCGTTTCCGGCGTCGTCGGCATGCGGATCGGCAAAACAAGCCATGTGGGCGGCTCCGCTTACGGCAATGGCAGGGCTTCCGGCATCCTCGACAAAAAGGGCGGCGTTCCTGCCCGCCAATATACCTGAAGTCCAAGCCCAGTGCAGGTTGTATCCCCCACAAGGCCCATCCACGTCAAGGGCTTCGCCTGCGGCATACAAGCCCGCATCAAGCTTCGAGCCCATGGTGGCCGGATCGAACGGCTCGATTGAGAAGCCACCACGCCACACTTGACAGTTTTGGGTGTCTGCAATGCCCAAGACCTCGAGCGGGAAAGCCTTCAGGGCTTGCGCCAAAGCTGCCGCCTGTGCTGGCTCGAAGGCCTTTTCCGGATGGATCTGCGCACGCCTCAACACGGCACGCGCAAGCGGTGCCTGCAGCATGCCGGCGCAGAACTCCAAGGCTGTCCGCTGGGACAACTGCCGCGAAGCCTGTTGCTGTTGCATCTTCTGCTCTTGCTGCGGCTGTTGCTGTTGCGCCCTCTGCTCTTGCTGCTGTTGTTGTTGCTGCTGTTGCGCCCTCTGTCCTTGCTGTTGCTTGCCTTGCTGTTGCTGCTCCTTTTGATCCTTCTGTTCTTGCCGATTGCCCAACAGGCAGTCCTGCCCTGGCTGCAAAGGGCGCCTGGTGGCTTCCCGTTTCGACAAAAGCCCGAGGCGTTCCTTCAGCATGCACTCCAGCTCAAAGCGGCTCAGCTCGGGAAAGAAGTCGAGGATCACCGTACTGCCTGCCTCCACCACCCGAGACAGGTTGAAGGTCGCGATGCCTGATATACCGTAATCCCTGAACAGCACTTCGCCTTTTTCGCAATATCCTGCCCCGCTGATGGCACAGCGTACTCTGATGTTGTTCAGCCCCCGGATGGGGCCGGTGTCGGTCTTTATCGCCCCCAAAACCGGGCGCGGACTGAGATAGGGGTAATGCAGCGGCAGGATTGACCGGGCCACTTTCCCCCCGCAAGCAAGAATAACCGCATCAAAGAGGCCTTCCCTTCCAGGGATGTCCTGCCCAACGGCATGCACCTGATATCTTCCCTCGATCGGGGTCACCGCTTGTACGGTTGCGCCCAGGCAGAAGCGCACCCCTAGGCCTTCGGCTGCGAAGCGTAGCACGTCAAGCACCGAACTTGCCTTATTGGTCCTCGGGTACAGCCTGCCTTCCTCTTCTTCTGCCCACAGCAGGCCCAGTTCCTTGAAGAAGCGCAAGACCTCTTCAGCAGGCAGTCGTCCCATGCTTTCCTCAACAAAGAAAGGCTGGTTGTAACGTTGGGGGTCTATGTTGGCATTCGAGAAGTTGCAACGCCCGTTTCCGCTGGCCAAAATGCTTTTTCCCACGCGGTCGGCAGCCTCGAAAAGGGTCACCTGCGCAGTGGGTCTGACAGCGTTCACCGCCGCCGCAAGGCCGGCCGCTCCGCCCCCTATGACTGCAATTTTCTTCATGGCTACCATGATAGCGCAATTGGGGCTTCCTGTGTTGCGCAGCCCCCAGAGGCCACAAGGACACATGCAGCCACCTTACTG
>JAIRPR010000207.1 GCA_031256895.1 Coriobacteriaceae bacterium
AGTACGCTCAGGGCGCAGATGCCCAATACGCACATCAGCAGGCCTATGGTACCCAACAGCATGGCCGTGCCCCGACAGCCGCCCTTTTTCGTCAGGGGCGTCTGGCTTGCTGCCGCAGAGGCCGCCTGTGCGGCGGGAGCTGCTTGCGTAGCACGGGCATCAGCCGCAACGCCCGTCCTGGCTGTCATGAAGCCGTCAGGGTCGTTGCGCAAGGCCCAGGCAAGCTTCTCTTCTGCCTTCTCGATCGCATCCGCCAGCGCATCCAGCGTGCGGTCAACATCGGTGCTGGTGCGAAGGGGAAACGGCATGTGGTTGCCCGCATGTGCCACACCCTGCCCTAAGGCGCCTTGGGCAGTGGCGAGTGCTTCCGGGGAGGCGATTCCCGCAAAAGGCGCACCTTCCGGGGAGGCGTTTCCCAGAAGGCCTGCAGCTTGCGGGGCTACAACCGCGGCTTGCGGGGCGCTTCCCGCGGCTCCTGGGGCGATGCCCGCAGTTTCCGGAGCGATGCCCACACGGCTCGAAAGCGACGCAAGCCTCTTCTCCAGCTTGTCCACGCGCCTCTCGATGCCCTCCCATTCCTCTTTATGCTGCCGATGCTTCCGTACCGCATCGCTATAGGCTGCCTGGCCGCTCTTCTCCGCTTCTGCCATGGCCTGTGCGTATTCGTCCTCAGCGACGAAGCGGCCTTTCAATGCCCTCAGGTAGTCCTCGTATTCGCGCTGCCCTGCCATCATGCACCGCCTTCTGTTCGCGCCGCTTCAGAGGAAGCCCCTTCGGTTTGCGCCCCTTCGAGGGCAGCTCCTTCGGTTCGCGCCTCGTCAGAGGCGCCGTCCAGGCTTGCCGGCATCGCATAGGGGATGACCTCGACAAGGCCGCCAGAGCCGTTGCGGTCGTAGACGCCGATGCGCGGACGGCCTTCGATGCGTTGCGCCCGGGCGCCCGCCAAGGATTTGATGTCCTCGGTGCCCGCCATGACCGTGACATAGGTCGAAAGGGCGGTGCGCCTCATGCCCATGTCAGCTTCGGCGGCACGCAGGTTGTGCCACCAGCCGATGAAGAAGACCCCGTTTATGGCGCCCTGCGAGGCCAGGTCCTGCAAGACCGTGCGTCCGCTGTAGCGGGGCGCAGAAAAGCCTTCGCCTTCGGTGAATTCCTCGTCCAAACCTGCAATGAGCTGAAGCCCTAAGGCTATCACCAGGGTCGTTCTGGCATCAAGCGCTTGGGTTTTGGAATCGAGGCGGGAACGCAAGGGGCCAAGCACCCACTCACGCACCTTGCTCCTGGGAACCAGCTCGCATCCGATGCCGTCTTCCTGCAAGCGGCCCATGATGCCGTTCAGGTAGGGCTTGGGCGCCTCGCCTTCCCCGTTCAGCAGGACCACCTTGGCCTCCTGTCCCTTGAGCCAGGCCGCAGCGCTCGCAGACAGCGAGGCAAGCACCGAGGGGACCACCGGCATGTGCTCGTCATCGGGGCCTATGAGGGCGACCCCCTGGTCGGCGTTGCGCGTCAGGCGCAGGCGGTAAGGCACATCGCTCACGGCTGGGCGGCCGTTGTGCTCCTCGATGCCGATGGTGACCCCCTGGCCCAGCCAAAGCTCCAAGGCCTCGTCGTTCATGCTGGTGCAAAGGTGGTCCGCCAAGCGTTGCTCGGGAACCTGGGCGAAGGCCTTCCCGTTGAGCATCAGGGGCGGCCGATCGTGCTGCTTGCGCCAAAGCTGCGCTTGGACCGAAGCAAAGACGGCAGGGTCGGCATAGGCCGAAAGGCCGCGCTCGTTGCTGTTCTGCGGGTCCATCCCGGTGTTCTGGTTCAAGATGACCTCGCCCCTGAAGCTCAGCTCAGAGGCGGCCTTGTTGCCCATCGACATGATGGCCTGACTCTCGGCTGCCGTGTTCTTCAAGCTCAAACGCACGGGGAACTGCGCGAATATGCCTTCCTTGCGCGCACCCATCGCCGTGATGCCCGATATGGTCTGCGAGGCCAAGATCAGGTGCACGCCATAGGTGCGCCCCTGTTTCGCGATGTTCTCCAAAAGGCCTACGGCTGCTTCGGTGTTCTCCCGTTCGCCCTCGAAGAGGCGATGGAACTCGTCTATCACCACAAGGATACGGGGCAGCGGCCTTCCGGTCGCCTCACGGTATGCCTTGAGCGAGCTGACGCCGGTACTGCCGTCCGGCAGCACGGTCTGTTTGAAGGCGGAAGAGCGCCGTTCCAGTTCGTTATCGACATAGCTCAGGACCGCCAGGCCGAAGGTCTGGTTCGATTCGAGGCAGAGCACGCGGGCATGGGGCAGCCAGTTCTCACCCCTGCTGTTGGCATCGAAGCGCTTGAACTCGACCCCTTGCTTGAAGTCGAGCAGGAGCAGCTCCAGCTCGTCTGGGCCATAGGCACAGCACAGGGAATAGATGATGTCCATGAGCAGGTTCGATTTGCCTTGCCCCACCGCGCCGCCGATAAGCACGCTGGCGTTGGGCGGCGATTCGCTCCTCAGCTCGAACGTGAGCAGTCCGTTGCGCCCCTTCCGCCCGATGGTTGCCCGCAATTCGGTGAGCGATCGGTGCTGCCAAGGCTCTTCTATGTCTTGGGCTATTATCTCTTCGAGGGGAACCACCGGGAGCTGGGGCTTGCTGGATGCCTCCAGACGTGCGGCCACGACCTCTTGCACGCGCGCATCGTCGAAGCCGTTTGTGGGAAGGACCCGTATGGCCGGGTCATAGCCTTCTATGGTGATGTCGTCACGGTTGCAGATGATACGCTGATGAAGTCGGGAAAGATCGCTTGGCACCACGTCACGCGCCGGTTCGGATGCAGCCGCCTCTTGAATGACCAGTTGCACACCCGATGCCGTTCCCAACTGCGACACCCGCACAAGCAGGCCATGGAGCTGGGCATCGATGGCATACGGGTAATCCAGGATGACCACGACATGCAGCACGCCCTCTGCCAAAGGGTCGCTCTCCCACAGGCCGGAAAGCGAGGCCGCACCCGCTGCAGCCACCTTTTCCGCACAGAGGGAAGCCGCTCCCAGTATGGCTTCCAAGGTGGCCCGCAGGCCAGCGGCCTGGGTCTCAGGGATCGGGAAGCTCTCGGGGCGCAGCTGGCGAAGCGGGCTCAAACGGGCGAATGCGGCAGTCAGCCGGGGGTCGAAGACGTGGATGGCAAGGTTGCGTGCGGGCACTCCCGCCACGATACGGGTGACCGCCTCCAGGGCGATCCGGGCTGCCAGGCGGGTTTCCCCGCTCAGATAAATGCCCCTTCCCGCGTTGAAGGGCACCAAGGCCGGCCATGCTTGCGGCGTGGCCTCGCCCACGCTGACGAACTGGGCCAAGCTGGGCTGGGAAGCGGTCTGGGCAGCCACCTTGGGCCAGGCAAGGGATGCGGTGTGGGGGGCCAAAGTGACGCACAAGCTGCCGAGGGCTTCCTCGTCACGCTGCCCGCGGGCTGCAAATTCCTCGGCGACCTTCCTCTTGGCGGCTGTCTGCAGCGCCTGCAGCTGGTTGCGGGCTTGCTGGACCTGTTCGTCCAATTGCCTTGATTCGGCCGCACCGATATCAGGCATCATCGCCTTGAGCTTGTCAAGCTTGCCCTTTGCATCGGTTACGGATTCAGAAACGGATCTGCGTGCAGCCGCCACCCTCTCACGCACGGCCTGTATGCCAGCATCTTGTGTCCCCTGGGCTTTGCCGAGGCCAGGCATCGCCCCTTGCGGTTGTTTCCAGGGGGGAATGCTACTGGGAAGGCCCCCCCCCAGCATTCATCGACAGGGCAGGCTTCTCAGGAGACGGCTTTGCCGACGCGGGTATATCGACCGCAGAACGTCCCTCTTTTCCTTGTGGCAGAACCAGCTTCCTCAAAACACCCTCCAAAGCAAGACCGCAGATATAAACGAAGCCAATTATACCAAATTCCTGCATGTTCGTTGCAGAAATCCAATGAAGAGCAAATATCCATGGATCAACGGCTGACTGTTCCCGCGACAGCCGGAATGTAAGCCTCATAGGCCTTACATCCAAACGTTTGTCTTGCATGGGGATTCCGGCCTATCCCAAAACGACGATAGGATTCA
>JAIRPR010000205.1 GCA_031256895.1 Coriobacteriaceae bacterium
GATATCCTTATCGACCGCCCTGGTCAAAGCGCACACAACGGCAGAATCGCCCGCCAGTTCGGCTATGCGGCGCACGCTCTCGAAATCACCGGGGCTCGAGATAGGGAATCCCGCCTCTATCACATCCACCTTGAGGCGGAGAAGCTCCCGTGCCACCACCAGCTTCTCTTCAGTGTTCATGGAGGCGCCTGGCGATTGCTCGCCGTCGCGCAAGGTGGTGTCGAAGATGGCGATCTTTCGGGACATAGGTCGGTTTCCTTTCGTGTAGCTGTTCGCCCGCGCCCCCCCGCAACGCCCGGTGCCCTTACACTTCGGTGTAGAAGGTGCCCGGCGATTGCAGGGGGCGCGAGGGTCGAGCGCGGCGTACACAAGGTACGTGAGCGCCCCCCGCAGCGCCCCTCGCTCTGCCCGGCACCCTTACACTAAAGTAGAAGGTGCCCGGCGGTTGCAGGGGGCGCGAGGGTCGAGCGCGGCGTACACAAGGTACGTGAGCGAGCTTCGCAGCGCCCCCTGTAACGCCCGGCACCTTCTACAAGCGGATGTGCCAGAGTTTGCGTAACTCCAGCGCCCCGCGCAGCTTGTCCAGGATCTCTTCGGTCACATCGCCTTCCACATTCATGAACACAAGGGCGTGCTTCTCTTCGGGCTTCATGCCAACCTGCATGGTGGTGATGTTGATATCGGCAGCCCCCAGGATAGAGCCGATGGTGCCGATCTTGCCGGGGGAATCGAAATACTCGAAGATAAGGGAGTTCGCGGTGGGCACGACCTCCATCTGGTAACCGAGCAGCGATACGATGCGGGGGGTGTGGGCGCTGCCTGCTATCGTGCAGGCGGCTTCTTGGCCATCGGCGCTTATGGCAACCGTCGAGGCGTATTCGGCGGCATCGCTCTTCGACGCGGTGCTGACCTCGATGCCAAAGCGCTTTGCCACGGCTTCTGCGTTGACGGGCGTCACCGCGGTGATGCCGCGGTCGGCAAGCAGGCCGCCCAAAGCCCCCACGGAAAGGATGGAAAGGTCGGACCCGGCCAAAGCTCCTGCGGCGGTGATCTTCAGGTACTTGGGAAGCTCGCCGCTTACCTGGGCAAGCAGCGCACCCAACATCTGGCAGGCCGGCACATAGGGGCCGACCACGTCCATGACCTCGGGTGGCACGGGCGCCATGTTCACGGCAGTCGGCACGATGGAGCCGTTGAGGCCGGCCGCCACGTACTCGGCAATCTGGGTGCCTGCCCTGACCTGCGCCTCTTTGGTGGAGGCGCCCAGGTGCGGGGTCAGGATCACGTTGTCGAACTCGTGCAGGGGGCTGGTCGTGCAGGGCTCCTTCTCGTACACGTCGATACCGGCTGCGCCGATCTTGCCCGCCGCGACGAAATCGGCAAGGGAAGCCACGTTGTAGATGCCCCCGCGCGCGGTGTTCACCAGAACGACGCCATCCTTCATGGCCGCATACTGCTCTGGCCCGAACATGCCTATGGTCTCTTTGGTCTTGGGCAGGTGAACGGTGATGAAATCGGCCAGGGGGACTATCTCGTCTACGGTGTCATACAGGGTGACGCCCATCTCTTGGGCGCGTGCCGGGCTGCAATAGGGGTCGTAGCCTATCAGCTTCATACCGAATGCCCGCGCCCTTTCGGCCACCAGCGAGCCGATGCGGCCCAGGCCGAAGATGGCAAGCGTCTTCTCATAGAGCTCCAGCCCCATGAACTTGGAACGTTCCCACTTGCCTGCGTGCATCGAGTTGTAGGCTTGGGGGGTCTTGCGTGCGCAGGCAAGCATCAGGCACATGGTCTGCTCTGCTGCCGAGACGATGTTCGAAAAGGGGGCGTTGCACACGATGATGCCCCGCTCGGTGGCCGCCTCGACATCGACATTGTCGATGCCGACGCCGGCGCGGCCTATCACCTTGAGGGCAACCCCCGCCTCGATGACCTCCCGGGTGGCCTGGGTGGCGCTCCTCACGATGAGGGCATGGTAAGGCACTATGGCCGCCACCAGCTCTTCGGGGGTCAGATCCAGTTTGACATCGACCTCGAAGCCGTGGTCGCGCAGTATCTGGATGCCTTCCTCTGCCAGTTTTTCCGCTATCAATACCTTGTCAGCCATGGGTCAAGCCTCCGTTCCGCCGCCAGGTCGGCAGCATGTTCTCACCGGGTAAAGCAACGCTGAGCTGTTGTCGCTCATACGTTGTCCCTTTTCTGTTGTACCTCATACCTTGTGCTTCCTGCGGTGCCTCATACCTTGTACCTCATACCTTGTGCTTCCTGCGGCGCAGGGTGTGCTTCCTGCGGTGCCTCATGCAGTGCTTCCTGCGGCGCCGGATGCGCTTCCTGCGGCGCAGGATGCGCTTCCTGTGGCACGCTTCAGGGCACTCATCCCATCAAGACGGCTTCGGCCGCCTTGATGCCCGCGCCCGCCTCGAAGACGTAGCCGAGCTCCTTGAGTGCCATCTCGAGTGCGGCAAGCACCACGATGACGTCGAAATCGCCGACATAGCCCAGGTGGCCTACCCGGAAGATCCTTCCGGCATAATCGTCCTGGCCTCCGGCTATGGTGACGCCGTATTTGTTCTTGAGCGTGCTGACCAGCTTCTTCCCGTCGATGCCTTCGGGCACCCACACCGGGGTGACCGCATTGCCACGGCCCTCGGGCGGGGCGAAGAGCTCAAGGCCCAAAGCCACGCAGCCCTGACGGGTGGCCTCGGCCAGCTTCGCGTGACGGGCTATCACGTTCTCGATGCCCTCTTCGCGGATGAGGCGCAGCGCCTCGGCAAGGCCTATCATGAGCGAGACGGCCGGGGTGAAGGGCGTGGTGTCGTCCTTGAGGCTCTTGCGGTACTTGCCCCAATCGAAGTAGAACTTGGGCAAGGTCGAACGCTCGTAAGCCTTCCATGCCTTCGGCGAGACCGTGCAGGCAGCAAGCCCCGGAGGCAGCATGAGGCCTTTCTGGGAGCCGGTCATGACCACATCGAGGCCCCATTCGTCCGTCTTGCATTCGACAGCGCCGATGCCGGTGATGGAATCGACGATGAGCACACATTCGGGGTAGGCCCGCACGATGGCACCGACTGCCTCCACATCGTTCAGGACGCCCGACGAGGTCTCCGATTGGGTCACAATGACGCCACGGGTGTCGGGGGCGGCAGCCAGGGCATCAGCGATGTCTTGGGGATCGACGCATTGCTGCCAGCCGTAGGAAAGTGTCGTGACCTCAAGCCCATAGGCCTTCGAGAGCGATTCCATGCGCTGGCCGAACTTGCCGTTGTAGCACACTATCACCTTGTCGCCCGGGCAGAAGCAGTTGACGATGGCCGATTCCATAGCGCCCGTGCCCGAAGAGGCAAACATGAGCACATCGCTCAGCTCGGTCTGGAACACGTACTTGAGCCCTTCGGCGCACTCGCGCACGCACGCATTGAAGTCGGGGGTGCGGTGGTGGATCATGGGGCGGGCCTGCGCAAGCAGCACTTCGCTGGGGACCGTGGTCGGCCCTGGAGTCATCAGGTACTTCTTCTGCATGATAGGCTTTCCTTTCTGGGACGCACTTCTCTGGGCAACTCATGCCTGCCACACGCGCGGCGGTTCTCGGGCAGCTGGGGAAGCCCCGGCCGCCTGCGTTCGTCCGATCGGCGGGAAGGGGGGCTTCTTGTCCACTTCCCCACCAATTCGTGTAGCCCTCCTATGGTAAGGCTTCTGCGGTGCCTGAGTGCCGTAAAGCGCCATTTTTCCGCAGAAGGTAGGCCTATGCCGGCGGGTTCAGACGACTTGATGGGCATCATTGCTCCAGGGCATCGGGAAGGATGCCGCGAGGAAGGCTCGAACAAGCACCTCTTCTGTTCCTTTGCGGGAGACCAGGGAACAGGTGCGGGCGCGGATCGGGGCATAGTGCCGATGCTTGCCTATTCTGGGCCTTTGCGGGTGAACAGGGAACGGATGCGGGCGCCGACCTGCTCTATCTCGCGAACAGCATGAGCCTGGCGTTGGGCAAGCAGCCAAGGGGATCCGGCGGCGCTGTCTTCCATGAAGGCACGGGCGAAGCTCCCGTCCTGGATGTCGGCGAGCACATGCTTCATGGCTGATTTGGCTTCTTCGCCGATGACCTGGGGGCCAGCTAGGTAGTCGCCGTACTCTGCCGTATTCGAGACCGACGAGCGCATGGTGTGCATGCCTCCCTCGAACATCAGGTCCACGATGAGCTTCATCTCATGATAGCATTCGAAATAGGCCATCTCGGGGGGATATCCTGCCTCGACCAAGGCCTCGAAGCCTGCCTCGATAAGGGCGGTCACGCCGCCGCACAGGACTGCCTGTTCGCCGAAGAGGTCGGTCTCGGTCTCGTCCTTGAAGGTGGTCTCGACTATCCCTGTGCGCGCCCCTCCGATGCCCCAGGCATAGGAACAGGCAAGGGCCAAAGCCGTGCCGCTGTGGTCTTGTTGGACGCAGGCCAGGCAGGGGACCCCCGATCCTTCCACATATTGGCGGCGCACCATATGGCCAGGCCCCTTGGGGGCAACCATGATGACGTCCACCCCGGCCGGAGCTGTGATGTACCCATAGTGTATGGTGAAGCCGTGTGCAAAGGCAAGCACGTCGCCCGCCTTGAGATGGGGGGCTATGTGCGCCTCATAGATGGCGGCCTGCACCTAATCGGGGACGAGCACCATGACCAGGTCGGCCTCTTCGGCAGCCTCGTCGATGGCTGCCACACGAAGCCCCGCCTCTTGGGCCAAAGCCCACGAGGCAGAGCCGGCACGCAGGCCGACCCGCACATCGCAGCCCGAATCACGCAGGTTGAGCGCGTGGGCATGGCCCTGCGACCCATAGCCTATGACGGCCACCTTCTTTGCCTTTATCAGGGCGGGGTCCACATCCGCCTCATGGAATATGTTCACGGTCATTGCGTCTTCCATCCTTTCCTTGGTTTGTGCCTGTGCGGAGCGGCTTATGCACTGGTAGGCGTTCTTCGCTGCCTTGCACACTGTCCTCGCGTTCCGTTCCTCACACTGTCTTCCTCACGTTGTCCTGCACACACTGTCCTCATGTTTCAGTCCTCATGCTTCCTGCCTTCACGTTGCGTTCCTCACACTGTCTTCCTCACGTTGCGTTCCTCACGTTCCGTTCCTCATGCGTTCCTCACGTTGCGTTCCTCATGCTGTCCTCATGCTTCCTTGCTGTTGCGCGACATCGCTATCTTGCCGGTCCGGATTATCTCTTTGATGCCGTAGGCGCGGAAGAGGTCCTCCATGCCTCGCAGCTTGTTCTCGTCCCCTGTCGCCTCGATGGTGAGCGAGCTTCCGCCCACATCAACTATCTTCGCGCGGAACACGTTCGCTATCTCGATTATCTCACCCCTTCGGTCAGGGGCTGCGCACACCTTGAACAGCACCAGCTCGCGCTCGATCGCGGCATCGTTGGTGAGGTCGCTTATCTTGTGGACCGAGATGAGCTTGTGGAGCTGCTTGGTTATCTGCTCATAGGCCAGCTCATCGGCAGAGACGATGGCCGTGACTCGCGACATCGTGGCGTCTTCCGTAGGCCCTACCGTGAGCGACTCTATGTTGAAGCCGCGCCGCGATATCAGGCCGGTCACCCGGCTCAGCACGCCGGGCTTGTTCTCAACAAGGACCGAAAGCACATGCCTCATTGCAAGCCTCCTTTCTTCCCTTCCCCAATGCCTGTGCCAACAGGCCTCCCTAACGGGTTGAAGCCCCTCATCGTGCGCCCCCTATCGCCTCTTGCTCGCAACGGGCGACACGCACCGCACCTTCCTCCACATCTATCTCACCGAAACTGTTGTCGATGGCAGCACCCGGCGCCACCATGGGATACACGTTCTGGTCGCGGGCTATCCGGACGTTCAGAAGATAGGGGCCAGGGGCGGCAAGCATCCTGTCGAGGGCCGCATCGAGCTGGTCGGGGCTGCTGACGCCTTCGGCGTCCCATTCATACGCCTGGGCAAGCTTGACGAAATCGGGGATGTCAGAGAGCAAGGTGTGTGCATAGCGGCCCTGGTAGAAGAGCTTTTGCCATTGGCACACCATGCCCAGGCAACGGTTGTCCATGACCAGCACCTTGACCGGCACCCGATTGATAGCCGCCGTTGCCATTTCTTGGCTGTTCATCTGGAGGGAACCATCGCCTGCCACGCATACGACCGTCTTGTCCGGGCAGCCGAAGGCCGCCCCTATTGCTGCCGGGAAGCCGAAGCCCATGGTGCCCAGGCCGCCGCTTGAAAGGAAGCTGCGCGGCACTTCGCGCATGATGTTCTGCGCCGCCCACATCTGGTGCTGCCCGACCTCGGTCACCACGATGCTGGAATACGGGTCGAGCTTCTCCGAGAGCCTGCGCATGACCACTTCGGGGACTATCTGGGCAGGATCATCGCCGAGGCCTGGATGGTAGAGCGGCCAACGCTCGCGCCATTCGCTGACTTGGCACACCCAAGGGCCGGTGGATGGCTCAAAGCCTTGTTTTCGTAGGTCGGTAACTATGGCAGCCAGGATGCCCTTCAGGTCGCCCACGATGGGTATCTCGGGGTCGCGCACCTTCCCTATCTCGGCGGGGTCGATGTCGATATGGATGAGCTGCGCACGGGGGGCAAAGCCGGAAAGCCTGCCGGTCACCCTGTCCGAGAAACGCACGCCACAGGCTATGACCAGGTCACTCTCGGTCAAGGCCATGTTGCCGTACTTCGAGCCGTGCATGCCGATGGGGCCGAGGCTCAGTTCATGCGAGGCAGGGAAGGCACCCTTGCCCATCAGGGTGGAAACGACGGGAATCTGCACGAGTTCGGCAAGTTCCCGCAGCTCATCAGCTGCGTTTGAGATGATTGCCCCGCCGCCCACGTACAGCACGGGACGCTGTGCCCGCCGGATGCGCTCGGCAGCCTGGCGCACCTGCTTGGCGTTTCCCTTGTAGGTAGGGCGATAGGACGGCAGGTTGATGGCCGTGGGGTAATGGAACACCATGTCCTCAGCGGCAAGGTCGCTCGGCACATCGATGAGCACCGGTCCAGGCCTGCCGGTCTTGGCTATATGGAAGGCCTCGTGGAAGGTACGGGTCAGCTCTTCGGTCGATTGCAGCAGGTAGCTGTGCTTGACCACCGGCATGGTGATGCCCACGATGTCCGATTCCTGGAAGGCATCCGTGCCGATGACCGCCCGGGGCACCTGGCCGGTTATGACCACCAGGGGAACGCTGTCCATATAAGCCGTCGCTATACCGGTCACCGTGTTGGTTGCCCCCGGCCCCGAGGTCACCATGACCACGCCCACCTTGCCGGTGGCCCGCGCATAGCCGTCGGCCTCATGGACCGCTCCCTGCTCGTGCCGCGCCAGCACGTGGGTGATGCGGACAGAGTCGTAAAGGGCGTCATACATCCTGATGGCCTGCCCGCCTGGATAGCCGAATACCAGTTCGACCCCCTCCGCCTCCAACGAGGCGATGACCGCTTGGGCCCCGGTCATGGTGGCGCCCTCTCTGTCGGCGGCACCCTCAACGCGGGCGACGCCCTCTCTGTCGGCGGTGCCCTCAATGTTGGTTGCACCCTCTGTATTGGTACCCTCAACACACGCGGTATCCTCTGAAAGGTCGGCTGCGCCGCCCGAGGCCCCCGCCGCCGGCTTCGATAGGTTCGTGCTCATAACAGGATCGCCCCCTTGTCTGCAGAACTGACCTGCCGGGCATAGCGCGCCAGCACCCCTTGTGTGAAGCGGGGCTTTGGCGGGTGCCAGGCCTGCGCCCTTTGCGCCAGATCTTCTTCACTGACATCCAGACTCAACACGCCACCCTCGATGTCAACCGTGATGTCATCGCCTTCCCTGACCAGGGCTAGAGGGCCGCCGACAGCAGCTTCGGGACTGACGTGCCCCACCGCAGGCCCTTTGGTGGCGCCCGAGAAGCGCCCGTCGGTGACCAAGGCCACCGAAGAGGAAAGCCCCCTGCCCACGATGGCCGAGGTGGGCGCAAGCATCTCGCGCATGCCGGGGCCGCCCCGCGGGCCTTCGTAGCGGATGACCACCACGTCGCCCGGCACGATGCGGCCTTCTCCGATAGCCGCACAGGCTGCTTCCTCGCTGTCGAACACCCGGGCAGGACCTGTGTGGCAAAGCATGGCGCCCGCAACGGCACCCTTCTTCACCACAGCGCCATCGGGGGCAAGGTTGCCCTTCAGCACCTTCAGGGCTCCTTGGGGCGAAAAGGGGTCGTCATGGCGGCGGCAGACCCGCGGATCGGCAGCAGGCCCGCTGTCGGGAAGCGACGAAACGTCAGGTGCAACAACTGTCGCCAGGTAGTCGGCAAGCGTTCCCACGCAGGTCTGGGCGTGCAGGTCGAGCAGGCCGAGCGCGGCCAATTCGCGCATCACCACCGGCACGCCCCCCGCCTCATGCAAGGCCAGAAGCGGAAGCGGGCCAGAAGGCTGGATCTTGACCAGATGAGGGGTCGCCTGGCTGACAGCCTCCCAATCGTCCAAGGTGATAGGATGCCCTGCCTCGGCGGCTATGGCGGTCAGGTGGAGAACCGTGTTCGTGGAGCCGCCAAAGGCCATGTCGCATTCCATGGCGTTATGGATGGCAGCAGGGCTTATGATGTCTTTCAGACAGACGTCCTGCGCCAGAAGGGCCATCACCTTCTTCCCTGCCTGCTTTGCCAGGCGGATGCGCTGCGCATAGACAGCCGGTATGGTGCCGTTGCCCGGAAGCGCCACGCCCAAGGCCTCACAAAGGCAGTTCATCGAGTTCGCCGTGAACATGCCCGAGCAGCTTCCGCAGGTGGGGCATGCGGTCTCTTCGTAATAGCGCAGCTTGGCTTCATCCATAGTGCCTGCCGCGACCGCCGCCGCGCCATCGAAGAGGGTGTTGAGGTCGGTCGTTTCCGCCGTATCGCCGAAGCCCTTGCCTGGCAGCATGGGCCCGCCCGAACAGAAGACGGTGGGGATGTTCACCCGCAAGGCGCCCATCAGCATGCCCGGTACCACCTTGTCGCAGTTGGGTATGCATACCATCGCGTCGAAACGGTGTGCGGCAACAGCGCATTCGAGCGAATCGGCGATCGCTTCGCGGGATGCCAGGGAATAATGCATCCCTTCGTGGTTCATGGCTATCCCGTCGCAGATGCCGATGGTGGAAAGCTCGAAGGGGATGCCGCCTGCCTGGTAGATGCCTGCCTTGACCGCCTCGGCTATGGCACCCAAGCCCAAGTGCCCGGGTATGATGTCGCTGCGGGAGCCCACCACCGCGACAAAGGGGCGGGCCATCTCGTCATCGGTAATGCCGCAGGCTTTGAGCAGGCTTCGGTGGGGGGCACGTGCAATGCCTTGCTTTATTGCTTCGCTTCTCATTCCCATCAGGCTTTCTTTCCTTCCTTGAACCGTGCGCGGAGTCCTTGGTGCCTTCAGGGGGGCGTTTGCGGGGGCAATAAAAAAATCCCGACACGCAAAGCCGCGCCAGGACTACCCGAAACCTCAGGCACACGCACCTTCCTGGCAGGCCAGGGATTGTACCCCCCTTGCTCCCTTGCGAGCAAGAGAAAGGCATGACATGCGCCTTCGCAAAAGACTGATAACGGTAGCCGCCGGTTCGGCTTACTGGCTCCCCTTGGTCTTGGAGTTCGTCCAAGTACCGCAGGAAACGTTCACGCCAAACTGCTCGGAGGTGGCTTTCAGACCGTCCACCATCGGCTCGCAGCGACCGCCGACTCTCTGAAGATGGATGCGCCCTTACTTTCCTCGTCAAGGCATTTAGGACTATTGGTTTGTAAAGGCAGTATACTCCCCCCTGCACAGAGGGCGTCCGCACAGGAAAGGCTTAAGGCTTCCTCCACAGATTCCACACAGAATCATACGCTCGGATACGTGCAGGTTGTCTGCGCGGTGGAGGTGCAGGCCTTTCGGGGACGCCGGCTTTTCGCCCTGAAACGGTGTTGTGACCAACGCGAGAGGCTTCCGGGCAGCGGCCTTTCGGGCTTGACGTCCTTTCGCCCTTACACGGGGCGTTGGGCTATGCGGGTTATGGCTGAGGCTTCAAGGTCGGGGTGGGCCGCCAACAGGGCTGCCACGAAGGCATCGACACGCAAAGATCCGCTCGCATGCGCCCTTAAGCTGAAGCGCAGCATGTTTCCTTCCCCCTCCAAAGGCCCGACCAGGAAATCGGCGCTCGCCAGTTCCTTTTCGCCGTTCTTGCGCTTGACCAGCACGGTTTCAGGCGGTACCAGAAGCTCGGCACTCACACAAGGCTTATTCAGCCCTTCCGCCCTGCCCGGTTCCTTGTCTTCCGTCCCTCCAGGTTCCCCCTTCTTGGGCAAGAAAGCCAATTCTACCAGGTAGGTACTCACCGGATAGGCCACCGATGGCGCAGGGGCTTTGTTGCCCAGATACTCACAGGAACTTGGCATGAGGTCTGCCACGCTGGCCGCTTCAAGGGCTTCCCGTGCCTTTTCAGGGGCGATGTAGCGGGTCAGGTACAGGTCGAAGCATTCCTGGGTGCCCCCCACCCCCACCGGCAAGGCAGCGCCGAAGGCTATCTTCATATGGGGGGAAAAGCCCTGGGAGACCGCAAAGGGAAGGCCAGCCCTGCGCACGGTCCGTTCCAGGGCGCGTGCCACTTCCAAATGGGACAAAAGGGCAAGTCGCCCGCTCTTGCGAAAGGTGACCCTCAAACGGAACGCTTGGGCCTCACTCATGGGACGCCTCCTTGCGGGGTTCCTGGGTCATCGGCTCCACCTGGTAACGGGGGCACAGGCCGCAGGCCTCACAACTACCGAAAGAGCAATCCGGCGTGGTCTGCCCCAGGGCTGCCCGCTGCCGCTCGCGCCGCAAAAAGCCTGTCTCCACGCCGCAGTCTATGTGGCTCCAGGGTGGAATGAAGGCCGTGTCCCAGCTGCGCGAGGCTGCCTCAGCCGGTGTGAAGCCCAGCGTGACGGCAGCATCTTCCCAGGTTTGCGCATTGAAGCATTCCGACCAGGCGTCGAAACGGGCACCGCGCCTCCAAGCCCCCTCTATCCAGGCGGCACATTCGCGTCCGCCCCTGCTCAAGGCCGCCTCTATAAGGCTTGTGGCTGGATCGTGCCAGTTCACCGTGATGGCACGGTACTTCACCGAGGACCGCAGCAGGTTCACACGCCGCATGGCCTCGTCAGGCGGTATCTGCCCGTCCCACTGGAAGGGGGTGTGCGGCTTGGGCACGAAAAGGGCGCAGGACACGCTCATCTTGATGCTGCCGCGCATTCCGGGCGGCACCGCTTCACGCGCCCGGTCATATGCCCGTTGGGCCAAGCTTGCGATGCCCTTGACGTCATCGTCGGTCTCGGTGGGAAGCCCCAGCATGAAATAGAGCTTGCAATGGCGCCAACCGGCGGCAAAGGCTGCATCGATGGCATTGAACAGGTCGTCCTCGGTCACGTTCTTATTGATGACGTCGCGCAGGCGCTGGGTCCCCGCTTCGGGCGCAAAGGTCAGGCCCCCCTTCTTGCGGCCTGCCACCAGTCCGGCCATGCTGACCCCGAAGGCATCGAGGCGCTGCGAGGGGATGGATATGCGGATGCCCTTTCCCTCACACGCCTGGTTCAGACGGGTCAGGATAGCGGCTATCTGGGAATGGTCGGTGGTCGAAAGCGAGGTCAGGCTGACCTCGTCGTAGCCGGTGGCCTCAAGGCCTTCCAACACCGCAGACACGATCTGTTCAGCCGGCCGCTCCCGTACAGGGCGGTATATCATGCCAGCCTGGCAGAAGCGGCAGCCCCGGGTGCAGCCGCGCAGCACCTCGACATTCAGGCGGTCATGGACTGTTTCAATGAAGGGCACCACACAGGGCTCCCAGGCGGGGCTTTGGGAGAATCCCGTGAAGATGCGCCGACGAAAGACCGGGACGGTGTCCCGGCTCAGGGTGTCCCGGCTCAGGGTGTCCTGGCGCGGGGCTTCCTGGCACGGGGCGTCCTGGCGCGGGGCTTCCCGGCTCAGGGCATCCTGGCGCGGAGCGGGCACAAGCCAAGTGCCGCGTGCCTGGGCCTCTTCTTGTCCCAAGCCGACATAGAGCGAGGGCACGTAGGTCCCCGGTACCAGCGCAAGCCTGCGCAAGGTATCAGCACGGCCCATGCCCGCCTGCTTGCAGCGGCGATGCTCGTGCAAGAGCTCAGGCACGGATTCCTCGCCTTCCCCCAAGGAAAAAGCATCAAAGAACAGATGGAAGGGCTCAGGGTTGTAGGCGACCGGCCCGCCCCCGATGACCAGGGGGTGGCTATCGTCTCGGTCGGCGGCATGGAGCGGGATGCCTGCCAGGTCAAGCACCTCTAGAATGTTGCTTGCCACCAGTTCGTGCGACAGGGTGATGCCCAATGCGTCGAACTGCGCCAATGGTGCGCAGCCTTCGAGCGAGAAAAGGGGAAGCCCTTCTTGGCGCATCAGGTCGCAGAAGTCAGGTGCGGGAAGGAAGGCACGTTCGGCCGACATGCCCTCTTGGGCGTTGACCGCTTTGCACAGTATCCGGAGCGCCTGGTTCGGCTGGCCGAGCTCGTAGGTGTCCGGATAAACCATGCAGAACCGGTAGACCCCTGGCACGGGGGCCGACATGCCCGAAGCCGTTATCGAGGCCCCAAGACCAAGGTCAGGCGTTGCAGGTTCCCGATAGGAAGTCCCCGGCACCGGGGCGGTAGCCCCCCATTCGTGATTGATATAGCGCGCAGGCCTTTCGGCCTGCGCGAGAAGCCGGGCAAGGCGCGGCCAGAGGTCGGTCATCGGGCGCCTTCCCTTCACATGCCGGGGGTGGGGCCTGAGGCCTTATGTGTCAATTGGGCACCGATTGATTGGGCCTTCGCCAAGGCCTGAGCGACAAACGGCTGTTCTAAAACCGTTCCCGCAATGCAAAGTGCCTTGTTGCGCACCTTGGCCATCGCTGGAGGAAGCCCTTCGGGCGAACCGCCCCTCTCGAAGTACTCGATAGCGGCAAATCCCATGGCCAAGGTGCCGCTGAAGCCGACCCCTGCCTTGATGACCCAGCCCAATGCCGGAACGAAGGCCACCAGCTGCCGGGCAAGGCTTCGGCAGACGAACGCCCCACCTATCACCACGGCAAGCTCCTTCGCCCGCGCAAGCGACATCTCCTGCCCATAGGCCGCTGCCACCTGCAGCAGCATCTTTGCCTGGTTCAAGGTCATGACCGGGAGGTCTGCCCCCGGAAGGAACGCGACGAAGCCGATCCCCGCGTTCTGGAGTGCGGTCGATATGACCGCCTCAGCCGAAAGGGGCCTCACGACGAAGGGGAACGCCTGGGCAAAGGCAAGGCGTTTCGCCTTGCAGGCCGCGATGACCCATTCCCCCATGCGCTTCTCAAGCGAAGCCTCTAAGGCCTCGTTCAGCAGGTAGGGCTCTGCCTGGTCGTTTGTGCGCCTTCCGGGCGCCACAGGGCTTCCGGGTGCCACAGGGCTTCCGGGCGCCACAGGGCTTTCGGGCGCCACAGGGCTTCCGGGCGCCTCAGGTTCGCAGGCGGCAACGGGTACCCGGGCATGCTGAGGCCTACGGCCTGGCACCTGATGGGACCCCCTGCGTGGGTCAAGGAGAGGCGCAAGGATGGATGCGCTTCCTGCTGTCGGCTGCCTTGACGCATTCTGGGCCCTCAGGTCGGGCGCGAGCACGTCTGCAGGAGGCAGCACGGTGCCTGCCGCTTGGGCGATAGCGCTCACCAGGCTGGGCATGGTGGTGACCACCATGACCGGTACCCCTGCCTCGCGCAGGAGCGCTGCGTGGGCGCCCACCTGTTCGTTGAAGCCTGCAACAATGACGGCCATGTCTGATTCCGGGAACACCGGCAAGGCAGAACGCGAGAAATACCGCGCAATGACCTGCGCATAGGGCGATGGGCTGGTGAACACCCTGCCTATCAGGGCAACCAGGTCATCCGGGGCGGTCTCGTCCAGGTACACGCTGACCACCAGGCTGGTGGTGCGTGCCTTCTCGATATCGGTCGCCTCATCTATGACGGCCTTCACGTCCAAGGGGATCTGCATAGCAACCTTCTCTCTGGCTTGTTCCGCTTCCGTTTCTTTCCGCAATGCCGGGGGCTTTCTTCCCCGGCAGCTCTCCGCAAAGGGGGGGCTGCCCTTTCCTGGCGACGCTCCGCAATGCCGGGGTATCCCTTTGTCGGCGGCGCTTCGGCCATAGCCGTTTCGCGCATCCCCGGCGTGCCCGCAGTGCCGGAAGCTTCCCCGGCAAGCCCGCTAACGGCTCCCGCGCGCCCAGACCGAGCCGACAAGGCCCAACAGCATGAAGTTCACCAGCATGAACGACGAGCCATAGCTCATGAAGGGCAGGGGGATGCCGGTAATAGGCATCAATCCGCAGGTCATGCCTATGTTCTCCAAGATCTGGAAGAGCCACATGCCCAGGACGCAGAACACTATCAGGGTGCCGAAGAGGTTCCCCGCCTTGACTGCTATACGAAAGCTTATCAAAACAAGTGCTCCGTACAGAGCCAAGAGCAGCAATACACCGAAAAACCCGAGCTCTTCGGCAAGCACACAGAAGATGAAATCGGTGGGGGCTTCGGGCAGGAAGCCCAGAGTCGATTGGGTCGCGTTCGTCAAGCCCTTCCCCATCAGGCCTCCCGACCCGATGGCGATCTTCGCCTGGTTCAGGTTGTAGCCTTCGTCCGACTGGGCATAGGACTGGTCGATGAACACCAGCAGGCGTGCCCGTTGGTAATCCTTGAGCAGCTTGTATTCCCCCGTCGAGCCTTTTATCATCTCGTCGGCCAACAACAGCAGGCCCAGCGCGAGCAAGGCTGCCCCCAATGTTATCAGGAGGTATTTGAGCTTGGCCCCGCCCATGACCAAGGCGACGGCCGCGATGAAAAGATACACCAACCCGGTTCCAAGGTCGGGCTGGGTCATCACGCAGAGGAAGGGCACCAGCAGTATGCCCAAGGCCTTGCAATACTCGCGGGGGTCGTCAAGGCGCCCGCCATAGCGCGATACCACGCTGGCCGCCATCAGGATCACCGTGAGCTTTGCGAACTCGCCCGGCTGCAGCTGGAAACCGAATATGCTTATCCAGGAAGTGGCGCCTTTTGCCTCGACGCCCAGGATGGGCAGGTGTGGCGAAAGGATCAAGGCCACGTTCACGGCCAACAGCACGGTCGCGAAATCCGAGAGCAACCGATAGTCGAAGCGCCACAAAAGCGCCATCAGCACCGCACCGATGGCCACACCTTGGGCCTGGCGGCTGAAGCTGTAGTCCTCGTTCGTCAGCACCGCAGACCACACCACCAAAAGCCCATAGCCCACCACCAAGGTGATGACCGCCAGGAAGGGCAGGTTGACATAGCGGAAGAGGGGTGCGCGCTTGGTGGACGCGATCGAGGGATCGGGAGCAGCCACCGTGTTTATCTCAGGTACGCCTGCCATCGCCTGCTCCTAATCCGTCCTGCGGGGGCTGCCCGCGTTGTTGTCGTCGGGCAAGGGCACCGATTTGCCGCTGGAGCCGGGCACCGGTGCCAGCACGGTGCTCAGCGTGCCCTCGTCGAAGCTCAGCGCCGCGCTGAGCACCTGTGCCGAGACCGGACAGGCCGAAAGCGCCCCGGCGCCGCCCTGCTCAACCACACAGGCCACCACGTAGCGCGGTGCGTCGAAGGGGGCATAGCAGGCGAACCAACCGTAGTCCTTCTTCCCTTTCACTTCTGCAGTTCCCGTCTTGGCTGCGGCGGGCACCCGTATATCGTTCTCGGCGAATGCCCGCGACACGTTGGCGTCCTCTTCCGCCACGCCCTTCAGGGCATCGCGCATGATGGCCAGGTGTTCAGGGCTCACATCGAGCAACTGTTCCTCTTCAGCTTTGGCGGCAACCACGGTGTTGCCCTCTGAGTTCTTGACCTCTTTAAGAAGATGCGGCTTCACTAACCTGCCGGTCGCGACCGCCGCGTAGCCCGCGGCCATTTGGATGGGAGTCACCAGAACGTCGCCCTGGCCGATGGACATGTTCGAGAGGTCGCCAGGCACCCACATGGAGCCTTCGGGCACGTTCCTGAACGCCTCGGTCTTCCATTCGGCATCGGGGATGCGCCCCGCCTGTTCGCCATCAAGGTCGATGCCGGTCAGGGTGCCAAAGCCGAAGCGCTTGATGAATTCCTGCAGGGCTGTCTCGCCAATGCGGTGGCGTTCGTCATAGAAGCCTTTTGCTATCTCGTAGAACACCACGTCGCAGGATACCACTACACCGCTACGGAAGTTCAGGTGGCCATGGCCGGAAAGGTTCCAGCATTTCTGCTCGTCGTCCTCGCCGAAGCCCGTCCAACTGCCCTGGCAGTCCCATTCGCGCGTGGCATCGGCGAAGCCATGCTCGAAGCCGGCCAGGCCGGTGAACGCCTTGAAGGTCGATGCGGCAGGATATCCGCCGGCAATGGCGCGGTTGAACAGGGGATAGAAAGATTCCGCGCTGCTGAACAGGTCCCAGACCTCCTGCGGGATGCCCCCTATGAAGCTCTCCGGCGTGTAGGTGGGGTAGTTCGCCAAGGCGATGATCCCACCGTCCGAAACGTCCATGCATACGAGCGAGGCAGCCACGCCCTTGCCCGTGCCTATGTCGCCGGTGGGCGCGACCAGGGCAGCCAGCGCCCTGTCCGCCACCTGCTGCACCGGCGCGCGCAGGGTCAGGTAGATGTCGTTCCCTTTCGTGGGGGCGGTCTCGCTTACTACCTGGCGCACCGTGCCGTCGGCATCGGCAACCACGACACGCTGCCCATGGTCGCCCGAGAGCACCGTGTCGTAGACGGCCTCGATGCCGCTCTTGCCCACGGTGTCGCCCATCTCAAGGTAGCTGCCTTCTCGAAAGGCTTTCATATCATCTTCCGAGACGGGGCCGGTATAGCCCAGCACATGGGCTGCCAGGGCGCCCCAAGGGTATTCCCGCGTGGTACGGGTCTGGGTGGTCACGCCCGGGAAGGCGGTCGCGTGCTCGGCTATGAAGGCCACGTCGCGCAAACGCACGTTGCGTGCGACCACCCTTTGACTCTGTGCGCCGCTGCTCGAGTCCTGGATGCGCTGCCGCACGATGTTATGGGGCACGCCCAACAGCGCCGAGAGGCGCTGCACCACCGCACGGTCGCGGGCGACCTCGGCATCGGCAAGCACGGTGAGCGAGGTCCGGTTCTTCACCAGGGGTATCCCGTCGCTGTCGAAGATGTAGCCGCGCGGGGCTGTGGTGGAAACGGTGGTGAAGGTGTTCTCCTCGGCCTTCTGCCGGTACTCGTCGTTGGTGAGCACCTGCATGCCCCAGAGCCGCACGCCCAGGGAACCGAACACAGCCGCGGTGAACACCCCCATGGCAACAAGGCGCAGACGCAGCTTCTCAAGCGGGTTTATCGCCTTCATGGGCGACTGGTTCACCTGCAGGATGCCCCGCGAGCCCTTGGCACCGCTGCCGACAGAAGAAGGCATCCCGATGGACTTGATGGACTCGACCGAATGCTTGCCCGCACTTATCTGGGAGGACTTCTTCTTCCGGGAGATGCGGTACGCCACCAGCACGCCCACGGCGAGCGCGGTCAGGGTGATCAGGATGGCAGCAATGGCTAGGATCATGGCAAGAGCCTAGCGGTGGCGCATCTTGGTGATGGAAGCCTTCTTGCGCTTCCCGGGCGAAACGGCATGTACCTGGGTCGTAGGGGCGCCCAAGGCTGCCGATGGGGATCTCTTGACCGTAGGGCCGCCCCCTTGCAGCCGACTCATCAGGAAGTACAACACCACCCCGGCCACGCAATCATACAAGGCGCAGGGAAGCCCCCGGTGCACCAAGGCCTCGAAGGGGCTTTGTGCCAGGCCGAACACGATCATGAAAGCGGCATAGAGAACCTCGAGCAGCACCGCCGCAAGGGCGATGATGGTGACCGGCATGAAGAAGGTGTCGTTGTCAAGCACCATGAAGACCCGCGACACGGCAAAGACGGCAAGCACCAGCAGGAATGCCGTGATGCCCACCGGCCCGTGCCCCATCAGGTCGTAGAGGAAGCCCAATACGAAGGCCAGCACGAAGGTGGAAGGCATGCCGGGGCGCGTGACCGAGAGCACCAGGATGAAAGCCAGGATGAAGTTGGGGACCGCCGCAGAGACTGCGATGTTAGGCGCAATGATGACCTGCGCCAACACGGCGAAGACCAGGGCAAGCGCGGTGGCTATCAGGCTGCGGTCCATCAGAGCGACCCGCTCCCGGTGCCCGTTCCTGCGGCATTGCCGCTGCCGTCCGTGCCGTCTTCGGTCCCGGGGGCGTCCACCTTGGTGTTGATGGCGGCCTTGCCTTCCGAGTTCATCTTGGTGACCACCAGCACGTCCTCCAAGGGCCCGGTCGTCTCGTTGGGGGCGACCACTATCTTGCGCGTCGCGCCCCCTTGGTTCTCATCGACCTTCACCACCATGCCTATGATAAGCCCACGGGCATAGCTGCCGCCAAGACCCGAGGTCACGATGACATCGCCTACCTGCACCTTTGCTTCGTCACTGATGTTCTCGAGATAGAGCAGGCCTTCGATGGACCCCCGCACGATGCCTTCGGCACGGTTCGATTGTATCAACACCGCCACCCCGCTCTGCGGGTCGGTGAGCAGGCGCACCTCCGAGCTGAAAGGCGTGGTCGATATGACCTGGCCTACAACGCCCGCAGGGCCCATCACGGTGAGCCCCGTGATGATGCCGTCGCTCGATCCCTTGTCGATGCTGATGACCTTTTCCCAGGCGTTCACGCTGCGGCTGCTGACGCGGGCTGCCACTGAATCGAAGTAGTAGGTGTCCTTGAGGCCGAGCAGGTCTGAGAGGCGCTGTGCCTCCTGGCGGTATTCCTCAAGCTTGGCTATCTCTTCCCGCAGCTCCTTGTTCTGAGCCTTCAAGGCGCTCAGGCTGGCCTCGTCTGCCCCTGCATCGGCCATGGCGGTCGTAACCGCCCCTCCGCCGGCGCCCAGGCTTCCCCCCACCATCTTGAAGGGCCCGAAAAAGCCTGCCGCAGCATCCTGTGCCTGGTGGAAGGGGCCGCTATCCCCTTCGCGGAAATAAAGGGTCACCGAAATCAGGGGAAGCACCAGCAGGACAACCAACAAGACACGCCCGCCAAAAGCGTTCAGGTTCTGTTGTGGTGTCAAGGCCATAGAACGGGGGCGCCCCTCTTATTTTGATCGCATGAGTGTCTGTTTGAGGGCGGTCGGCGTCTCAAGCACCTTCAAGCAGCCCACCACCACGTTGGTCAAAGCGGTCTCGCTCACCCACACGGGGATCTCCAGCTTCTCGGTGAGGTAACGGTCAAGGCCTGAGAGCAGCCCCCCGCCCCCGGTCAGCAGGATGCCGTTTTGGATGATGTCGCTTGCCAGGTCGGGGTTGGTCTTCTTGAAGGTCTCCTTGATATGCCCCACCATCTCGTCTATGGGAACCTTCAGGGCTGCCCGCACGTCCTCTGACTGAATGGTGACCTCTTTGGGCTGTTCGGTGAGCACATCCTGTCCGGAGATGAGCATGTCCCGCTCGCGCCCGTCCTCGAAGGGCAGGATGGACCCAATCTTTATCTTGATGACCTCTGCAGTGCGTTCCCCTATCTTGATGCCCAGAAGGTCGCGCAGGTACATGGCAATGGCCTCGTCCATACGGTTGCCCGCAAGACGCAGGGAAGACGAGGTCACGATGCCACCGAGCGATATGACCGCGACCTCCGTGGTGCCGCCGCCTATATCGACCACCATGGAGCCGGTGGGCTCGGTGACCGGGAGGTCGGCCCCCATAGCGGCAGCCATGGGCTCTTCAATGAGGTAGGCCTGGCGGGCACCCGCCTGGATGGCGGCCTCGAACACCGCGCGCTTCTCGACCGAGGTGGCGCCACAGGGTATGCAGATGACGATGCGCGGCTTGGCTTGCCAGGGGTAGCGCCGCGCAACCGCCTTGTTGATGAATGCCGAGAGCATGGCCTCGGTCACATCGTAGTCGGCGATGACCCCATCGCGCAAGGGGTGCTCAGCCGAAAAGGCGTCGGGCGTGTGGTTTATCATGTTCTTTGCCTCATGGCCGACCGCCAAGACGCGGTGGGTGCTCCTTTCGATGGCAACAACCGAGGGCTCGTTGATGACGATGCCTTCGCCGGATATGGCTACCAGGGTATTTGCAGTTCCAAGGTCGATAGCCATGTCGGTTGACATCTGACCTGAAGCTCCTAAAAACCTATCGAATATTGACATAAAGGCAAGCCCCTTAAATCTCTAAATACACGAACCTGCATTTTAACACAGGGGGGAAGCACTTGTCGAAAATCCACAGGGCTACTAAAAAGAAGCACGTGGTCAGTAAGGTTTAGGCCTCAAATCCGCCCTGGCGCTGTTGCGCGCCCTGGGGCTTGGGGGACTTGCCGCCCTGTGGCTGTTGACCGCGCCTGCAGGCAAAAGGGCCGCCCGCAGCTCCATTGCGCAGGCTTGGCACAAGTCAACAAAAGGCCTGGAGGCAAGAGTTGGGCCGGCAAGCGGGCCAACACTCGAGAATTCCGCTGATTTGCAAGGTTTCAGACAGGTGGGCATAACCGATAATCGGGTGCCCAGCCATTGGGCGCGGACTCCAAAGCGTGCTGGTCGGGCATGGCCGTCTGAGGCAGCTCGGCTCGTTGGCGCGGCCGGCTGGGGCATGGCCGCCCACTGGCGCGGCCGAAAGCGCGGCTCCCAAAGCGTGCTGGTCGGGCTTGGCCGCCCGCAACCGCTCAGCCTGCGGGAGCCACCGGCTGGGCCTCCACCACGATCACCGTGCGCAGCGGCATGTTCGAGACCAATAGCTCGAACCTGGTGTCGTCGAGGGGGCGCATGAACTCGCCGCCCTTGCCGTCAGAGAGGTTGCGGGCGAAGGGGATGTGGGTCGTGTACTCGGTGTCGGTCTTTATCGCCAGGAACATCATGCCCTCCGAGTTGGGCTCGTTCTCGACCCACAGGTAATCGTTCCAGATGAGGTAGGTGTTCTTCCTCTCGGGCACCAGCTGCATGGGCAGCAGGGGAATGCGCCCCGTCTCGCTGCCGACGTTGCGCACCTCCACCTCGAGGTCGACCACGTTCACCAGGTCGAAGCCCTCCTTGACATGCCCCTTGTCGGTGCCGTAGCGCCTGATGAACTCGTTGTAGCTCATCAGCTTGGCGCTGTTCACCCTGATGGAGTAGCCGTGAGTGTCCTCGCTCGTGCGCGAGGTGAAGAACCTGCCCTCGAGCTCTACCCATTCGCCCATCTGGTGGTACTCGGTCGCGATGTCCACCGCGCCTGCGTTCACCTGGCACACCCTGAAGGCCACGGCGCCTGCAAGCACCAAGGCTGCCAAGGCCAGGGCAAGCCTACGCTTCCTTTGCCGCATCTCCCGCGCCCCCCTCCGCCTTCCGTACCACCCTGCCCGCCTGCAGGTAGTAGATGCTGTCCGAGAGGCGCTCCAGCACCTCGTGGTCGTGGCAGGAGAGCACGACCGCCGCGCCGCGTGCGCGCTCTTCCCGCACGATGCCTTCCAACAACGCGACGCCGTCGGCATCGAGCGCGTTGGTCGGCTCGTCGAGCAGGACGATGTCGGGAGCCTCCATGACGGCGAGGGCGATGCCCAGCCGCTGCTTCATGCCCAGGGAGTACTTGCGGTACCTCCTCTTGTCGTCGGGGTCGAGCCCCACCCGCTCGATGGCCTGCCTGACCTGTGCCATGCCCGCCTTCTTCTTGATGGAGGCTATCATCATGAGGTTCTCAAGGCCGGTATAGGATCCGATGAAGGCTGGCCCCTCTATCAGAAAGCCGATGCTCTCGGGGAACGAGATGTCCTTCCAAAGTGCCTTCCCGCTTATCAAGACCTCCCCCGAGCTGGGGCGTATCAAACCTGCCAGCACCCGCATCAGCATGGTCTTCCCCGAGCCGTTTATCCCGCTGAACCCGGTCACCCGCCCCGACGGTAGGGAGGCCTCGATGTCGCAGAGCACCTGCGTGCCCTGGATGGTCTTGGAGACCTTTTTTATCTCTATCATAGGATCGACTCCTTCTCAATGATGTCCATCTGCTGGACCCACGCGCGGCCTGCCACCACGCTGACAATGATGAGCGCCCCCGCAAGGACGGCCCCTGCTGCGAACCCCATCCCGCCGGTGATGAACACCTCGCTGCGCGCGGCCATGAGGTAGTTGCCCAAAAGGAAGGGTGTTTTGAAATACGATGAGAGGAACAGCAGCGAGACCGTGCAGAGGTAGCTCGGCAGGGGCTTGATGACAAGCGAGAGGAACAGCTGCAAGAGGCAAAGCGCTACCGTGGCAAGCGGCAGCAGCACCAGCAAGGGCCAGATGCCGCCCGGCTGCCCCAGCACGGCATGGCCGAAGGCCAGGACGCCCGGGGTTCTGGGAGAGACGTCCAGGGTGAAGGCACCCCCGTCGAGCAGCAAGGCCAGGCACAGCACCGCCCCGCACACCGCATAGAACAGGCCTACGCTTGCGAGGACCCAGAGGCACTTGGCATACCACCAGCCGACACGACTCTGGGCGGCCACCACCAGGTGCCTGCCCACCCCCAAAAGGTCGCGGTAGGGGTAGTGGAGCGTGAGGTAGGCGGCCAGCAAGAAGGTGAGCAGCCAAAGGGCTGGGAAGTCGAAGGGGTTGCGGGGGTCGAAGACGTATTCCTTCATGCCCGAGAAGGCGCCCACGACGCAGTCGCCCAAGGTGAAGGGGCCCACAGATGAGGGGTACACGTCCAGGTATGCCTTACGTGCCGCGAACAAAGCGAGCACCGACAGGCAGAAGAAGGCGGCGATAGCGGCGTAGCGCCGCCAATGCCTTGCCACCCCGTTCCTCAGATCGAAGGCAAGGATGCGGTAAAGGCTCATAGGAAGTCCTCCCTCCTGCGCACCAGCAGCACCGCCAGCGCGAAGGCCCCCATGACAGCGAACTCAAGGGCTATGACCCACGCGCTGGTATACTGGCTGCCGATGGGCACCGTGCGCAGGTAGAAGAAGGGCGTCAGGGCCTCGCGCAGCTCGAACAGAGTGTACAGGATGCTCTGCTCCAGCATCCGCAGCAGTACCAAGAAGAGATAGGGCAATAGCAGCAGCGCTATGCGGCTCTTCACCATCCCCGACAAGGCCATGACGGCCGATGCCCACAAGCCTGCGAACAGGAATACCAGCGCAGTGCGCAAGCCGCAGTAGAGCAGGGGCAGGTTGTAGAAGAAAATGGACCACAAGGCGTCCTCGTAGACCCCGAACATCGTTATCGCTTGGACGGTGGGCACCAACAGGGGTGCGAAGCAGATGCACAGGACGAAGTTCAGGATGAGCGGGACGGCCGCCGCAGTACCGCCGGCAATGAAGGCGGCGGCATGCTTCGCCACCAGATAGCGCGTCTTCCCCACCCGTGCGGCGAGGTGTGCGGCATAGCCGCTCCTGCGCTCGGAGAGCAGCGACCACGAAAAGGGAATTGCAGCCAACAGGGGCAACAGCAGGAAGTAGAGGTCGCCTGCCGGCTGGCTGGCATCCGCCACCATCCAATAGCCATACGCGGATACCGAAGAAGGCGGGTAATAGTACTTGGACATGTCGATTAGCCAGGGTGAGCTTTTTTCGAATTGCTGGAAGCACCCCCATGCAGCCACAGAAGCCAAAAAACAGCCGACAGACAACGCCATGGCAAACCACTTGTTGTGAAAGGCCTTGCGCAGCTCCAAAGCAAGCAGGTCGCCCATCATGCGCCACCGCCGCCCTGACCGAAGCCAAGCCCGAGGTCGAAGGTGTATTTCTGTCGGTAGGCAAGCCCTGCCCCGATGCAGAGCCCCTCGCGCAGCTCTTCTTTGGGGACCTCGAAGGCTATGGTGAAGGTCTTCTCCTCGCCCTTTGCAAGCCTGAACTGCGCCGCACCCTTGATTGGGTCTGCATCCGGGTCCGTCCCATCGAAATAGCAGAATCCGGCAACACCATACGAAGGATTTCCTTTATGTATGAGATTCACATATGTTGATACGAACAAGAATCCGTCAGGATTATAGAAATCCTCGATAGCGACATTCTTCAGTTTCACCCTGACAACAAGGAAGCTCGACCCAACAGGATCCCGCAACGGAGCGACCTTGGCTATCGGCAGCCCTGTTTCTTCCGAAGACCCATAGAGTGTTGCCTCGGTGAGCGTCATCTCCATGATCCCGTCATACCCGAGACTCGCGTAATAAGTCCCGAATTGAAAGCACTTCTCATCTTCTTGCGAATCAAGCACCGCAGTCTCGTTCAATTGGTAGACACGGGTGCTTTGCACGATGTATTGTTCTTCAAGCTCTTTCCTGTTGCGTTCACTTTCTTGTTCATAGTTGACATAGAACAGAGAAACAGCAATAGAAACGACAATCAGGCAGAGGCAAACAGTGATTGTAGTTTTTCTTGTCCTGTTGTGCATAACCCAATCTCCAAAACTAAACGGCCACTGCAAACATCTTACCCCCTAGACTATTCACAGTGGCCAACTATAGTATTGCCAAACTATTTTCAATGCTTGAGAACTCTTTGTTTTCCAACATCCTAATCGCCGTTAAGGACGGTAACACCTGGCTCATAGGTATAGTCAGGACTCCAAAGCCCCTCTATATACATCGCAGTACCTGTGCTTCGCCAAGCTGTTATCTGGCATTTTGGCCATTTCCACTCGTGAACATAATTCCAAATCTCATACTTACCAATCGAATAGAGGTTAGCTTCCCCATTGTAAGTGGCATTTGTACTTACGTTTTCCTGTTGAACCCAAGCATCTACGTAGAGCTTAGCAAAAGTACCCATTGTTGTTATGTTCGCATATACAGACGACGAAGAACCCTTCTCCCTGATTTGAGAACCCCAGGTAGTATTGGAAGTAAGCAGAAGCAATAGCTGCCAATCTTCATAATCAGGTGTAGTCGGCACTTCGAACGAAACCGAATTCGAGATATCATCATCAGAAGCATCATCATTTTCGACTTCAGACTGAACGTTCAATACAGGGTTTTCAAACGTTGAAGATTCATCACCAAAGGCAGCCATCGATGGCATAGCGGATAGTGTCAACACCAATAAACAAACAAGAAGACCACTGCATAACTTCGTCCCAATCACTTTTGAATTCATGATTATTCCTTCCTTCAATCCACACAATCAAATAGACACACATCTATTGAGACGAGTTCATGCTATCACAAAATGAATTACTTCATAGCGGATTCATGAATTCCTCAAACGTAGTCTATCCCTGGTTGTTGGGCGTTAAATCGCGTTAAATCGCGTTAAATCGCGTTTCAACTGCAGCACTAGGGGTTGTAAGAAGGTTGTTAGCAGTTTGTTAGCCGACCTTCACAGGCTATGAGGCGTCGGAGGAATCGTCTTGCGCGTCGAAGGCTTCCAATTCGTCGTCGTCGACCAAGTCCAGGATGTCACCCGGGCCGCAACGGAGGGTCTTGCACATCAGTTCCAGCGTCGAGAACTTGATGCCCTTCACCCTTCCCGTCTTTATCCTTGAAAGCATGACCGGTGTGAGGCCTATCCGCCGGGAAAGCTCGAGCGACGACATCTTGCGGCGGGCAAGCATGACGTCCAACCTGATGATGATGGCCACGTTTCCTGCCTTAGAGTATCGAATCGGATTGACGCTGCAGCTCAACGCCATAGTCGAACACGAAAGAGAGGGCATACAGGGCTATGGCCGCAAGGTATATCCCTACCGTGATGGGAGGCGCCATGGACCCTTGGCCGTTGAATCCGTCAAAGAAGAGCCGCGAGGTGAACACCATAGAGAACAGGGTGTCGAGCACCCCATAGGCGAACAGCAGATATGAGATACGCCTGACCCTTCTTGCTTGCGCTTTGCTGAAAGGGGTCCTTCGTATCGTGACATCCTTCAAGAACGCTGAGGCAAGGCGCACCAGCACCACCATGACGGCGCCCAACAAGACGATGGTGCCGAAATTGAAGACCGCTTTGGCCAGGCTGTCGTCGAAGAGCTCACAGACGAACAAGTCTATCGTGGACAATACGAAGAAAACAAGCCAGACCGCGAAACTCACGGCAACCACCCCGAAAAAGAAGGGGTTCATCGCGTGTAGCTTTTTATTCAACCTGTTCAACAGGTTATCATTGGTCTCGATTCTGGAATCTCCCATAATCGTTCTTCCTCCTCTTGCTTTTTTCTTGCCCCTGTTGTGCAGCACACCGCGGGACATCTGAACGAATTGCTGTTCAGTATAATCTATCTATCGTAAGTTTTTAATACTTGTCGCAATGTTTTCCGCTATTTTAACACAGCAAATCTATTGGCTGCCTGTTTGGCCAGCGTGTGGCCGAAAAGGAACAAGGTGCGCCAGCCAGGAATTGTGATGCATTGGTGAAGAGCCGAGGCAGAAGGCCTGAAGGGAGAGCGCTGCGTACAAGGGTACGTGAGCGAAGCCTGGGGGGGCCTTATGCCCGGCCAGGCCCAGCCTCAGTGGACGCTGCAGGAGAGGCAGGGATCATACGCCCTCACCAGCTTCTCCACCCAAAGGCGAAGCTCCGCCTCGGTAACGCCTTGGGCTGCCAGCTTCTGCGCCAGTTGGCGCACATCGGCTTCAAGGTTGGCCAGGTTCTGGGCGGTGGGTGTCATGATGGTGGCCTTCACCACCTTGCCCTGCCCATCGAGCTCCAATGCGTGGAACAAGGCGCCACGGGGCGCTTCGGTGAAGCCGACGGCATACCCTGCCCTGACCGTGTAGGCAGGCGGGGTGCTGCGGCCGGGGACCTCGTTTTCGGCAAGCCTGCGGCAGATGCCGGCGCAACGTTCCAGGGCATCCACCAGCTCGACCGCTTGGGCAACGTTGTTCTTGAAGGGATTGCGCTCGGGGGGCCGAAGCCCTGCCTTGGCGGCTGCAACCTTGGCGTTGGAGCTGAGGTAAGGCCAGGAGGCGTTGACCCTTGCCAGGGCAGCGGTCATATAGGGGCTTTTCGTGGCCTTCACCCGGGCAAACAGCGCCGCTGAATGTGCCACTTCATATTCTTCGATATTGTCAGCCAGGTCAGAGGCATCAAAACTGATGCCTGCATCCAGGAAGCAGGCAATGTCAGAGCATTCGACCGGGTAATAGGCTTCCTCCACCATTGCCAGCAGGTCGCCTTCGGTGGCCATGTCGGGCACCGGGAAGGAATTGAAGACGTCCACCGTTGCCAGGGCAAAGGGGACCATCGCCTCCAGCTTGCCAGCAAGCGCCCGGTATTCCCCGGCTGAGACCTCATGCGTGAAGCCGCCCACCACTGCGGTGATGGGATGGATGGAGCGCCCCCCCACCTTGGTGCAGAGCTCGTTCCCCAAGGCCTTCAAGGCAAGGGCTTGCTCGAAGAGCTGCGGGTCGGTTTGTGCAAGCGGGAACACGCTGGGTTGGCCCAGGTAGTCCGGCGCGGCCAGCACGAAGAGGTGCGTCGCGTGGTTCTGCAGGTAGGAGCCGTAGACCAGAAGCTCGCGCAGGGCGCGGGTACGCGGGCTGGGCTCTATGCCGAAGACCCGCTCTATCGCCTTCAAATCGGTCACCACATGGCTTGCCGAACAGATGCCGCAGATGCGCGAGGCTATATAAGAGACCTCTGAATGATCGCGGCCGCGCACCATGCTCTCGAACAGGCGGGCAGGCTCGACCACGTTGACCTCGACGGTCTCGACCACCCCGTCATTGACGACGACATGGATGTTCCCATGCCCTTCGACGCGGGCTATGTGATCTACCTGTAAGGTGGTTCTTGTCATAGAGGGTCATTCCCTTCCGCTCAATACCGGGTTGGTCTGGTTGAAGAGTTCCAGGCGCAGATCGAAATCCTTGACGGAAAGGCCATAGCGGGCAACCGCCTCGCGCGCCGATTCCAGGTTGGCGTGCGGCGAGACGCCCCGGCAGCCGTTGCAAGGCCTGCCCAGGTTGACACAGCGGGCGTTGCACCCGGCACGGGTCACCAAGCCCAGGCACAAGCTGCCTTGGTTGTAGAAGCAGGCGGATTCGTTGCGCTTGCAATCGCCGCACATGGTCCTTGTTCCCAGGGTGCGGTTCGATCCATAGAGTGCGCGGCCCAAGGCCTCAAGGAACTCGAAGGGGTCGATGGGGCAGCAGGGCACCGCATAGTCCACCGTGATGACCGAGGGAACCGAACGCGGGGCTATAGGCGTGCCACAAGCTTGGGGCAGGTGCTGGTACACCTCGCCCAGGCGCTCATCGAAGCGGGTGGACGCAAGCCCCGGGATTCCTGCCGTGTTGGCGCAGGCGCCTACCGTTATGACCGCCTTGGCGCGTTCACGCAGGCGAAGCACCGCTGCCAGCGATTCCTCGGTGGTCACGGCGCCTTCGATGACGGCAACGTCGAAGTCTTCGGGCATATGGCCATCCGAAGTGAGCTGCCAATACCGAAGGTCGAACTGGCCCAAGACCTCAATCAGATGGCTTTCGATGTTGGTTATCTGAAGCTGGCAGCCGAAGCAGCTTGCCAGGCCGACCACCACCACCCGGGCAAGGGCAGGCTCTGGCGGTGCAGAAGGGGCTTGCGCTTGCGGGGGCACGGGCACAGGGGCTGTTGCATGGGCCTTTGAAGCTTGCGATGCCGGTGCAGCCAAAGGCACGGCCGCAGTTCCCGCAAGGTCGGATGAGGTGTTGCGGTTCTCGTTCATGTCACATCGACCCCTGGATATTCTTCGCTTCCCAATAGTTGAACACCGGCCCGTCGATACAGACGTACTGATGCCCTATCTGGCAATGGCCGCATTTGCCCATGCCGCACTTCATGTGTCGCTCGAAGCTCACATAGATGTGGTCGTAGCTGATGCCCTTCTTGCGCATCTCGTCTATGACGAAGCGGTACATGACCGGTGGCCCGCAGATGGCGCCGAAGGTGTTGCCCGCATCGATCGTCAGATGCTCAAAAGGCTTAGTTACCAGGCCGACTTCACCGTCCCAGGTGTCATCGGGCGTATCGACCGTCAAATAGAGGTCGAAATCCTTGCGATGTCGCCACATCTCGAACTGCTGGCGGAACATGACCTCGGCCGGCACCTTCGCCCCGTAGATGATGGTGACCTTGCCGAATTCCGAACGCTCATCATGGATGTTGTTGATGAGCGACCGCAAGGGCGCGATGCCCAAGCCGCCCGCCACCAGAAGGATGTCATGGCCTTTCATGTCTTGGAAGGGGAAGCCCCTTCCAAAGGGGCCGCGCAGACCCACGATATCGCCGCACTGCATGCGGTGCAAGGCCCGCGTGACCTCCCCTGTCCGGCGCACGCACAGCTCGATGAAACCCTGTTTCGAAGGTGAGCTCGAGATGGAGATGGGCGCCTCGCCCACCCCGAAGATGCCGACCTCGACGAACTGCCCCGGCTCATGCCTGAAGGCCTCGCGTATGCGTTCGTCTATCAAACGGAACTCGAAGAGCTTCTCGGTGGCCGTCACCTCGATGATCGAAGTGATGCGGGCAGGCCAGGGGCGGTAAGGGTTCTCCTTCATCATCTGGGCGCCCGTGAGCGGGGCGCTGTGTTCGATGCCCGGGGACACCCGGACCGTTGAAACCGCACAGCTATTCGCCATCTTCAGCCCCTTTCTGTTCAAAGAAGCGCAGGACCTCGATGGGGTTTATCCTTGCCTTGCAGGCAGTCACACAGCGGCCGCAGCCCACGCACAGCATATGGTTGTAGTTGGCCAGAAAGCCGTTGAGCTTGTGATACATCCGGTGTCGCACCCTCCCCCGTCCGTTGGCGCGGAAGTTATGGCCGCCAGCCACCTCGGCGAACTGGGGAGCCGTACAGGAATCCCAGACGCGTTCGCGCCTGCCGGTCTTCCCATCGGGGTCCAAGACGTCGCGGATATCGAAGCAGTAGCAAGTGGGGCACACTGCCGAACAGGCCGTGCAAGAAAGGCAGCGGCCTCCCAGCTCTTCCCAGAAGGGGTCCTTGTGGAAGGCGTCCATCAGCATGGCGACCTCCTGGATGTGGGGGATGTCGGGGTTGAAGGCCTCCTGACGGCGCCGGGTGGCGTGACGGAAGCTGATGCGGTCCTCGTCGGTTGCCACCCGCGGGTCGCAGGAAGCCTCAAGGATGTTTGCCGCCTCGACGCTTGATATGCTGACCAGGTAGCGCCCGCCGATATCCTGCAGGAAGAGGTCGTAGCCGAAGCGCGCCTCATCGCTGTCCCACAGATGGCAGAAGCAGTTCTTCGAGGGCGTGCAGCTGATGCCTACGATCAGGGTGGCCTTGCGCCGAGCCGTATAGTAGGGGTCGGGGTAGGGGCCGTCCTTGAACACCAGGTCCAGGCGGTTGATGGCATTGATGTCGCAGGCATGGGCGCCAAAGATGACCCGAGGGGCTATCTCGGCTATGTAATCGGTGACCCCGTTTTCCTTCGCGTCGAACTCTAGAAGGGTCTCAGCACTGGGAAGGACGTACTTCTTCGGTGCAATGACCGTTGTGTCATAGCCCAGCTCTATGTCGCCCGCATCCTCGATACGGGCGAAGTTGTAGCACTTCCCCGTCCTGACCGGGGCTACCACCTCGTATGATTCCATGAATGCCGCCACGAGCAAGGGAAGCTCTGCCGCATCGATGACACGATATAGCATTCGCGTTGGTCTCCTCTTCTTTCACTGGGCGCTTTCGGTCCTTTTTGCCAGACATCGCTGATGCTGACCTGCGGCTTCCGCAACCATCTGTACTCGTCTGCACTCGTCTTCTGCTACCGCGAGCATCTGGGCTCGTCTTCGCCATTCAAAACCTGTACCACAACGCCCGATTGCCCGGCAGTCAAGAGACGAGCCGTTCAGACCGCCTCGTTGCACAAGCAGTCACGTTGCACACGCGGACTTGCTGTTCAAGCGGCCGCATTGTTCGGGCGGCCGCATTGTTCGGGCGGCATCGTTGCACACGCGGACTTGCCGTTCAAACCGTCGCATTGCTCACGCGGCCGCATCTCTCTCGCGGCCGCATCGCTCAGGCGGCTGCATTGCTCACGCGAAGAAGATGGCTATCTCGCGTTCAGCCGATACGGGCGAATCTGAGCCATGGATTACATTTTCGTCCATAACAAGCCCGAAATCACCGCGAATTGTGCCGGGGGCTGCGCTTGCCGGG
This sequence comes from Coriobacteriaceae bacterium, assembly GCA_031256895.1. GTDB lineage: Bacteria > Actinomycetota > Coriobacteriia > Coriobacteriales > Eggerthellaceae > WRIS01. Next base: position 31,074 of record JAIRPR010000205.1, read on the forward strand.
TCAGTGGCACCCATCAGCTGGCGGCATTTTGCGACAGCCCCTTCGCCCGACACCACCATCTTGACCACAGGGCCCGAGGTGATGTAGGCGATGAGCCCGGCATAGAAGGGCTTGCCTTCGTGCTCGGCATAGTTCGCCTGCGCCTGTTCAGGGGTCACGTTCCCCATCTCAAGGCGTTCGATGCCCAGGCCAGACCGCTCTATGCGGTTGACTATCTCGCCGATGTGGCGGTTCCTGACTCCGTCGGGCTTTATCATCAGGTAGGTCTTCTCAAATGCCATGGTTGATTGCTTCCTTTCTTGGTTCTTTTTCTTGGTTCTTTTTCTTGGTATCGACGTGCGGCCACACTGCCCGTGCCGGCCGACGAAGCTTCATGTATCGAACGGCTGCGTGACGCCCTCTCAGGCTGACATTCGGCAAGGCTTGGACGACTGCTTTGACCAGCCTGGCACGATTGGACATGCTCAGCCCGCTACATCCTGAGACACATGGCGCGAACAGCAAGGTCTGCCCAGTTCGGGGCGATAGGGCGTTCATTGCCTGTTACAGCCTGCCGCATGGGTCCCGGAAGGGCTTCACCCGACCTTGTGCAAGAGGGCTTGGGCATTGACCGCGAGAGACTGCGCCATAAAGGGGCTCAGCCCGTGGTCATGCTTGAGAAGTACATCTCGACGTCAAGCACCTTCCACCCGATGAGGTCGCGCACCAGCTCGACCTTGTATTGGACAAGGGCGCCCTGTTCGGTCTTGGCGGTAACATAGACGGTCGTGGCTCCCATAGACTTGTCCATGCCTTCAATGGTGATGGCAGTGTCCTTCACCACGGGGACGACCTTCTCCTGCGCATTGGAGACGTCTGACGAGAACAGGCTTTGGGCAGCCGCCTGGGGGTCGGCGAAGAGCTCTTTGACCACTGTTTCCTGCGCCGGGTAGCCAAAGCCTTGGGTATAGGCGAACACGGCCGTGCCCAAGGCAAGGAACAGCAAAATGATGATGACCAGGAACACCTTAAGGCCGATGTTTCGGTGCTTGCGCTGCTGTTTGGCAAGGCCGCGGGACCATTTCTCCAGTTCTTCATCGCTTGCGTTGAAGAAGCGGTCGTCGCCCGAGGTATAGGAGTCCTGCATCCCATAGTTCTCGGGATAATAGTAGGGCTCCTGCCCATAGGCATAGGCCTCGGCCTCGGCATAGGCCGGCATGGCTTCGGCATAGGCCGGCA
>JAIRPR010000218.1 GCA_031256895.1 Coriobacteriaceae bacterium
GGCAGGGCTCGGGTCATATTGTCTGTCCCGCTTCCGGGGATGCGGTTCAAACGCGATTTAACGGAACTCAACCAACCACCAACCCTTTGTTCGGTAAGAACCGCTTTTTTTGTTATGTCCCTTTTGGGCAGGGATGCTGTGATACAATCAGCGGGAACCAATGACGGCCTATCGGATCCCCCTGCAAGATCCCCCTGCCGGAATTCCGACAAAAGGCCAGGAAGCGCAGATGCCGCAAGCCCGGGTGCCTGTCTCCAGCAGCTGATGGGGAACAGGTGGCTTCGATGCTCTGGCATTCAAGGCCTCGGTGTCTGCAAGAACTACGACGAAAGGAACTGCCCATGGTAAGCAAAGAAGACGTCTCTGCGGTGCTCGAGCTGATACGGCCAAGCCTTCAGGCCGATGGCGGCGATGTCGAGCTGGTAGAGGTCGACGAGGAAGGCGTGGTCACCGTTGAGTTGCAAGGTGCCTGCAAAGGCTGCCCTATGTCGCAGATGACCTTGGCAAACGGCGTGGAGCGCATCCTGAAGGAACGCGTCCCTGGCGTGAGCAAGGTCGTTCCGGCAGGCTAAAGGCAAAGGGGCAAGGCTTTGGCACTTTGTTGGGCAACGCGTGGCTGTGATGACGAGATGCAGTCACGCTGCCCCCATAACGTCCCCGGTGAGCCCTGTCCGGCAGACTGCCATTACGCGGCCTGTCATCGGGACACCCATAAGGTGGCCACCGATTTCGCCCTGCTCCTTAATCCGGAACTCGATTACGAAGCGGCGGTCAAACAGGTCTGCCGTTTCTGCGAGTTCTTCCTGACGCATGGCCCTGCCTGGGAACAGGCTGGCCAAGGCCAAGGACATGCTGTGGAAGGTGTGCGGCCAGGAAGCCCGAACAGGTTCTTGCTCTAGGACAGACCCCTCGTTGCTGCAACCGCATAAGTGCTGTTTGACCCCCGTTGGCGAATCCCGCAGACATGGGGGCTTGAAGACATTCGGATGTGTGATGCCGCCCAGTGCGGCATTCCGGTAAGGAAAACCATGTTGAACGAAATCTATCTCAGCCTCGACCCTGTTGCGTTCACGCTTGGCCCTTTTGTCGTGCGGTGGTACGGCCTCGGGTATGTCGTGGGCTTCATCCTGGGGGGGCTGGTCATCTACCGCACCGCCAAACGTTGGAAGACGAAGGTGGATCTGGACGCGCTTTCGGTCATCATGATCTGCGTGGTCTTCGGCGTCATCATCGGTGCCCGCGTGGGCTATATCCTGTTCTATGGCAACGGGTATTATTTCGAGCACCCTATGGCGGTGTTCGCCTTCTCGGAAGGCGGCATGAGCTTCCACGGAGGGCTGATAGGAGCCTTGGTATCGGGCATCATTGCCGCCCGTTTTACCCGCATCCCTTATCTCACCTTGGCAGACCTGGGCGTCATTGCGGCACCCATCGGGATGTTCTTGGTACGTTGTGCCAATTTCATCAATGGTGAGCTGTGGGGAGCGCCGACCGATGCCCCTTGGGGCGTCTACTTTGACGGAGCGACAGGCATGTTGCCGCGCCATCCGACCCAGCTCTACGAGGCATTCCTCGAAGGCATTGTCATCTTCTGCGTGCTGTTCCTGCTTGCACGTAAGAAGCCTGCGCGCCCCCGGGGCACCTTCTTAGGGCTTTTCCTGGTCATGTATGGGGTGTTCCGCTTCCTCATAGAGTTCGTGCGTGAACCTGATGTGCAACTGGGTTACCTGTGGGGCGGCTGGCTCACCATGGGCCAGGTGCTTTCGCTGCCCCTTGTGCTGGCAGGCATCGGCGTGCTGACCTTCGCTCTTCGCAAGAAGCTTCCTCAGCAAGGTCTTTCCTTGCCCGACCAGGAAGACCCAGACCAGGAAAAGCACGAAGAGGAAAGGGCGGGCAAGGAAGACCCAGACCAGGAAGACCCAGACCAGGAAGAGCCCGATCTGGCAGACCCAGACCTGGAAGAGCCCGACCTGGAAGAGCCCGATCTGGCAGAGCCAGACCTGGAAGGCTCGCTTGCCGAAGACGAAGACGAAGACGAAGACGAAGACGAAGACGAAAAAAAGAACCAAGCATCAAAGACCGAGACGAACAAGAACGACCGAACGAAGGGCGAATAGCCCCTCAAGGAAAGGAACTACCATGAATATCATATTCTATCGTTGCAGCCACTGCGGAAACATCGCCATCAAACCCTTTGACAGCGGGGTGCCCCTGGTGTGCTGCGGTGAAGCCATGGATGCCCTTGTTGCCAACACCACCGATGCCGCACTTGAGAAGCATGTGCCTGTCGTCACGCTCGATGGCCAGAACGTGCATGTCGAGGTAGGCAGCGTCGCCCATCCCATGACCCCCGACCACTGGATCACCTTCGTCTGCTTGACCAGCGAAAAAGGCTATGCGTTCGCCCCCCTTGCTGCCGATGGCCAGCCTCAGGCCGATTTCGTGCTAGCCGCAGGTGACAAGCCGCTCAAGGTATACGAATACTGCAACCTCCATGGCCTGTGGTCGGCCGAGGTCTCAGGGTAAGACAAGGATCCGTTCCGAATAAGGCAAATAAGGCAAATAAGGCAAATGAGGCTGAGTAGGCACAGAAGGCACACCCGTGATTGGTCGAAGCCTCAGCCCATGATAAGGATTTTTTCTGGAGAAGCTACACCTGTGGTACACTATGCAGGCTGTTTATCAAGAGAGGGACATTCCCTCCACCTGTTTCGGCGCTGAGAGCTGCTGATGGGTCGCATGAATACCGCTGGAACCGGTTACACGCTCTAAGACCGGATACCGACGAGATGTGATACGCGGACCCGCAAGCCCTCATGCCTGCGGGTCTTATTGTTTATGACAGCGGCGCATCTGCGCCTAGATGAGGAGGTGAGCGCGATAGCTGCTCAAGAGCCACGGCTCAACGAAGAGATAACGGTCAAGGAATGCCGTCTCATCAGCTATGACGGGACACAGATGGGCATTGTGCCCATAGCAAAGGCCCAAAGCATAGCCGATCAGGAAGGCTACGACCTCGTCGAGATAGCCCCGAACGCCGACCCGGTCGTATGCCGTGTCATGGATTACGGGAAATTCAAGTACGACCAGGCCATCAAGGCGAAACAAGCACGGAAGAACCAGAACAAGATAGAGACCAAGGAAATGAAGTTCCGCCCCAAGATTGACAAGGGCGATTACACGACCAAGAAGAAGCACGTCCTGCGCTTCCTAGAGGCCGGATCCAAGGTGAAGATCACCATCATGTTCCGAGGCCGCGAAATGGCCCACCCTGAACAAGGCTTGAGCATTTTGGAGCGTCTGGCGGAAGACTTGAGGGATTTCGCGGTCATAGAGACACAACCGAAGATGGAAGGCCGCAACATGCACATGCTGATTGCGCCTTTGCCCAGCGCGGCAAGAAAGAAAAAGGAATCAGAGCAACAGGGCGGCACCGAAGCCAAGCCTGAGGCGGAAACGCTGCAGGAAACAGACGCGCAGCCCGATACAGGAAAGGAAGAGTAATGCCCAAGATGAAGACCCATCGCGGCACCGCAAAGCGTTTCCGCGTCACCGGATCCGGTAAGATCATGCGCTCGAAGGCATACAAGAGCCACATCATGACGAAGAAGAGCCAGAAGCGCAAGCGTAATTTCCGCCACGAGACCGAAGTCGCAGTGGGCGATCAGAAAAACGTCGCCCGTAACCTGGGCCTTCGATAGTTAAGGAGTGATTGAACATGCCACGAGTGAAACGTGCAGTATCTGCCCATAAGAAGCGTCGTACGGTCCTTGGCCGCGCCAAGGGCTACTATGGCGCGAAATCCCGCTCCTATCGTGCTGCGAAAGAGCAGGTGCAGCATTCACTGCAATACATGTACCGTGACCGTCGCAACAAGAAGCGCGAGATACGCCGCCTGTGGATAACCCGCATCAACGCTGCGGCCCGCCTGAACGGCCTTTCCTATTCGGTGCTGATGAACGGCTTGAAGAAGGCCGGCATCCAACTCGACCGCAAGGTACTGTCCGACATGGCGATAAACGACCCCGGTGCCTTCACC
>JAIRPR010000051.1 GCA_031256895.1 Coriobacteriaceae bacterium
GCCTTCGATGCCGATCTGCTGCCTCCAGGCCGCTCGCTGGCTTTGCCGCCGGTCCTTGACGCCGTTTTGCTGGTGGCCAGGGCGCCGTCTGTCAAAGACCGCCCGAAGAGCCCCGAACCGAACTTCGACATGCCGATGGCATCCAAGGCAGCAAAGGGGCTTTGGTTGGCATAGAGGTCGAAGGCCTCCTTGCCTATCCTGCTCGGCCGCGAGCCCTTTTCAGGCGGCTCCATCTCCTTCAAAGGTATCTTCACCCGTTTCTCGCCCTCGAGCTGTATTATCACTATCTCTCGTGGCACATCGAGATCGACCACCTTTGCCTTGCCTTCCGGGGTATCGATGGAGGTGCCCACCTTCGGAGCCCTTCCCTTGAAGTCCTTGTAAGCCTCGTACTCATAACGAAGGCAGCACATCAAGCGCCCACAGACACCCGATATCTTGAGGGGGTTCAAAGACAGGTCCTGTTCCTTTGCCATACGGATCGAGACAGGGTTGAAGTTCCCACCGAATCGTTTGCAGCACAGTTCCTGGCCGCAATGGCCATAGCCCCCCACGATACGGGCTTCGTCACGCACGCCGATCTGGCGCATGTCGATGCGCACATGGAAGCGGGCGGCCAGCTTGCGGACCAGCTCCCGGAAATCGACCCTTTCCTCCGACTCGAAGAAGAACACGGCTTTGTCGCCGTTCAACAGGAACTCGACCGAGACCGGATGCATGTCCTTGTTCATTTCAGCAGCCATCTCCTTGAACACCGGCAGGGCGTCTTCAGAGCATTTCTGCATCTTGCGGGCCTTTTCCTTGTCAGCCGCATGGGCACGCCGCTCTACCGGCTTCAACTCGGTCTTCAGCCTTTTCAGATCCGATTCTTCGACTTCAAGGATATCGTCGTTCATGTACCCGAACTCAATGCCTCGAGCGGTCTTCACGACTACAGCGTCGCCTTTCACCAACTCGACGTCGCGGGGGTCGAACCAGAGCACCTTGGTGCTATATTGCAGCTTTACTGGTGCTATGCGAACCATATAAAACCTCTCTTATCTCATAGAGCAGCGCGTCGATACACGTCTGCGGAGAAACATTATACAACAGCGCCTTGTCGGCGACATGACAGCTTTCCAATGCTTGTGCAGCACGTCCGAGGCTGGTCTTTCGTGCCGCGTCCTCGATGGCAGGACGCACATCCTCGTTGATGACAAGCTCCGGGCATCCCGCGCACACCATCATGACGTCACGGAGCCATGAGCGGATTATGGCGTTGGTCTGGCCGAGCGATTCGATGGCGGCAGCCGATAGGCTCCGCTTGTGCCGGGCCTCTATCTGGCGGAGCGCACCCTTCGAAAGGAAGTCCGCTGATTCTGCCAGCTCTCCTTCTTGGAAGGCGCGTACGGCGTCAAGCGGCGCCTTTGCCTTCACCACCAGGTCCTCCGAATAAGTCAAGACGTCCCAATCGTCGGCAAGCGCCAAGGAGTCCATCACCTCGAGAACCCGTGAACGGAAGCTCATCCGTTCGTTCGACCGGAGGAATTCGGCAGCCTTGGTGATAGACCCCCCGCATGCCTGTATGGCTATGTTGGCAAGCAGGGGTGAGGCTCCCGAGTTCTGCGTCAGTATCGCCGCAGCCTCGTGCGCTGGGATATGGCGGAAAGGGACAACCTGGCACCGCGACACAATGGTCGGAAGCACGCTCTCGCGCGTACGTCCCATAAGGATGAGCACCACATCGCTGGGCGGCTCTTCGAGCGTCTTCAGGAAGGCATTGGCAGCCTGGGTGCCCAAAAGGTCTACGCGATCCAGGATATAGACCTTCCTTTCGGCCTGGATAGGTGCCAATGCCGTATCGGCAACCAAGGATCGGATCTGTTCAACCAGATAGCCGCCCACTCCCTCGGGTGAGAAGAAGCGGACATCGGGGTGCTTGCGCCGCATCACCCGCTTGCAGCTGTCGCATTCCTGGCAGCCTTGGTCCTTGCAAAGGATCGCCTGGGCAAAAGCATAAGCGGCTGCGTTCTTGTTCGAGCCGACCGGTCCGGTGAAGAGGTAGGCATGGCTCACCTTGCCGGAAAGGACACTGGCCCGCAAGAACTCGCGCACCGCCGATTGGCCGAATATACTCTCGAAGACATCGCTCATCAGGCACTCATGATGAACGGCGCTTCTTGTTCCCGTAGGAGCCCTCTATGATACGTGCGAAGAAATCGTCCCCGTCAGCAGCCAGAAGCCCGTCTATCCAGGGGAAGATGTCTGCGAGCTGCGCAAAGACCGCCCGTGCGGTCAGCGCCTTGCTGTCGGCAGAGGCTACTACGCGGATGCGCTGCGGGTCATGCTGCGCGAGCTCTAAGAAGCCCTCGTTCACCCGGGTGTGGAATTCCTCGCCGGCCCGCTCCAGGCGGTCCGCATCGGCGCCATGCGTCGCTCGTTTGAGTCCGGTGGCCGGATGCCCGCAGGTAAGCAGAATGGTGCGATGGGGCTGTATGCCTTGGGTGGCGAAATGGTTGGCTGTTTCCACGAAAGCCTGGGAAAGGCCGCGGCCAAAGACCTGGTAGGCCAACGTGGAATCGCAGAAGCGGTCACACAGGACAACCTTCCCCTCTCTCAAGGCGGGTGCTATCACCTGGGCTGATAACTGTGCCCGGGCTGCCTCATAAATGAAGAGCTCGGTCTGCGGGCACATCTCCTCATGGCCGCTGTCAAGCACCACATCACGAAGGCGTTCGCCTATAGCTGTCCCACCTGGCTCGCGCAGGCGCAAGACCTCGTGCCCATGGCTTTCAAGGGCTTCGGCCAAGAAATTGATGTGCGTTGACTTGCCTGCGCCTTCGCCGCCCTCGAAGCTGATGAACACGCCGGGGCGCTCTTGCGGCTGTTGTTTGACACAAGGTTCCATATGGTAGCAGATCCTTCATGAAAAGCCCCGACGGGGAAGGCAACCGCCCATCGCTGCCTGCACACGCTACAAAGTACGAGCTGTGTCATGGGCAGCATGGTGTTGACACGTGCCTTGCCTTACCGGGCGTAGATATCGTTTCCTGACACATCTATTCCCACGAACACGGGGAAGTCGGCGACCTCGACTTTCCGAAGCGCTTCAGTGCCTAGGTCATCATAGCCCAAGCAGGTCGAAGTTTCCACGCATTTCGCAAGAAAAGCGGCTGCGCCACCCGTTGCGACGAAATACACCGAGCCTGTCTCCCTGCAAGCCTGCACCACCTTCTGCGACCGCTTGCCCTTTCCGATGGTTGCCACGATACCTGCGCGATGCAGGCGAGGTGCGGCAAAGTCCATCCGCGAGGCAGTGGTCGGCCCGATGGCGCCAAAGGGGCGCCCGGCAGCCGCAGGGCTCGGCCCGGCATAGAACAACGTTTGGCCGTATAGCCCATAAGGCAATGTGCCTTGTGCCTCGAGCTCTTCAAGCAGGCGGGCATGACCCGCATCGCGCAGGGTGTATACCGGGCCGGTCAAGGTGCACAGGTCGCCCGCCCACAAGCCGACAAGGTCGCTTTTGCTCAAGGGAAGATGCAGCTTCGCGGCTTTCATCGGATCCCCCCTTGAAGGGAGGCATCGCCCCGGGGGCCTTCAATGGGCATTTTCCTACAAATCAATGCTCTTCCTCCTCATAGCAGAACATCCCATGTTTATGGCCAGGGGCAAAGCGGCGATGTGGCAAGGCGCCGTAAGCACGTGCACGCCCAAGGCGGTCGTGTCGCCACCAAGCCCGCCAGGGCCTATGCCGGTGGCGTTCACAGCATCCAGCAGCTCTTCCTCGAAGGCAGCAAGTCTGCTGTCGGCGGAAGGCTTGCCGAGGGGACGCATCAAAGCCTGCTTTGCCAGGCTGGCCACCTTGTCGAAGGTCGCGCCGATGCCTATCCCGATGACCAGGGGAGCGCAGGCATTCGCAGCCTTTTCCCTGACACAGGCAAGCACCTCTTCTCTCACACCCCTTGTCCCTGCGCTGGGGTCGAGCATGACCACCCGGCTTGCGTTGTCGGAACCGCCGCCTTTCAGCATGATGTGCAGCCGTGCGAGGCCTTCCTTGGGCACAAGATGAAGCTCGCAGAAGGCAGGGGTGTTGTCGCCGGTGTTGCTCCGGTCTGAAAAGGCATCGCGTACCAACGACTTGCGCAAGTCAGCACCGCAGTAGGCACGTGCGACAGCGGCATCGACACCCGAGAACACATCTCCTTCAACCGTAACGCCAGGGCCTATCTCAAGGCAAGCCCATACGACCCCTGTGTCCTGACAGAGGGGGACTTGATCCTCGCTGGCTATACGGGCGTTCTCTGTCAAATGGTCAAGCACCACCGCACCCCGTGCGCCCGTCTCCTTCGCGCGGGCAACCGTGAGCGCCTCCAGCACGTCTGAGGGCAGGTCGCAGGCGATCGCAGGGATGGCGGCCTCGATGGCGGTGGCCACCTGGCCAGCCGAGATGAATCTTTTTTGCTTGTCCTGCACGGCTCTTCCGACACCTCCTATGCCTTATCGCCCAGAAGGCCTGTCAAGCCTGCAAGGCCTGCGCGCACACTGGCTGCAGATGCCTGCAGGGAAGCAAGCTCTTCTTCGGTCAGATCGAACTCGACCACTTCCTCGACACCGCCTGCCCCCAAGCGCACAGGGACGTTCATATACAGGTCATGGATGCCGTAAGCGCCGTCGAGGTAAGCGCAGACGCTTTGCAGCTCGTGGGTATCCCTCACTATCGCCTCGACCATCCGGGCAATCGAAGCGCCAGGCGCGTAGTAGGCTGAGCCGGTCTTCAGATGGGAGACCACCTCTGCCCCTCCCTTCACCGTGCGCTCGACGACCTGTGCTATCTGTTCTTCGTCTAAAAGCTCGGTGAGGGGGGTGCCCGCCACCGTGGTGAAGCGCGGCCAACAGACCATGCCTTCTCCATGGGCGCCTAAAGCCCAGGCAACGACGTCGCGGGGGTCGCAGCCGAGCTTCTCACAGACCGCAAATGAGAGGCGGGACGAATCCAGGACGCCCCCCATTCCCATCAGGCGACAGGCTGGCAGTCCCGATTCCCGATAGGCCAGGTGGGTCATGATGTCCAAAGGGTTCGTGACGCAGATGTACACGGCTGCAGGTGAAGCCGCTACCGCCTGGGAGACGACCTTCGACATTATCTGTGCATTGACCCCCAGGAGGTCCTCGCGCGTCATGCCCGGCTTACGGGCGATGCCTGCCGTGATGACCACGATGTCCGACCCGGCAGTGTCGGCATAGTCGTTCGTGCCGCTCACCCGCACCGGGAAGCCTTCGATTGCACGCATATGCATCATGTCGAGCGCCTTTCCCTGGGGAAGCCCTTCGGCAACATCGATGAGCACGATGTCGGCAAGCCCCTTTGAGGCGATGATGTGGGCGGCGCTCGCTCCTACGTTTCCTGCCCCCACTATAGTGACTTTCGGCATGTCATGGTACCTTTCTCTTAGTTCTCAATTCTCGGCGTTCTCGGTATGAGACGTTCTCGGTCTGAGGCGTTCCCTGTTCTGAAGCTCGGTTGTCGCGCCTGCGCACTCAGTCAAGGTGCGCAATGACTTTGGCGGGTGTGCCCTTGGCCGCAGGCTAGCCGGCTGTGCCCTTGGCCGCGACACCCTGAGCGGCTGCGCCCTTTGCCGCAGGTCGCAGGTTACTTGGCTGCGCCCTTTGCCGCAGGTCGCAGGCTACTTGGCAGCTGCACTCTTTGCCGCAGGCTTCTTGGCGGATGCGCCCTTGGCCGCAG
>JAIRPR010000043.1 GCA_031256895.1 Coriobacteriaceae bacterium
GAGCATGAAACCATGAGCAAGGCACAGAATGCCACAAGCCAAGGGGTGAGCGCACCGGAATGTGCCTCCTTTTGCTTTCGGCGTTTCATCAAGAGGGACACAAAGCCCACCAAGCCGAAGGCGGCGATGTTCGCGCCCGAGGCGACCAAGCCGGAATGGAGGAAGCCTCCCGCCCCCAGGGCTGGGCCCATCAGCATGCCCTCAAGGCCCCAGGCCGTAAGGACGCCCCAACCGAGCAAGCCTGGCCGGATGCCCCTCGCCCCTTTCATCTCACTGCGCCTTCCTTCCCCAATGGGTGCAGCTTAGGAACGGGGTGGCTTGTTGTAGCCCTTTTCGCCAAAGGGCTCCAAGGCTTCGAGATAGTGTTTCTCCAACTGCTTGGCCTCAAAGGCAACATTGCCGACATCAGCGGCATCATGGCTCTCAAGCACCTCGTAGGCGAAAGCGTCTGCGCCGAAGGTGCGCCAATCAGCCTGCAGGGCGGCATTGGGGTGCCTTCCGTCATCGAGCTGTGCCCAAAGGTAGCCTTCCTTGTTCTTGATGTTCGTGAAAGAGGTGATGAAGAACTTGCCGTTGCGGGTGTTCGTCACCTTCACCACGCCGTAAAAGGTCTTTATCTGCTCGAAAGCATTTCTGAGCTCTTTTCGTCGGGCGTGTTCCTGCGTCATTGCATCCTCCTTGTGGTCGTTGGCCGCTGACCGATAGGGCGCCCCTGTGTTGCCAAGTGCCCCACTAAGGCTATAATAGGCGCTCGACACAATGATAACAGGTAGCGGCACGAAAGGGCAGAGAACTGAACGATGGGCGAGCACAAGGCAATGAGAGGCGAGGAAGGGAGCCTTGCGGGAGAGGGCAAGGCCGCGACGCGAGAGGACAGGGGCTCGGCGGGAGAGGACAGGGGCTCGGCGGGAGAGGGCAAGGCCGCGACGCGAGAGGACAGGGCGACAACAGGCGAGGACAAGGCCGCGACGGAAAAGGGCATTGACATAAAACGCGGGCCTTTGGTTGCGGCACTCATGACAGTGGTGTTCCTGGCAGCAATGGAATCGACCATAACCGTGTTGGCAGCGCCGGTGATAACCCGCGATCTGGCTGGATTCGACCTGATGAGCCTGGTGTTTTCTGCTTATTTGCTGGCAAGTGCCCTGACCACGCCGCTTTTCGGCCATCTTGCCGACCGCTATGGCCGCAAGCGCATGCTGAATGCCGGCATCGTCATCTTCCTGATAGGAAGCACCTTGTGCGGCATGGCCTGGTCCATGCCCGTGCTGATCGCCTTCCGTGCTGTCCAAGGCGTAGGGGTTGGGGCTATCTTCACCTTGGCCTACACCATAGCCGGGGATGCCTTCCCCATAGCCTCGCGTGCTGCCGTTCTGGGTGCGATGAGCTCGGTCTGGGGCTTGGCAGGGCTTTTGGGGCCGGTGGCGGGGGGCTTCTTGATCGAGGCGCTTTCCTGGCACTGGGTCTTCTTCATCAACCTGCCCTTCGGAGCTGTGGCACTCTTCGTCTTGGGGATATCGCTGAGGGAACGCCTCGACTTCGGCGCAGGCGCTGCTGCTGCCAGCTGGAAGGGGGTGTTGACCAAACAGACGGCCTTCATCAACCTGATAGCGTTCCTTGCCTGCATCTCCATGCAGGGAATCGATGTGTATATGGCGCTCTACCTCCAGGATGTGCTGGGCTTTTCGGCCATGGTGTCAGGGCTTGCCCTCCTGCCCATGTGCTTCTCGTGGTTTGCGACCTCGTATGCGATGGGCAAGCTGCTCCTGCGTGTGCCAGGTAAGACGCTGCTTATAGCCTCGGGGCTCTGGCAGCTTGTGTGCGCGTTCTTGTTCTTAGGGCTTGACGCTCGGTCAAGCCTCTTCCAAGCTGTGTTGGTGACCTTCCTTTCCGGCTTCGGGCTGGGGGGAGTGTTGACCGCATCGACCGTTGTGATCCAGGAATCGGTCGGCTACCGCAAGCGCGGGAGCGCCATGGGGATAAACAGCTTCGTGAAGTCCTTGGGGCAGACCTTCGGGATAAGCGTGCTGGGCATCGCGTTGAACTTCCACCTGACAAGCTTCTTTACGGAAAGGGGCTTTCCGGGCATCGTGCTGGGCGACTTGACCCTTGGCCTGGGAACAGCAGGTGTGGACTTGCCGGGAGCCGTCCCGACAGACCCCGCCCTGATAGCCTCGGGCATCGGGGAGGGGATAAACCTGCTCTTCCTCATCATGTTGATGGTCACGGCAGTGATGGTGTTGGTTGCCGCCCTCATGCCCCCTGTGCGCCTGGGGGTGAAAGGTCGGGAATCGGAAACGAACGGATGACAGAACTGCCCCGAGCACCCCATTTACCGAATAAGGAACCCGCGCCTTCAGGGGCAAAGAGCCATGGGGGAAATCTTTGTTAAAGTGGAACCAGGTTGTCGGTGTCTGCTGTCCTTCGGCAAAAGGGACGCATGCGGCATCTACCGCCTGAAGTTCACCGTAACGGTCTTTTGAATGAGGAGGAAGCTTACGTGGCTATAATCGGGTTCTTGATCCTGTTCCCCTTGGTGAGCGCCGCAGCACTTCTGTGTATCCGGCACAACCTTGCGCGGAGGGTCGTCGTGTGCGTCTCTGCGGCTGCCATTGTGGCCGCGTCCATTGCCCTGGTGGCCGCCTACTTCGGCTATGCTGCGGCATTCGAGTTCTCTTCTGTTGCCATCGATTACGTCTGCACAGGCCTAAGCGTGGTCATCACCGCCTGCATCGTGTACTATGGCATCCGCTACCGCAACGTATGGGCAGTTATGCTGGCACTGGTGCAGTTCGTAGCCGTCATAGTGCTTGAGTACCTGTTCGCACACGACATCCATGAGAAGATAGGCATCTATCTTGACCCCTTGACCTTGGTGATGGCCCTTATCATCGGCATCGTGGGATCGGGGATATGCGTCTACGCCTTGGGCTATATGGATGACTTCCAAGCCCAGCATAGCGGCCAGAAGGATCGTCGGCCGGTGTTCTTCGCCCTGATGTTCCTCTTCCTTTCTGCGATGTTCTGTGTGGTGTTCTCCAACAACCTGCTTTGGCTCTTCACGGCTTGGGAGGTGACCACGGTTTGTTCGTTCCTGCTTATCGGGTACACCAAGACAGAGGAAGCCATGAAGAACGCCTTCCGTCAGATAATCATGAACCTGCTGGGAGGGCTAGCCTTCGTGGCGGCCTTGTTCTTCATCGTGGTGAACTGCAAGACGCTTTCCTTCGCAGTATTCCTCCAGATGGGCGTCTCCCGACCTGACCTGGTTGTCCTACCGGTCACCTGTCTGGCCTTCGCAGGGCTCACGAAGGCTGCCCAGATGCCCTTCCACACCTGGCTGCTCGGTGCCATGGTGGCGCCGACTCCCACCAGCGCCCTGCTCCATTCCTCGACTATGGTGAAGGCGGGCGTTTTCCTTTTGATAAAGCTTGCGCCCATCTTCTATTGCTCGGCGTCTTCTGCCAGCATCCTTGCTGCGATTCCCAGCCTTATGGTGATCTTGGTGGGAGGCGTCACCTTCGCCTTCTGCTCTGCGCTGGCCATCTCGCAGAGCAATGCCAAAAGGGTCCTGGCATATTCAACGGTGGCGAACCTTGGCCTTATCACGGCGTGTGCCGGGGTCGGGACGCCTGAAGCGGTCTGGGCGGCCATATTCCTGGTGCTTTTCCATGCGGTTGCGAAATCGCTCCTGTTCCTGTGCGTGGGTACCGCCGAGCACCATATCGGCAGCCGCGACATCGAGGACATGGACCTCCTCTTCGAGCGCATGCCGCGCTTGGCGCGCTTCATGATGTTGGGCATCATGTGCATGTTCATCGCGCCATTCGGGATGTTGATAGCGAAATGGGCCACCCTGGTGTCCTTCGTCGACACCCATCAGGTCGCCCTTATCATCCTGCTGGCCTTCGGGTCGGCCGCCACCTTCATGTTCTGGGCCAAGTGGTTGGGCAAGCTCGCCGGTGTAGCGGGTCTGCCGCCGAACCAGGAAGAAGGCACCCATCGCAGCGAATGGGTCAGCATCGGCCTGATGGCCATGCTTGCTTTGGGCTGCTGTGTCACCTTGCCCCTTATCTCTTCCTATGTTGTCGAACCGTATCTGCACTACCTTTTCGGCGGCATTGCGCTGCGGGGAGAGGCGTTCACGGCCGGCATCTCTTCGAGCAACCTCTGGATAGCTTCGCTTGCCGCTGCTATCATCTTCATCGTGTTGTTCGCAGGCTTGGGAACGACCAAGGCACGCAAGGTCGATGTGTACCTGGCAGGCGTCAGCGTTGACAACTCCGGACGGACCTTCAGGGACTCCCTTTCAGCGGAACGGACGGCAACCGCACGTAACTGGTATATGGAAGGCGTGTTCGGTGAGGAGATGATAGCCCCCATCGGCACCATATGTTCTGCCTTGGTCATCATCATAGCGTTCGCAGTATCGGCCATCTCGTTGCCGGGACTCATCTAGGAAGGAGGGGCACATGGGCATGAACATCATCTACATCATTCTGGGCACCCTTGCCTTCGCCATCTGTGCACCTGTCCTCGGCTGTTTGTTAGCCGGGGTCGATAGGAAGATATCCGCACGGATGCAGGGGAGGGTTGGGCCTGTGCTCTTGCAGCCCTATTATGATGTGCGCAAGCTGCTTGGCAAGGAGAATGCGAGCGTCAATGCCACCGAAGGTGTGTATGTGACCTGCGCCCTGGTGTTCACCCTGCTGGCAGGCGGCATCTTCGTGAGTGGGGGCAACCTGCTCATGTCGGTGTTCGTTGTGGCCTTGTCGGCGCTGTTCTTCATCATGGCCGCCTATTCGACACGTTCGCCCTATGCCGAGATTGGAGCAGCCCGGGAGACCTTGCAGGTCATGGCTTACGAGCCGATGGTGCTGTTCATGGCAGTCGGCGTCTACATGGCCTTGGGATCCTTCAACGTTGCCACCCTGACCTGGGCTGCGGCACCCATCATAACCGACACCTGGGCGATTTTCGTGGGCTTCCTGTTCGTTCTGACCATTAAACTGCGCAAATCCCCCTTCGACCTTTCGTATTCCCACCATGCGCATCAAGAGTTGGTCAAGGGGATCACCACCGAGATGAGCGGAAGTACCCTTGCGAAGGTCGAGGTCATGCACTGGTGTGAGAACATCCTTTTCCTGGGTTGGGTTGCCATGTTCTTCGTATGGTCGAACCCTCTCTCATGGGTGCTAGCCATAGCGGTTGCCCTGGCGGTCTACTTCCTTGAGATATGGATAGACAACAACTTCGCCCGCGTCAAATGGCAGCTCCTGCTGAAATCAGCGTGGATAGTGGCCATTGTGCTGGGTGGCGTCAACATAGCCGTCTTGGCTTACTGGTAGGAAGGGGGAAGCCATGTCTTTTGCAACGAAGTCACCATGGGTCATCCACTACGACGCCTCGAGCTGCAACGGATGCGACATCGAGGTCCTGGCTGCACTTTGTCCGGGCTTTGATGTGGAGCGTTTCGGCATCATCAATACCGGAAACCCCAAACATGCCGACATCTTCCTGGTGACCGGCAGCGTGAACGAGCAGAACATCCACACCATCAAGGAGATCTACAACCAGATGCTTGAGCCGAAGGTCGTGATAGCCTGCGGCGTCTGCGCTTGTTCGGCAGGCGTCTTCCACGATTGCTATAACGTCATAGGAGGCGTTGACCAGGCTATACCCGTTGATGTTTATGCACCTGGATGCGCGGTGCGTCCCGAAGCCATCATAGATGCCGTCGTGGAGGCCTTGGGGATCCTTGACAAGAAGGCGAAGGCGCTGGCCGCTAAGAAGAAGGGGGCATAGACGCCATGGCACTCGATATAGACTTCCTACCTCTGGAGCTTGAAGAGCTTCCCGCGTTGGCCAAGAGAAAGAAGAAGGCCGGCTTCCGGTTCGTGCAGATGCTGTGCGTCACCACCCAAGACGGTATCGACCTCCAGTATTCCTTCATGAAGGAAGCATCGCTTGAGAACTACACCATAAGGGGGGTTCGGCCAGGCACGAAAGTGCCCTCGGTCACTGAGACCTATATCTCTGCCTTCGTGTTCGAGAACGAGGCCCATGACCTGTTCGGCGTAGAGATTGAGGGCAACCTGCTTGACTTCGGCGGAAACTTCTACAAGCTGTCCGAGCGTGAGCCGATGACTATCATCTCGCCAGCCCAAAAGGCAGCACGGGAAAAGGCCGTGCAGGAAAAGGCTGCAGGGGAAGAGGCTGCAGGGGAAGAGGCTGTAGGGGAAGAAGCCGTGCTGGAAAAGGCTGTAGCCTCTGGTGAGCAACAGAAGGCTGCGGAGGCAAACGACGCGAAGGAAGAGGCAAGCCCCCAGGAAGCTCCCGGCCTCGAAAAGGCAGACCGGACTGCTGAGGCAAACGACGCGAAGGAAGAGGTACGCCTACAGGAAGCTCCCAGCCTCGGCCTTGAAGAGCAGGCAGCGGAGGCAAACGACGCAAAGGAAGGTGCATGATATGGGCAAGGCTACGGTTATCCCCTTTGGGCCGCAACACCCGGTCCTGCCCGAACCGCTCCACCTTGACCTTGTGGTCGAGGATGAGGTGGTCATAGAGGCAATACCGCAGATCGGGTTCGTCCACCGTGGGTTGGAGCGATTGGTGCAGACGCGTGACTACCACCAGTTCATCTACATTGCGGAACGCATTTGCGGAATATGCGCATTCGGCCATTCCATGGGTTACGCCGAGACCGTCGAGAAGCTCATGGGAATCGAGATCCCCCCTCGCGCGGAGTTCTTGCGGGCTGTCTGGCACGAGCTTTCGCGGGTGCATTCACACCTTTTATGGATGGGGCTTGCCGCTGATGCCTTCGGCTTCGAGAGCCTGTTCATGCACTGCTGGCGGCTGCGCGAGAGGATACTCGACCTCTTTGAGGCCACGACCGGCGGGCGCGTCATCTTCTCGGTCGTCAAGGTGGGAGGCGTGACGCGTGACATCAGCCCTGATATGTTCGAGAGGTTCGCTACGACGCTCTCAGGAATCAAAGGAGAATACAACCAGATATGCAAGGCGTTCTTAACGGACGCCTCGGTCAAGAACCGTACCGTGGACGTTGGGACCATATCCCAGCAAGCCGCCCTCGATCAATGCATGGTAGGCCCCTTTGCGCGCGCATCCAACGTGAACAACGACATCCGCGCACTGGGCAATGGCGCATATGGCGCTTTGAGCGACTTCAAGCCCATCCTGGATTCCCAGGGCGATTGTTATGCCCGGGTGAAGGTCCGTGCGCTTGAGGTGCTGCAGTCCATCGATATCATCAATGAGCTGATAGCACAGATACCTGCGGGGGATATCGCTGTCGAGGTCAAGGGATCCCCTGCCCTGGGGGCAGAGGCTTCCAACGTGTTGGAGCAACCACGGGGCGAATGCTACTACTATGCGCGAGGCAATGGCACCAAGAACCTTGAACGTATGCGCATGAGAACCCCCACCTCACAGAACCTTGCCGGAATGACGACAGCCTTGGCAGGCTGCGATCTTGCTGATGTCAACATGATAGTTCTTACTATCGACCCATGCATCAGCTGTACAGAAAGGTAGTTTGCCCATGGGTAGCTTCAAATTGGGGAAGATGACATTCGGCTCCTTGTTCAAGAAGCCTGAGACCATCCTCTATCCTGTCCAGACACGGCCTGCCCCCCTTGGCCTCAAAGGGCACATACAGGTCGCCATAGTGGACTGCATCTTGTGCGGAATCTGCATGAAGCGTTGTCCAACGGGGGCAATCAAGGTCGATAAACCTGCCGCCACCTGGTCAATCGACCGATTCCGCTGTGTGCAGTGCGGCAGTTGCGTGCGCGAGTGCCCGAAATCCTGCCTTGCCATGGACCCGAACTATGCCAAGCCCCAGACCCAGAAATCCATCGAGAGCGTGTCCAAGCCGACCGCCTCAGAGAGCTCAGAAGAAGAAAAAGCTGCGAAGGAGGCTCTTGAAGCCAAAAAAGCTGCTAAAATTAAGGCAGCCTTAGAAGCGAAGGCTGCGCGGGAGAAGAACCTGACTTAGAGGCATTCGAGCCTCTTTCCCTGAATAGAGGAACCGGGCCGCACAGCTTGGGCCCGGTTTTGCATTGAAGGGGAACCAGGGGCACACGTGTCCCGAGAAAGGAACAGGGCATTGCCATCACAGTTGCATAAAGGAGCCTACGACCGGCAGGGCAGCCCCGCACCAGGAGGCCTTGCCCAGGACGCTTCCGCCAACGAAGCTTGCACCACGGATGAGCATTCCGTTCAAGGCGGTTCGCCGGACGAGGCTGAAGGCGCCAAGAAGGCTGCGCTGTTCGAAGGTGAGGCGAGCAACAAAGTGTTCACCTTGGCGAACCTCATATCATTGCTGAGGCTTTGCCTGGTACCCTTCTTCTTCGTTTTGCTGAACGATGGCCATGACCTGTGGGCGACTGTCCTTTTCATAATTGCTGCCTGCACCGACTGGATAGATGGCCAGGTGGCAAGGAGGACGGGTACCGTCTCGAAGGTCGGGCAGGTCCTTGACCCCACCATCGACCGCATCCTGATGATTGCAGGCGCCGTAGGCCTCTTGATGCTGGGACGGCTGCCTCTCTGGGTGATGGTCTTCATCGTTCTCCGTGACGGCATGATGCTGATAGGGGGTGCTTACCTTCTCAAGCGCCACCGCTTGCGTGTCCCGGTGGTCTTTGCCGGAAAGCTGACCACAGCAGCCTTGTTGCTGGGTTTCACGGGGCTCCTTATAGGCTGGCCGCTGATCCCGGGGTTATCCCTGACCGATCTGTCATGGCTGCCAGGCCTGGGGGCAAGCCCGGCCTCTTGGGGCATGTGGGTCATCTATGTCGGGCTTCTCTTGAGCTTTGTGACAGGCCTCTACTACCTTTTTGCTGCCCGTAAGCGGCTGAGAGCCTTGAAGGCGCAGAACAAAGGCAGTGCCGCATGAACCAGCCGAGCCGCAGGAAAGCAAGCCCGGCAACGGGGCGGGCACGCAATGCCGCACAACATCGGCCTGATGCTGCCGCAGCTTCGCGGCCATTACCGCGTGATGCGGGCAGGCCGGCCAGTCATGCCGCCCCTGCACGGAAACGCAATGATGTGCCCCGGGCAGGCGGCAGCCATGCCAGGGATACGGCAGTGCCTTCTTACGACACTTGGGGCCAAGGCGGCGCAACAGGGGCACGTACCAGACAGAGCCTGGGCACCCGTACCCCGCCAAACAGGCAGATGCTATGGACGAATGAAGGA
>JAIRPR010000032.1 GCA_031256895.1 Coriobacteriaceae bacterium
CGTTGGGGATACCGCTGATTGCCCTACGATGGCTCTGTGGTCGTTATATTCTGTCTTGCAACGTTCAGCCTTTTCAACATGGCCTCGTTGGCGGCCTTCTCGATTGTGTCATCGAGGGGGCTGAGCTCGAAAGCCTCAAGGCCACGCTGCGTGCGCACGCTGGATGCCTGCTTTAAAAGGTGGTCGGCGATTTGGGGGTTCTTCCCCAATAATGGGCCGTGCAGGTAGGTCCCCAGCACGTTCTTGTACAGGACGCCGTCTTGCTTGTCGTCGTCGTTGTTGCCCCAGCCCGTTGTCGAGATAACCTTCCCGAAAGGCTTGAGGCCTTCCCCGAGGAAAGTGCGCCCCGCATGGTTCTCGTAGCCGACGACAGGCATGGGGCACAGGGGGGATTGCAGCACGATGTTCTCTATCAGGCGTCTCGGCTTCCTGTTCACCCGCTTGGTAACGATATCCACAATGCCCAGGCCCTCGATGCTCTCACCGGCAAGCAGCCATTCTTTCCCCAGGATCTGATACCCCCCGCAGATAGCAAGCAGCACACCTTCAGCCTCGACGTATTCTTTGAGCGCGTCACGCATGCGCAGCAGCCCTTCTGAGGCAAGCTTTTGCTCGCGGTCCGGGCCGCCGCCCAAGAACACGATGTCCACCTGTGACAAATCGAGGGATTCGCCATAACGTTGCGCGATGACCTCTACGGGGATCCCCCGCCACGCGCAACGCTGCTTCAGACACACCAGGTTGCCCCCATCGCCATAAAGGTTCAAGAGGTCGGGGAAGATGTGCGCTATGGTGACCGGTCTCATCCTATACCTCCTTGGTAGCCAGCTGCGCCATCTCTGAACGCACAGAAGGCAGGGCGGTGTAGTTGGCAATCAGGTACAGATGCGCAGAAGGGATGTCGGCGATGTGTTCTAACACATCGGCCACGCCTTCTATCCGTTGCGCATCGATGCCGGCATACTTCAGGCGCAACTGCAGATCGTGCTTACGGATGCCGCCCGCGAATACTCGCGTATCGGTGAGCTGCGCCAATTCCTCGAAATCGACATCCCATAACCACGAGATATCGTGGCCATCGGCTTCTTTGTCGTTGATGAACAGCGCGACCGCCTTGGGGTCTTCGCCTTGGGCTATCAGTTTCAGGTTCTGGTTGAAACCGGTGGGGTTCTTCGCAAGGTTCAGCATGGCCTGCCTTTCCCGGACGACGAAGCGCTGGAGCCTGCCGTTCTGGGGGTTGAAGGCGTTCAATGCCTGTTGGAAGGCATCGGCCGGACAGCCTGCCAACCTGGCCGTCACCAATGCCGCAAGCAGGTTGTACACCATATAGGCCCCGCTGTAGGGTGCATGGATGGTTGCCGCTTCTTTAATGTCTTCTGCCGCCGCGCCTCCAACATGTTCCGTTGCCGCTTCCAATACCGTACACGAGAACCCTTGGGCGTCAAGGAGTACCCCCTGTGCCCTATATCCAAGGCGGGGGCGCTCGAAGCCACAGGTCGGACACCTATAGGCACCCAACTGCCCGTACTGGCGGTATTCGTATTCAAGCATTCCCGAACACAACTGGCACATCTGGCCATCGGCCACGGTGTTCTGGGAAAGCCCCAACGATCCATCAATGCCAAAGGCCACCTGCCTGTTCTTGACCCTGGCCGCAATGGCCGCGCACAGGGGATCGTCGGCATTGAAGACAAGCACGGTGTTCGGCGATGACTCCAGCGCTGCAACTATGCTGTCTTGAATCGTGTTGATCTCTCCCACCCGGTCAAGTTGGTCGCGGAAGAGGTTGAGCAGAAGCACGTAATCAGATCGGAGTTGAGGAAGCGTCTTGGCAAGCCAGAGCTCATCGCTCTCAAAGACCCCCCAATCGGCAGGGGTGCTGCGAAGAAGAGCTGTGGCAACGCCCGAATCGAGGTTCGCCCCTGTCCGGTTGCAGATGACCGAATGGCCAGCAGCCTCGAACGTATCTGCCAGCAGGTTGTTCACGGTGGTCTTCCCGTTCGTGCCGCATACGATGACCGAGCCTTTGCTGAGCTTGCCTGCCGTGTGGGAAATGACCTGTGGATCAAGATACAAAGCAAACTTACCAGGAAAATTGGCAGCTGGCCGCCTGAACACGTACTTCAGCCCCCAAGCACTCAATGTGCTTGCAGCTTTGGCTCCTATCAACCGTAAACCCATGTGATACCTTTGACTTCTTGGCTTGTACTTCTTCTGTTTCAGAAGGTTCTGCTTCGGTAGCGTTGATTTCTGCTTCGGTGGCTTTTGCCTTGTCCTTTGCGTCTCTTCGGGAATGAGCCCTGAAGGGAAGCATCTCTTCTGTTTTCCGTTCACCAAAGTATACCAGCTTTGAGCCTCTGTCGCTTGAGAGCGGGCAACAACAACCCATGCCTTTCCATTTTTTACCGCTACCTTTTACGGTTATCATGCGCAGATTTGCCCGTGTAGATAGGATATCCCTCTTTCACGAACCGTTTGAGGAAAGCATCCTGCAATAAGCCGCCAACCCCCAACAGGACTCACCCGATAAACAGCGCACCGAACATGGCTCCACCCTCACACAAGGATGTTTCCACAAGTGATTTTTTTTGCAAAACAGGAAAGCCCGCAACCGCTTTGTCGGCGGCTGCGGGCCTTTTCAGTTCCCGTTCGAGGCTACCCTTGAAGGGGCGCCTCTGTCATGCAGCGCCTCCTAGCGCTGGAAGAAGGCTCCTTCTCCCACGCCAGGGGCCCATTCGTTCTTGGGGACGATAACCACCTGCACGGCCTCCAGGCGGTACGCATAGCCTGCGGTGCCTGCGGAAAGGCCGTCCTTCGCCCAGCCGAGCCAGCCGAAGTTCTCGGCGTGCACCCGGTAGTACACGTCGTAGTG
>JAIRPR010000107.1 GCA_031256895.1 Coriobacteriaceae bacterium
AAGGTAGGGCCAAGCCCCGCTTGGCTGTCCGAACGCGTGACGGCGGCGGGAGCGCGTTCCATCAACAACGTGGTCGATGTGACCAACTATGTCATGTTCCTTCTGGGACAGCCCCTGCATGCCTTCGACCTTGACACTTTGAAGGGCGCCGACGGCCAAGCCCACATCATCGTGCGTCCCGCCCATGAAGGCGAGGCCTTCACCACCCTTGATGGGGAAGCCCGCCGCCTGAGCGCGGATATGACGGTCATTGCCACACCAGAGCGGGCAGTGGCCTTGGCGGGAGTCATGGGCGGCCTAGAGACCGAGGTCAACGCCGACACCACCGACATCCTGCTCGAGGCAGCCACATTCAGCCCCTCCCACACCAGCAGGACAAGCCGCAGCCTGGGGCTCATCAGCGAATCATCGTTGCGCTACGAAAGGGGGGTCGATGCAGCCCCCATAGCCGAGAACGTCGCCCTGGCGGCAGCGCTGATGGCTGAAGTGGCAGGCGGCGAGGTGTGCGAGGGAGTCATCGACCAGTGGCCTCTTGTTACCCTGCCCCATGAACTGGAATTCCGCATCAATCGTTTCACCGCCCTGGCAGGTGCCGACATTCCCCAAAGCTTCATCAAAGAGACCTTGGAACGTTTGGGCTGCACGGTGCGACAGGCTGAGGCATCAGTGACGCCCGCCTTGGAAAGCCTTACGGTCACTGC
Organism: Coriobacteriaceae bacterium; assembly: GCA_031256895.1. Taxonomy (GTDB): domain Bacteria; phylum Actinomycetota; class Coriobacteriia; order Coriobacteriales; family Eggerthellaceae; genus WRIS01. The sequence continues at coordinate 702 of JAIRPR010000107.1, forward strand.
CCCGACCTTCCGCCCCGACCTGGAACGCGAGATAGACCTCTTCGAAGAGGTGCTGCGCGTCTATGGCATGGACCGCATACCCCCCACGCTGCCGGGGGGGCGCGGCCGCGTCGGCTGCCGCACGCAACGGGAACATGCCATCGAGATCGTCCACGCAAGCCTGCGTGCGAGCGGGCTCAACGAGGCCATGACCTATTCGTTCGCAGAGCCTTCCGACCTCGATAGGCTGCGCATGGCTCATGACGGTTTGGGCCTTGCCGTCGAATTGGTGAACCCCCTCAATGCCGAACAATCGCACATGCGGCAAAGCATCATCCCCGGGCTTCTGCGCTCGGTCGCGCATAACCAGAACCATGCGGTCAGGAACATCCAGCTCTACGAGATAGGCGCGGTGTTCATGGGAACGGAAGGGAAGAAGAAGCCGAAAGAGAAGACCCGCGTGGCCGGCGTTCTGGCGGGATCGATGGCTGATGCAACCTGGAACAGCAAGCCAGAGCCCTTCGACTTCTTCGACGGCAAGGGGGTCATCGAGAACCTGTGTCGTGAGCTGGCCATCCCCAAACTGCGCTTCAAAGCGTTCGGTGCCCAGGACGCACCCCACCTGCAACCGGGACGGGGGGCAGAGGTCTTGTCGGGCGGCACAAGCCTCGGATGGGTGGGCGAGCTGCACCCCCTGGCGATTGCCGCCTTCGAGGCGCAAGCCCCGGTGACAGCCTTCGAGCTGGACATGTCTGCCCTTGTCAAAGCGGGTCGTCCTGCCCGCGATTTTACCGACATCGCGGTGTTCCCGGCGGTCTGCGTCGATGTCGCCTTCGTGGTTGACGAGAACGTGACCCATGAGCGCATGATGCAATGCCTGGCTTCTGCGGGTGGCAGCCTGCTTGAACAGGCAAGCCTTTTCGATGTGTACCGCGACGAGGCACGTGTGGGAACCGGCAAGAAGTCCCTGGCCTATTCCCTGGTCTACCGTGCCCCTGACCGCACCCTTACCGGTGCCGAGGTCGAGGCCGCCCACGAACGCATCATCAGCAAGGTGATGGGCGCAACCGGCGCACAAGTACGGGCGTGAGCCCGTCTGTCCCCGGGAGGGCGTGAAGCCGCTGCCCCCCCTCCCGGGGGCGTGAGGCTGCCGCCTTCCCCCCGGCGACGGAATTCCATGTGCCCCCTGAGGCCCCCTGAAGACAAAATGTGCCCCTGCCTCATAAGAGGCAGGGGCACAGTGCTGAGAGCGGTCGGACAGCTCTTGCCTAGTTCGGGAAGAACTCTTTCGAGAAGAGCAGCTTGCCGTCTTTGGAGAGGTACTCCACGATGACCGAGGCGTCTTCTACGCCCACGCTCTTGATGGAACCTGCCACCATTTCAAAAACGCTCGCTTGCCCTCCGATGTAAGATTCGATCGCCTCCGTGTTCGCCACATCGGAATCGGTGGTGAAAGCGAAGGTGTAGACAAAGGCATGGCCGCGGATGCTTAGATCGATCGTCATGCCAGAAGACTCTTCCATCGCCGCAAGGCTAGGTTTGAGCTGGTCGATGAGGTCCTGGAGGATCTCGGTCGCTTCGTCGTCCGTGGTGTTCGAAGAGGCGGGCGGGGTGTTGCTCTTGCTGTTGTCGGCAGAAGAATCGCCTTCGTCGGCCTTGCTTTTGTCAGTGCTGTTGTCGGTGCTGCTCTTCGTTGAATCGTTCGTTGCCTCTTCGCTCGGCGCTGATCCGCAGCCTGCCAAAAGCCCAGCTGCAAGAGCCAACGTGAACATACAGACAACTATCTTTTTTAAGATTGACATTTCTTTCTCCTTGCTTCTCCTTGCTTTTTATGTTTCCGTTTGAATTACCTTACCGCATAATAATCCCTAACCAGATTATGGCCTAAGGTTAGCACAAGACCCTAAGGCCTCGCAAGGGGGAATTCGTGAGAGGCAGCACAAGCGCTCGCCGGTGCGCCCCTGCTTCCTCACCGAGCTTCCATACTCCGTTAACCTCGCTGAAACAAAGTTCAGGTAGCCTGTGGTAAGACGATTATCATAATGGGGGTTTGCGCCCTGAACGCCCTCACGCATAACCATGACCAGAGAGGTAAGGTGTAAGACACATGCCGCGCTGTGATGCAACGCATACGCCGCCACGCGAAGGCGCCGTCCGGATCCCTTCCGGGTGCGCCATCTCGGGCATTATGGACAAAAGCGGCGCCCGCCACGACGGGACCGACATCTTGAAGTCCATCGCCCTCATGCATGACCGCTCCAACGGCCTGGGGGGCGGCTTTGCCGCCTATGGCATCTATCCCGAATACAAGGAGCTCTATGCCTTCCATATCATGTATGAGAACCAAGAGGCGCGCAAGGCCACCGAGGCCTACCTTGACGCGCACTTCATGTGCGAGAAACAGGAGCGCATCCCCACCGAGCCGGTCCGCTCCATCGTGAACCCCCCCGACATCTGGCGCTACTTCTTGGGCCCCCATCCGGTCAAACTCAGCATGAGCGGCCAGGACGAGGCGGAATACACCATGCTGCACGTGTTCCACATCAACGCGGTCATCCCCGGTGCCTTCGTGGCATCTTCCGGCAAGAACATGGGCGCCTTCAAAGGCGTCGGATACCCTGAGGACATCGGCTCTTTCTATCGTATAGCCGATTACCAAGCATGGCTATGGACCGCCCATGGCCGCTTCCCCACCAACACCCCTGGCTGGTGGGGCGGTGCCCATCCCTTCACCCTGCTCAACTGGTCGGTCGTCCATAACGGCGAGATATCCAGCTACGACACCAACCGCCGCTACGTCGAACAGTACGACTACGAATGCACCTTGCAGACCGATACCGAGGTCATCACCTACCTCTTCGACCTTCTGGCCCGTCGCCACGGCTTCTCGCAGGAAATGGCCGCCCACATCATGACGGCTCCAGCCTGGGACAAGATAGATGCCATGGAGCCATCACGCGCAGCCTTCGAGACGGCCTTGCGCAACGTGTACAGCTCCGCTTTGATAAACGGCCCCATGTCGGTCCTTCTGGGTTCCGATGAAGGGCTTTTGGCCTTGAACGACCGCTTGAAGCTGCGGGCGCTCATGGTGGGCGAGAAGGGGTCGATGGTCTATCTTGCCAGCGAACAGGCGGCTATCGAGGTGGTCTGCCCCGACATCGAGAACGTCCGGTCCATCGACGGCGGCGTGCCCTTTGTGGTGCAGCTCGACGAAGTGGCAGCACGCAAGGCACAGGAGTCGGCCGAGAACACCTTCTGCGACCTGTGCCGTCCGGCACAGCTGGTGGGCGTTGTTCCCCAGGCCAGCAAGAAGGCGGAATCGATGCGTGCCACAGGCGGCCAAAGAGCGGACGCCAAATGGGCGGAAGGAGGCCAGAACCATGCTTGATTACCTGCTTCCCCGGTACAAGGTGCTGCGTGAAGACGACCTCTGTGTGAAATGCGGCGTCTGCGAGCGTTCGTGCGCGAACGACGTCCACACGCTTGACGAGGAAATGGACGCCTTCCTCATCGATCACAAGAAATGCGTGAACTGCCAGCGCTGCGTGGTCATGTGCCCCACCGGCGCCTTGGCCATCACCAATTGGCCGCAAGTGGGCAACGGCTCGAACAACTGGACGCTTGCCGCCATGCAAGAGATTGCCAAGCAGTCCCAGACCGGCGGCGTCCTGCTGACGTCCATGGGCAATCCCAAGCCCTTTCCCATTTATTGGGACCACCTTCTGCTGAATGCGAGCCAGGTGACGAACCCCTCCATCGACCCCTTGCGCGAGCCCATGGAGACACGGGTGTTCTTGGGTGCGCGCCCTGAAGCCCTTAAGGTGAACGAGCGCGAGCACCTGGTCAAAACCCCCATGCCTCCCCAGATCAAGCTTGACGTGCCGGTCATGTTCTCGGCCATGAGCTTCGGCTCCATTTCGCTCAATGCCCAGAAGTCGCTCGCTATGGCTGCGCAAGAGCTCGGCACCTATTTCAACACAGGGGAAGGCGGCCTCCACAAAGACCTCGAGCGCTTCGGCGCCCATGCCGTCGTGCAGGTCGCTTCCGGCCGTTTCGGGGTGGACACCCACTACCTCAACGCGGGCGCCATGATAGAGATAAAGATAGGGCAGGGCGCAAAGCCCGGCATAGGGGGCCATCTTCCGGGCGAGAAGATAAACGCAGAGGTCTCGCGGACGCGCATGATACCCGAAGGGACCGACGCCATATCGCCCGCCCCCCATCATGACATCTATTCCATCGAGGACCTGCGCCAGCTCATCTTTTCGCTGAAAGAGGCATGCCGGTACCAGAAGCCGGTCGCGGTGAAGATAGCCGCTGTCCATAACGTTGCGGCCATCGCCAGCGGCATGGTGCGCGCAGGGGCCGATGTGGTCGTGCTCGACGGCTTCCGTGGCGGCACGGGCGCGGCGCCCACGCGCATCCGCGACAATGTGGGAATCCCCATAGAGCTGGCACTTGCGGCTGTTGACCGGCGCCTTCGCGAGGAAAGCATCCGCTCGCAGGCAAGCCTGGTGGTCGCGGGCACCATCCGCTCTTCCGCCGACATCGTGAAGGCGGTTGCCTTAGGCGCCGACGCGGTCTATTGCGCATCCGGCCCGCTTATCGCGCTCGGGTGCCACCAGTGCCAGGACTGCGCTTCAGGCAAGTGCAATTGGGGCATTGCCACGCAAAGGCCCGAACTGACCAAGCGCCTGAACCCCGAGATAGGCGCACAGCGTGTGATAAACCTGGTCAAAGCATGGAACCATGAGGTCCAAGAGATGATGGGCGGCATGGGCATCAATGCCATCGACAGCTTGAAGGGCAACCGGCTCATGCTGCGCGGCGTCGGGCTCAATGAGAAGGAGCTCGACATCCTTGGTGTGAAGCACGCAGGGGAGTGATGCAGGATGGAATGCGCAAGGAAGCCGGCCTGTGCACAAGGCACCCAGCATTCGCCGAGCCTTCGGGCAGGGGACGTGTTCTCTGTGGGTGAACAGCATGAAAAAGCCCACAGCCGCCAGCCGAAAAAGCCCACAGCCGCGTCCACCAGCCATTCGGCCTTCGGGCAGGGGACTTGGGGCCACGAAACGGGAACAGGAGCGATGTGACATGAAACGAATCTATGCGATTGAGGCCTGGTGCGTCGACTGCAAACGCTGCGAGGTCGCCTGTAAGACCTTCCATTCAAAAAGCCGCAACACGGTGAAAGCGCTCAAGGCGGAGTTCCCGCCCCCGCAAAACCGCATCCGTGTCGAAGGGGGAAGGCAGCTTTCCATCGCGGTGAACTGCCGTCACTGCGCTGCCCCCAAATGCGTCGAGGGCTGTGTTTCCGGCGCCATGACGAAAGACCCGGTCACGGGCGTTGTCTCTACGAACCCCGAGAAATGCGTCGGCTGTCGCACCTGTGTGTCGATGTGCCCCTTCGGCTGCGTGCGCATAGAAGAGACCTTCCCCAAGGCTGTCGCCTTCAAGTGCGACTTGTGCGGGGATGTGCTTGGGCAGCCTGGCGAGCCGAGCTGTGTGACGGCCTGCCCCAACAACGCGCTCATCTATATTGAAAGCGAGGGCTGAACCCATGGCAGGAAACCAGGCGATAACCAGCTTCGACTATCTCATCATCGGCAACTCGGCGGCAGGGGTGACCGCTGCCGAGTACATCCGCGCCCAAGACGGGGAAGGTTCTATCCTTATCGTGTCACGGGAACCCTATGCGGTGTACGGCCGGCCGCTCATCTCCTACTTGCTTGAAGGGAAGACGACCGAGGACCGCATGGGCTTCAAACCGGATGACTTCTACATGGCACGCAACATCGACACCCTGTTCGGGCCACAATACGAAGTGGTAAGCCTGAATGCCGCAGGCCATCAGGCCGTGATGCGTGACGGCCAGGCAATCGGCTATGGGAAGTGCCTCATAGCGACCGGTTCGGTGCCCTTCGTGCCGCCTATCGAAGGGCTTGAAGGCCGCACGAACGTGTTCGGCTTCCTCACGCTTGACGATGCGAAGAGCGCTTGGAACGCCGCCCGCGAAGCCACGGCGGCGGCTCATGAGGCAGGCAGGAAGAGCCGTGCGGTGGTCATCGGGGCTGGCCTTATCGGCCTGAAGGCGGCAGAGGCCATCAGCTACCATGTGGACGAGGTGGTGGTCCTGGAGCTTGCCCCCCGCATCCTGCCGGCAGTCCTTGACGATCGCGGCGCAGCCATCCTGCAGGGGCAGCTGGCCGGCCATGGCCTTGACTGCAGGCCGGGAATCACAGCTTCCGCCTTGCAGGGGGAAGGCGCACAAGTCTCTTCCGTTGCGCTGACAGATGGCAGCACCCTTGAATGCGACCTGGTCATCGCGGCAGTCGGGGTACGTCCAGATACGGCGCTTGCTGTGGGCGCGGGAGCCGAGCAGGGCCGCGGCCTGGTGGTCGGCACCGACCTCAAGACGACCCTTGCCGATGTGTATGCCGCAGGCGACGTCACCCAGGTGGTCAATCTGCTCGATTGCTCCAAGCAGCCCTTGGCCTTGTGGCCCAACGCCATGCGCCAAGGCAAGGTGGCCGGACAGTATATGGCAGGGTCGCCCGATGCGGAGCCCTTCGAGGGGAGCTTCGCGGTCAATGCCGTCGATTTCTATGATTGCTCGCTTTTGACCAGCGGTATCATCAACCCTGCCCCAGAAGGCGGATACGAGGAACAGGTCTTCGTACAAGGCAAGGCCTACGCGAAGTTCGTGACCAAGAACGGCCTTCTGATGGGCTACATCCTGTTGAACAGGCCTGCGAACGCCGGTATCTACACCACCATCATTGAAGAGCGCATCCCGCTTGCCGAACTGGCCGACGACCTCTTCGAGGAGACGCCCATCAACCTGGATTTCCCCGACGACCTCCGTTGGAAGCGCCTTCATGCCTTCTACCCCTCTGGCTTGGATAAACGCGGCTGGAAGGAATAGGCGCACATGACAGGAACGATTGTTGCCCGGCGGCTTGCCTGAAAGCGACAGAAGGGAACCGGTAATGGTAAAGACAAATGATAAAGGCTTGGTGAACATTGCAACGCAGGCTCAGGCAGCGAAGGGAAGTGCTACGGAAGGCAAGGCCGCGTGGGGAAGTGCTACGGAAGGCAGGGCTGCGCGGGGTGAAGCAGCGCAAGCCGGGGCTGCGCGGGGTGAAGCAGCGCAAGCCGGGGCTACGGATGCCCAGGCAACGCAGGGAAGCGCTGCGCAGGGCAGGGCGGTAGTGACCCTGGGCACCGAGCATTTCACCGAGGCGAACGAGGTCGTTCGCGCAGCCTTGGCTGCTTCCGACACGGTCGAGATACACGAGGCCTTCGCCCAGCGCTACCTGGGCTGCGGCATGGACAAGGGAAAGTCGCTCATGATCCATGGCGTGCCAGGCAACGACATGGCCTGCTACATGAACGGCGGGTACATCGAGGTCTTCGGCAATGCCCAGGACCAGGTGGGCAACACCATGAACGACGGGCGGGTGGTCATCCATGGGCGCTGTGGCGATGCCGCAGGCTATGGCATGCGGGGCGGCCAGGTGTTCATCCGCGATGGCTGTGGCTGGCGGGTGGGCATCCATATGAAGCAGTACCAGGACAAATGCCCTGTCATCGTGATAGGTGGCGATGCGGGAAGCTTCTTGGGGGAATACATGGCAGGCGGCATCATCATCTTGCTGGGCAACTCGGGC
>JAIRPR010000188.1 GCA_031256895.1 Coriobacteriaceae bacterium
GCATTATACCGTAAAGCTTATTGTTTCCCGCATCTTTCTTGGATGTTTACACGAAATATCAAGAGGATGCAAAGGCCATGGCAAGCATAGGCCTATGGCCTGCCTGTCATGGCCTTGTGTGCCAACGGAAGGAACGGGCCCTTGCCTGCGGCTTGCCCGCTTCTCCCGGCGCAGCAAAGTCCGCACAACCCCTTAATGTTCCTCGACGGCTTCGATCCGTGCGCTCATGTCCAAAGGCTTAGCAGTGAACAGGGCGGTTGTCGCAAGCCCGTCAACTCCGGTCCTGGCATAGTCTGCCACGTTGTTCTCGTTGATGCCCCCTGCGGCGATCAGCGTCACGCGGGTGTCCAGGGAACGGAGCCTGGGGACAAGCACGCTGAGCACTTCGGGGGAAAGCTTGTCGAACTGGATGCCGTCCACCAGGGGGCCGGCTGGGCTTGACGGATCGGCTCCATCGTCCAAGGAAGCCCCATGCCCCAGCAGCGCCAAGGCCTGTTCGGCATCCGCCTCTACAAACACCTTCTTCTCGCATGCCTGCGCCTTGATGGCAGGCAAACGCTGGAGCAGCCCCTCGAAGCCGCCGATGAAGGCGGTGTGGTTATCGAACAGCAGCACCGTTTCAGAAAGCCCCAAGCGGTGCGGCACCGCGCCACCGGTCATCACCGCCTTGGTCATGAGCGGCTTGGTGCCGGGCATGGATTTCCGGGTGGTGAGGATCGGAAGCCCTGGTTTAGCCGCTTGTGCCGCTTCCACCACCCTTGCTGCCTTGGTGGCCACTGCCGAATAGTGGTCCAGTATGTTCAAGCACACCTTCCAAGCAGCATGCAGGGCGCCTGCAGCGCCCGTGGCTTCCAGGAAGGTATCGCCGGCATTGAGTCGCTCACCGCTGGGCTTGTAATCCATTACCTGGGCACCCAGCATCACCAAGATCCGTGCCGCTTCCTCACTGCCGCATAGCACGCATTCCTCACGGGTGTAATAACGTATCCTTCCCGGTGTGCCATCAATATCCAGAAGATGGGTCGTGAGGTCCAGGTAAGGCAGGTCCTCCGCAATCAAGCCTTGCAGGTAGGCGTCATTGACAAAAAACATGTTGTTCCTTTCGTTGTGTGCCATGGCGGTTCTTGCAGCCTTGCCTTCCCGGCATCTGTCCATCGGTGAGTGCCGGGGATGCCGATCGGATGCCATCCCTGCGTTCGGACACGTTGACCGCCGCGGCCATCTTGACCGTCATTACGCTTTAAGCTTTATTCTTTCAGAAGCATTTTAATGTCGGCATCGCTCAGCTCATAACCAAGGCAGGTCGCAAAGAAACGGCGCGTCTGTGCTGCAAGGTCGATGCCTGCTTCCGCTGCCTGTTCAGGGTAGAGCCTCTCCAGCAGCCACAGGCATCCGAGAAGCCGCATGGCTGAAGGCGGTCGCCCGAACCACGAGAACGGCGATTGGGGGATCTGGTAGACCTCCCCCGCTTTCACGCAAGGCACGTTTTGCCAATTGGCGTCAGCGCGTATCTCGTTGTAAAGGTCTGATTTCGCGGTGTCGCTCATCGAGTACTCGCTCACGAGCACCGCATCGGGGTCCCAGGTGATGATCTGCTCGATGCTCACACTGGGCATGCCCATGCCCTGCCCTTCGCTGCCGGGAAGCTCGACCACGTTCTTCGTCTTGAGCAGATCCAGTGCGTCCTGAACTTGCAAGGAGCCGACGGGGTCTGTCTGTAATCCGCCTTTGCCTTCGCTCAGATAGACGCTCTTGCGCTGTGCTTCAGGGATCCTTGAGACCACGTCCTCTATCAAGGAGAGCATCTCAGAGAAATAAGCTCTGAGCAATCCGAGGCGCTCGCTCAAAGCAGCTGTTCCACCTTCGGGACCTGTTTCTTCCGCATCACTCTTCGTGCTTCCTGTACCTTCGTCATCTGCCCCGCCTATGCCCAACACCTCGCCCAGGAAGCGGTACGTTTCCGCCACCTTGCGGATGTCGCAGTCGCACAGGAGCACGGGCAACCGCATCTCGGCGGCGATTGCATCTGCCATGCCGATGCCCGCCTCGTCGGTGCTCCAAAAACACAGCAGCACATCGGGCGATCGTGCCAGCACCTCTTCGCCGTTCGGAACGCTGCCGGCACCCATCCAAACTCCCAAAGAAGGCAATTCCAGGGCGCCTTCATCCAGGAAGGCTGCATCGGCAGCCTGTGGCTTGAAGTTCCAACCGACCAACAGCGCAGGGTCGAGCAGGTAGACGTCCACTGTGCCTATGGGGTTGGTGCAGAGCAGTCGGCTGACTTCCTGTGGGATGCTGACCTTGCGCCCGCCCATGTCGGTTATCTCCCGTTTCGGCTTTGTTTCCGTACAAGCAGGCAGGGTGGCAAACAAGGGGGCTATCGCGAGTAAAGTTGCGGCACCGCTCAGGGTGAACCGCGTGAAATCCCTCCGGGTGAGCATCAGTCCGAGGCTCTCACCAACGCGGGATGCTGCCTGGGCGATGGGATCTTTGTTCGAAGCCATCAGGGTTGCCCGCCTCTTTGACAGGCGCCTCTTTGACGGGCGCCTCTTTGACGGGCGCCTCTTTGACAGGTGCCTCTTCCGGTCTGTCTGAGGGCGTTGCTACCCGCCCTGGGCGCGCCCGGCATCATGCCACCTCGAAACCGGCTTCGCGTATGGCCGCGGCAAGCGATTCCAAAGCTATGCTGCCGTCGTGCGTTACTTCGACCTCGCCGCTGATATGGCTTGCCTGTGCCAAGCTGACGCCGGCCAAGGCGATGAGCGCTGACTCGACCTTGGCGGTGCAGCGCTCGCACTTCATCCCGCTCACCTTCAACACCATTTTTTCCATGGCTTTCCTTTCTCCTGTCTTCGTTTCAGTCCGACTTTGTCGATGCCGTCCCTGTCTTCTTTGTTTCTCCTGTCCTGCTTTGCCCTCACCGAATGCTGCTCGCAACCGTCAAACGCTGGTGCAGGCCTGAATGGCCTTGGGGCAATTTGGCCGAAGGTGCCGCTCAGGAACATCCGTCGCTGCCCCAGGCCGCGATGAAGGGCGCGCAGATGGGCACCTGTCGCCCTTCGGCATCTTGCGCTTGGGCGTAGATGACGTCCACGTCATACAGGCTGCGGAGCAGGTCGGGGGTCACCGTGGCAGCGGCATCGCCCACCACGAAGGACCCGTCACGGCCCATGCAGGCCACCTTGCCGCCCAAGAGCAAGGCCTGGTTCGGGTCGTGCGTGGTCATGATGACGCCGATGCCAGAGGCTGCCAAGGCGCGCACCCGTTCCAATACGCGCGCCTGATTGCCGAAATCCAGGGAGGCCGTAGGCTCGTCCATCACCAAGAAGGAAGGCTGCTGCGCCAAGGCACGGGCGATCAGCACCATCTGGCGCTCCCCGCCTGATAGGGTCGTATAGTCACGGCCAGAGAGATGGCCGATGGCCAAGGATTCCAAGGCTGTCTTAGCCACTTCGTTGTCGGTGCGCCCGATACTGCCCAGCGTGCCGAGGTGCGGCGTGCGCCCCTGCAGAACCACCTCCAACACCGTGAAAGGAAAGGCCGGCGTGTGCTCTTGCGGGATATAGGCGATGTGTTGGGCGAAGCGCTTCCGATGCCATGAAGAGGTGTCCTCGTCGTTGATGCTCATGATCCCGGAAAGGGGCTTGAGGAAGCCCAGCATCGTTTTGAACAGGGTGGTCTTGCCGGCACCATTGGGACCCAACAGGCAAAGCGTCTCGCCCGTAGCTATGGCTAGGTCGATGCCCTGCAGAACAGGCGGTGCCGATTTGCCGTAGCCACAGGCAAAGCCCTTGACGCTCAGCACCGAGGCTGTGCTTCCCCCTTTATCCATCTAGTGCGACCTCCTGGTTCGTGCGATGAGGTAGACGAACAAAGGGGCGCCGATTATCGAAGTGAGTATGGAAAGGGGGATCTCGGTGGTGTAGATCGACCGGCAGAAGTCATCCACCACAAGCAGGAAGGTGGCACCGAGGATCATGGATGTGGGCAGGAGGATCCGTTGGTCGGCACCTACGAGGAAACGCGCCAGATGCGGCACGATAAGCCCCACCCAGCCCACCATGCCGGCTATTGCCACGCTGGCAGACGTCAACAGTGTGGCAAAGGCCACGACCGCCAGGCGCACCCGCTTGACCTGTATCCCCAGGCTCATGGCCTCTTCGTCGCCATTGGCCATGACGTTCATCTTCCAACGCAAGGCCAAAAGGCCGGCACCGCCAGTCAGGGCGGCAGAGCCAAGCCAGAGCAGGTCGCCTTCGCGCACTGCCGACAAGCCCCCCATCAACCAGAAGGTTATCTCGGGCAGCTGCGAGTTGGGGTCTGCGACGAACTTCACCGCCGAGGTGAACGCCTGGAAGAGGTTCCCTATCACCATGCCCGAGAGCACCAGCACCAGCACGCCGCTCAGGGCACGGCCTATGGCAGCCGAAAGGAAGTAACTGATGCCCACAGCGGCAAGGCCGGCGACAAAGGCGCACACTTCCACACCGGCACCGCCCAGCGAGAGCAGGATGCCCAAAGCCGCACCGAAGCCCGCGCCGGCACTTGCACCCAAAAGGTCAGGAGACACCATGGGGTTCTTGAAGATGCCCTGGAAGGCACAGCCGGCGGCAGCCAAGGAGGCACCCACCAACACGGCGGCTGCCACGCGGGGCAGCCTCATATGGAAGAGCACATTGCCCGTGGTCTCATCTATCCCCTGGGAACCGCCGCTCATCACGAAGCCCCAAAGCTCCTCCCAAGGCACGGCGTAACGACCCAAAGTGAGGGAGGCGAACACAGCTACGACCAGCAACAGGGCAAGCAGGAGGACGACAGAAAACGAACGGTAACGGCCGTCACCCATCGCCTTTCACCCCCTCGATGACACGGGGCGCCAATACCTCGCCTTCCACCGGTCTGTCATGGGTGATGACGATGGTATCGCCGCTCTGCTCCACCAGGTACTCTTCGCCCAACAGCGTGACGGCCTCTTGTGCAAGCAGGGCGGTGAACCCATCGGGGGCATCTTCGGAGTAGTTGGAGAACTCGTGGTTGTGCAGCTTTATACGTTCGCCGCCGGGGGAAAGCTCGACGAACGCCATGACCCGGATGTTGGGGGCATTCGTCACGCGGAAGGTACAGGAAGCCCTGGTTCCGTCTGCCGGGGAACCCTTCGACCCACCCTGGGTCTCGATACGGAGGCCGGAAGGGACCTGCGCCTCTATGGCCTCAGGAAGCTGGGCGCAGGCAGAAGGGTCCTTGGCAGACAGCAGGTGTGGCAAGGCCCCGTCGTCCGCACGTGCGGATACCTTGAGCGCCCCATCGTAAAGGGCGAAGTAATGGGCAGAGGCTGGGCCGCCCGCGCCTTCGGCGGGCGTGATCGTGAGCAGCAAGGCAGTGGCGTTGCCCCCTTCCAAGCCCAACGCAACGGCAAGGGCTTCCCTGTCAAGCTCCTTCCCGTTCAGGGTTATCACGAGGTCGCCCAAGGCGGCATCCAGCGCGCCTTCTGCAAGCTCAGCGCTGAATTGCAGCCGTAGCTCCACCCTTTGCCCCGCCTCGGTGCCATCGCCCGCAGCCGCTATTTGGGCAGACATGAGGCGCGGCGATCCTTGCTTCACGGCACCGCTCGGCGCACAGCCGAAGAACAAGGCAAGCATCAACGCCATGACTGCCGCTATGCAGGGCGCCAGTGCCCGAAAAAGGATCACGGGGGGGCATTGCAGCCTCAATCCTGTACCTTCCCTCATTCATCGACCTCCGGGTGATCGCTTGCTTGTGCGTTCCCTGATGCTTCAACCTTGGCACAATCGGTGGCTGGCACGTGCCCTGGCGCTTCGACCTTGGGGCAATCGGTGGCTGGTGTAAGCCCTGGCGCTTCGACCTTGGGGCAATCGGTGGCTTCACTTTCGGCTTCATTTTCGACTTCACTATCCCCTGTCAGGGCTGAAGCCTTTGCCAATCGGTCCTGTGCCCTCTTTCTTGTGAGGAACACCAACGCAAGGAGCAGCAAGGCCGCCACTGCCAATCCGATAGCACACCAGAACACTGAAGGCGGGAAAGGCGCCTCCACATGCAGTGGCAGGGTCTTTGTCGCTGCGGCATGATGCGGCAAAGTGGCCGTCACGATAACCGTTGTGTCGCCGGTACCATTGGGAAGAAGCCACCAGGCATCTCCCACGCGCACCACATCGGCAACAGCGGCATCAGCGACCAACACCTCAAGCTCTACGGTTGTTGTACGGGTGCCGTTGCAGGCGCAGGCGCCCCAAGCATCAGGGTTGCCGCAAAGGCAAGGGTCAAGCCCGCACATGTCGGCCATCCCGCAGTCGATGCCGGTCTCTATGGTGCGTGGCGTGCATTCCAAGGGCACGGGTACGGGCACCATGCCCGCTTCCAGGCTTGCGGGGGCTTCAAGCGTGATGATGTGCTGGGCGCTTGGCCCCTCCGTTGCCTTGGCGGCACCGGGAAGGGCGCCCACGGATGCCAGGGCAAATAGGGTGCAGGCAAGCAGGGCGCAGACAGCCAGGGCGCAGACAGGCAGGTTGGCCGTCCTTCTATGCGAACAGCGCGGCAATGTCCACCTCCTTGTGGGTGCCGGTGCCCAGGAAGATCTCTTCCAGCGACTTGCCCGGGTAACGTTCGTGAACCTCGGCCACACTGCCCGTGAACACCAGGCGGTGCCCGTCTATCATCCCCAGGCTTGTGGCGACGTCCTCTATTTCGGAAAGGTTATGGGAGGTGATGACCACCGAGGCCTTCCGTTCCCGGGCATAAGCCGCAAGCAGGCTTTTTATAAGGTTCCTCTTCGACAGGTCAAGCCCGTCGAAGCTCTCGTCCAAGAGCAGCGCCCGAGCGCCGCTGGCCAAGCCCAAGGCAATGCCGCACTGGCGCTGCATGCCCTTGGAGAAGCCCTCGATGCGCGCAGATCCAGGAAGCCCGAAGGCATCCAACAAGCGGGAGAACAGGGTGCTGTCCCAAGCAGGGTAATAGCCGCGGTAATGCTTCTGCATCTGCAACGGCGTCGCTTGGGCCATGAAGTATGGCTCGTCTGCCACGATGAACAGCTTTCCCGGTGCCAGGCGCCGCGCCATGATGTCGTTCACCAGGACACGGCCGCAATCGGGGCGGTAGATGCCGGCGATGCACTTCAGCAAGGTGGTCTTGCCCGCGCCGTTGTAGCCTACCAAGCCATAGACCTCGGCTTCCGACACTGTCAAGGATATGTCTTGGAGCGCCAGGAAGCCGCCGCGACCGCCGAAGCGCTTCGTGAGGGATTCGACCTCTATCATCACATCCCACCGCCCTTCACGAACGCCGGTGCCTCCGATTCCGGCAGATAGTAATAGACGTAGGCCTCGATGCCACGCAGCTTTGCCTGCACGAAATAGCCGCCACCCATGAAGCAGGCGGTGCGCAGCCGGGGCGCAAGCTGTGTGATCCTGTCCGCGTCGGCTGTCGCCTTCAGCGAACCGAAATCAGAGACAGCCCAGAAGCGCCCAGGCACCGAGGAACGCGAGGCTATGAAGAAACGCGAGGCAGGGGCAGGCATGCCGCCGCCCTGACGGGCGACCACCGAAGCATAAGGGTCATCCGGCATGAACGTCATCTCCTCGATGAGCGCAGGATCAACCCCGCCGGGCTTCACGGCAAGCATCCCTGCATCCACCAGCCATTGGCGCGTCTGCACGAAACCAGGCGCAAGCGGCACCACGGCGCTGGAGAAAGAGAAGCCCATGCCTTCCCTGTCGGTCGCCGGCGAGTTGGTGAACAGGAGCGTTCCAAAGACCTGTTCAGGCTGGGTATAGCGTTCAAGGACATTCTGCGCGGCGACGTCTGCCGCCAAGGCCTTCAGCAGGCTTGCCCTGCCTGGTGCGTCCAAGGGCAGCGCAACGATGACATTGTAGTTCGCGTCTGCCAGATAGACGTTGCCAGCCTGATAGGCAAGCGCTGCCTGTGACGACCGCACGGCAAGCACTGATTCCTCATCGAGCCCGGACACGTCCCCGGTGATCACCGCACGCTGAAGGTCGCGCACCCTTTGGCTTTCGTCCAAAGCCAAGAGCTTCTCCAAAGTGCCTATCGCGGCGCGGTCGAAGTAACGCACGGCCTCGCTGCCATCGATGAGGGTATAACGCAGGACAATGTCATAAGGAACCACGGTTTCAAGGAAACCTTCCTCATTGCGGTCGAGAGGCACCTGGGCTTCGGCCAACAGCTTGAGGTGCGCCTCGCGGGCAACCTCGATGGCTGAAGCGTCCGACTTGGCATCGAAGACATATCCCGCATGCAGGTAATAGGCACTGTTGGAAGCGGTTCCGGTATAAGGTATGCCCAGGTACGAAGGGGTGCCCACATAGCTCACCTCAACCTTTGCCACAGCAGTTGCGTCAGGCACCCATGCCGAGAAGCCCAAGCCGCCCATTGCCACCACCGAAACGGTCGCCGCCAACAAGACCAGCTCGCTGCCAAGGACGGCAAGCGAACGGATCCGCGAGCTGCGGCCGCGCAAAGGCCAACGCAAGAGCCAGAGCGAGGCAGCCACAAAGGCAAGCGCACCGGCGATCAGTGCTACCAGGATGTCTGCCTTTGCCACCGCCTGGAACACTGCGGCAAAGGCGCCAAAGCCTGCCAGGGCAGCTGCCACGAACGAGAGCG
>JAIRPR010000102.1 GCA_031256895.1 Coriobacteriaceae bacterium
AGCCGCCTTCGTCGCCAACAGAGGTCGAAAGCCTGTCTGCCTTGAGCACGCCCTTCAAGGTGTGGTAGATCTCTGCACACCAACGAAGCCCCTCTGCGAAGGAATCGGCTCCGACCGGCATGATCATGAACTCTTGGAAATCCACGTTGTTGTCGGCATGGACTCCCCCGTTCAGGATGTTCATCATCGGGGTCGGCAACACATTGGCATTGACGCCGCCGATGTACTTATACAGGGGAAGCTCTGCCGATTCGGCGGCAGCTTTAGCCACCGCCAATGATGCACCCAGAATGGCGTTCGCGCCGAGTGAGCTTTTGTTGTCGGTGCCATCCAGCTCGAGCAGCTCGAAATCGATGGCGCGCTGGTCGTCGGCCTCCATGCCTATCAAGGTGTCGGCAATCTCTTCATTGACGTGGGCGACGGCCGTCAACGTTCCCTTTCCCTGATAGCGCTTCACATCGCCGTCACGCAGCTCGACCGCCTCGAAGGCACCGGTCGATGCCCCGCTGGGAACAGCGGCGCGCCCGAAGGAGCCATCGTCAAGCACCACTTCCACCTCTACTGTCGGGTTTCCCCGCGAATCCAAGACCTCGCGGCCAAACACGTCTATGATGATACTCATGCATCGCCCTTTCATCCGTGGCTTTTAAGCCTTCGTTGCCTTTGCGGCCTCCGTGGCCTTTTGGCACGTGGCACGCTGCGCGGCATCCGCAAGGCCACAAGTTGTCTCAGTGCTCGGCCAAGCTGTTGCGCGTTTTCGGCAGTGCCCATGATACTAGATGCGAAGCCCCCGAGGGGCAAGACCATTGTTTCTTGAGAGAAGATTCACGGTGTGAGGCCATGCGAGGCCATGCGAAACCGTACGAAACCGTGTGAAGCCCCGCATTGCTGTGCGAGGCTTTGTGGCCATGGATTGCTGTGCGAGGTTTTGTGGCCATGCATTGCTGTGCGAGGCCATGCGAAGCCGTGCGCTGCTGCAGGCGACAATGCGAAACCATGCGCGACCGTGCGGTGATATGCGAAGCCCCGTGACGTCCAGCAGGTCCGTGCGCAAGGTTGCCCAAACAAAGGCGGAACATGCCCACCAAGTGCGGAACATGCCCTGAGGCCTTACCCTTACAGGAAGAAGCCCAGCGCGACGCATGAAGCCAGGCCGCAAGTAAGGATCACGGCCGACCACAGGCTGAAGGGACGCACACAAAGCCTTGTGCGCTGCGGAAGCAGGGCATAGCAGCGCGCCTCCATAGCCAAAGCCAGCACATGCGCCCGCCTGAACAGGCCTACGAACAAGGGTATGAACACCGGTTGCCAGGCACGGACGCGCTGCACAAGACCCCCCTCGCCGAAGTGGGCACCGCGTGAAAGCTGGGCTCCATGGACCCTTTCAAGCTCTTCGGCAGTCAAAGGGATGAACCGAAGGGCGATGGACACTATCATGGCGATATCGCCCACAGGGACCTTCAAGGCCCCTAAAGGCCTCAAGAAGCCGTACAGCGCATCGGAAAGCTCGGTCGAGGTGGTGGTGAGGCCTACCACCAAGGATGCAATGACCAGCAACACGATGCGCAGCACCAAGAAACAGCCTCGAACGAAACCTGCAGGAGCAAAGCCGAAAGACCCTACCAGGGGCACCGGCTGCCATGCGCTCAGTGCGTCTTTCGGCACACCGCCCGATACCGATGAGATGTCAGCCTGCGCGATATCAAAGATGAATGCGTTGCCGATAAGGGCTAAGACCAAGATGAGGGAAAGGGGGATGAGCGGGCGGAACATCCGTCCCCAAGGCAAACGTGCGTTGATGCAGGCAATCAAGCAGAATGCCGCATTGATACCCATTCCTGCCCACGTATCCACAAAGAACAAAGCAAGTGAATAGGCCAGGAGCAACGGCAACTTGACCCGTGCGTCGCAGCGATGGACAAAGGACGTACCGGGGATAAAGGTGTCAAGGCTGAACCGCATACAGGCCTGCCTTGGCTGACCAGAGGTCTTCTTTCAGCTTGAACGGGTGCCCCATCAGTCCTTGTTCTTCTTCTGGAACTCGTTGATGGCTGCCTGTGCGGCGCGGCTTGCGTCCTCTGCAAGTTCCTTGGCGTTCGTCACGAACGATTCCGCGCTTTCCTTCACTTGTTCGATAAGGCCAGGGGCTTTTTCCGAAGCTTGATCTATCAGCCCTTTTGCCTTCTCTGCCACAACGGGTGCCTTCTCTTGGGCTTTTGCCGCAACCGCTGAGGCCTTTTCTTGCACTTCCTTGGTGAAATCCTCTAATGTCATCTTAGTTCCCTTCCTATGAGCGAAGCGCACGGGGCGTGCGTACGCGGGGCCGGGCTGCCTTGTGCGACCATCCGCTGCCCTGGCATAAAAAGGCGCTGGATGGGTGCAGAAGGCTTGAAGGCCGAGCGAAGCGTATAGAGACATACGTGAGCGAGGCCTGAACGCCTTATGCGCCCATCCAGTGCCTTTTTATAGCATAGCATATTCTTGGTAGAGCACCCTTAACTCCTCGGGGTCCTCCTCATAGACGGCACCGTGCGGCTTCGAGGCGAAGACGGGCTTGCCTTGGTGGAAGACGAGCAGTTGTGTGAGGGGTACCTGTTCCCAGGTGCCATGGGCAAGGGGGCGTGTGCTGAAGATGAGGCCGTCGTGCCAGCGGCTGCTGAAGAGCGATTGTTTCAGGAAATTGGTGTGGACATAGGTGAAGGTGCCGTCGTTCAGTATCAGGTTGAGTTTGTTGCGGGGCGAAAGGGCTGCTATGGCTTCTGCGAGGGCAGTGAAGCGCGCCTCTTGGGTGGAAGAGGAACGGGATAGGGCATCAAGGATGTAGAACAGCACCCCTTCGCTATCGGTTTCGCCTTGGCGTTTCTCAAGGAAAGGGCTGAGCTTCTCGGGGTCGAAGACGGTTCCGTTGTGAACGAGCATCCAGTGGCCGCCTTGTTGGTCAGCGGCAAGGAAGGGATGACAGTTCGCGTATGCGATGGATCCTTTTGTGGCGTAGCGGATATGCGCGAGCAGCTGTGTTGCCAGAATAGGGCTGCTCAAGCGGCTTTGCAGATAAGTGCTCTTCGAGGCGTCCTGCGGCTCTTTCTCAAGGTTTGGCCCTAAGGGCGTTTGCAGCGCAAAGCCCCAACCATGGGGTTGCTCGGTGCCGTGGCTGAAGAACTCCGACAGCACCTGGTTGACCTTCGCGGGGGCGGGCAGGCTTATGGCTAGTAGCTCACACATGCTTTACGCGGCTCTCATCCGGTCTCACAAGCCGGTCCCGGTGCCATGGGAGACAGGCTCTGGTTATTATTACTAAGTCTACTTGTTTAGTAGATATTTTATCGTAAAGAAATGCTGTGTCAAGTATACACCGGTTTAACCAATTACGGGTTTGCCTCGTGGCATTAACCATTCATTCTGTCGCCATGCTTGCAGAGCTCAGGATAGATGGCGAACAGGAACTCTTTTCGCCTCTGCTCAGCTTATCGGGATTTTTATCGGTAAGAGCTGAAGCTTTATCGGGAAAACCAGCGGCTTTATCGCCCAAATATGCAGCCACCACCTGAGCATGCAACAATATATCCCATTGATCCGGTCGCTCAACAATGCCTCAACTGCTGAAGTTATTCAAGCAATAGTCCGCAATGCCCCAGAGTGCGCTTATTCCCCGTAGTGTGAGAGGAAGGCCTTTGTGCGTTCCTGCTGGGGATTGGCGATGAGCGAGGCTGCTGTTCCCTCTTCGACTATCACCCCGCCTTCCATGAAGACGATGCGGTCGGCTACATCGCGGGCAAAGGACATCTCATGGGTCACTATGACCATGGTCATGTGTTCTGCGGCCAGGTCGCGTATGACGTTAAGCACCTCACGCGTCAGTTCGGGGTCAAGGGCGCTGGTCGGCTCATCGAAGAACAGGACCTGGGGGTTCAAAGCCAATGCACGCGCAATCGCGACGCGTTGCTGCTGCCCGCCGGAAAGCTCACAGGGTACCATGTTCTCTTTGCCCGCTAAGCCCATCTTGTCAAGCAAGCTTTGGGCAAGAGCCACTACCTCTTCCCGTTCGCGCTTCTGGACGCGCAAGGGGGCAGCGGTGATATTGTGTAAGACGGTGTAATGGGGAAAAAGATTGAAGTTCTGAAACACCAGGCCAAAACGTGTCTTCGCATGCTTGAGGACAGCCTTGGAAGCATAGACGGCACAGCCGTTGGCATCGTTTTCAGCAATGGTGAGGTCGCCATAGGCAAGACGGCCGCTCTCGAAGGTCTCGAGAAGGGTGGCGCAGCGAAGCAAGGTGGATTTCCCCGAACCAGATGGCCCGATGACGGCGACCACCTCGCCCGTATCGACCTTTATGCTGATGTCCTTAAGGACACGGGCATCGCCGAAGCTCTTCTTGATATGCTCAAGGCTTAGCAGGTGCTTTTGTTCTCGTGTCGGCTTTTGGTCTGACACCTTCGCTGAGGGCTTGGGCTTTGCCTCATTCATGGTAGTAATCCATCTTCTTCTCGACCAGGTTCATAGCAAAAGCCACAACCGCGTTGAACACATAATAGAACACCCCTGCCACCGCGAAGGCGACCATAGATTTCTGAGCAGCGGCGATGGCTTTCGCCGTGGTGAACATCTCGGGCACGCTGAGCACGAAGGAAAGCGAGGTGTCTTTGACCAGGGTGATGACCTCGTTGGTGACAGCCGGAAGAATACGTTTCACTACCTGGGGAAATATGATGGAGAAAAAGGTCTGAGCCCGCGAATAACCCAGCACGCCTGCCGCCTCGTACTGGCCACGCGGAATGGATTGGATGCCGCTGCGGTATATCTCGGCAAAGTAAGCGGCATAGTTGATGACGAAGGCGATGATGGTTGCGACAAAGCGGTAGCTGTCTCCGATACCGATTCCGAACCCGAAATAGGGAAGGTAGTACACCACCATCAGCTGCAGCATCAAGGGCGTGCCCCGCATGACCGAGATATAGATCTGCACTGCGATGGAAAGGGGCTTGATCCTGCTCATGCGCCCAAAAGCAACAAGCAGGCCCAAAGGCAACGACCCCAGCAGCGTCAAGCAGAATATCTGTAGACTGACGATAAATCCTTCGCCCAGCATCCCCAGCATGGTGGCTAGCTCCATTACCGGGTCACCACTCTTGCTTTCCCCAATGACGCAGCCCCCTGCGTGGCCTTCCTCGGAAGGCCATCAATGAGGGCAGGGGGCGTGAAGGCCAAGCGATGCGTATACGGGATACGTGAGCGAGGCCTGAGCGACACCTGCCCCATTCAGGGCCTTCCGAGTATCCACATGTCGTAGGAAATCCCCATACTCCCATACTTCTCGCAGAGCTTCTTCACCGTTCCATCAGCAACCATCTCCTCCAAGACCTTTTGGATCTGGTCGCGCAGCTGGGTGTTGCCCTTGAGGAAGCCTACGCCATAGTGTTCGGAGGAAAGGGGGTCTCCCTCAAGGATGATGAACTTGTCTTCCTTGCCGGACACCTGGAACTTCGCAACCGGAAGATCCATGGCCACCGCATCGACCGAGCCGCTTTCAAGCTCGAGGAAGGCGCTGTTGTAGTCAGCCACTGGCTGTATCTTCTTGAAGGTCTTTGCGAGATCCTCTTGATCGCCGCCTGCCTCCAACAGATGAAGCGCCGCGCTATCGGCTTGGGCCATGACGGTCTTATCCTTCAAGCCTGCAAGCGTGGTGATGCCGGAATCCTTCTTGACAACGATGACCTGGCTGTTGTCCATGTAGGGGTCGGTGAAGGTATAGCTGTCCTCGCGGCCTTCGATGGTGAAGCCGTTCCAAATGCAATCGATGGAGCCACTGGAAAGCTCGAGGTCCTTGGCATCCCAATTGATGGGCTTGTACTCGACTTCCCAGCCAAGGCGGTCGCAGACCTCTTTGGCACAATCGAGGTCGAAGCCAGTGAACTCGCCATCGTCGCCCACATAGCCATAGGGTGGGAAGTCCTGGTCAAAGCCAACGACCAGTTTTCCTTGATGGCTGTCTCCTGAGCAACTGGTGATCACCATGGCCATAGTAGCGCAAGCGAGCACAGCCACGAATGCCTTGAAGATCCTGTTCATGTTCATGTTCATGTTCATGTTCATGTTCCGCCTTCCTCTCTTTCTTGTTGGTCTCCCGGTTCCTTGTTGGAATCGTGTTTCCCGGGGTGCTCCCGTTTCCCAGGGCTGTCCCCGCAATCTGTTGAGCCGCCATTCACTTGTCGGTCTCCCGCAACTTGCCGATCTGCCATCTCCTTTTCGGCCTGCCTGCCGGTTTTTGGGCGAGCGGCCGGTTCCTTGCCAGCCTTTGGTCGGCCTGCCGGTTCCTTGCCAACCTGCCGGTCTCTAGTCGAGCGGCCGGTTTCTAATCGGCCTGGCCAGCCTTTTTGGCCTGCCGGCTTTTGGTCGAGCGGCTAATCTTTGGTCAGCCTGGCCAGCCTTTTTGGCCTCCTTATCAACCGAAAGCCAACGAAGGGCAGATAGTCGCAGCGGCTTTGGAGCCTCCATGGAGCACCATTGCTCCATGGCTCTATTGTAGTAAAGCAACAAAAGTGTAACACATTTTCTTTATTTGAGCCATGCGCTTGAAGCCACTGCGCGGTTCTGGCGGTTATAGGGGTGTTGCCGTTCACGGATTAGCCAGCAGAGGTGGTTCAACGGGGCGTGACAAGGCGGGCGTGACGGGGGACGTGACAAGGGATGTGGTAGGGGGCGGTTCCCTGTAACGCCCATAAATGCATGGGGGCTTGAGTTCTCGTGTATTGCCGCAGGTGATGGCTTGGGCTTAAGGGCGGTTCCTTTGTCGCTGGTCAGGACTTGGGCTTGGGATTGATAGCTTTGCCGCCGCCTGACCCGTGAACGGTGACAAACACTACCCCGAGGCACGTGTAAATGTCTTGCGATGGAGGATCTGTCCCGAAACTGTGGTATCCTTATCGGGAAGCGAGAGCAGATGAAAAAAGTCAACCCACATATCATTCAATGGGCGATTGATTGGAATGGCCTTACAATCGGAGAACTTGAAAAGGCATTCCCTAAAATCAGGCAGTGGCTGGACGGCTCTCATGAGCCAACGTTCAAACAGCTTGAGAAGCTGGCCGCAAAGACCCACACCCTGGTACCATATTTCACCATGCAAGCTATCCCAGATGTAAGCTTGCAGATAGCGGATTTCCGGAAGGCGAATCCCGGCGATGCAACCGCACCATCCCCTGAGCTCTTTGATACGATTGACGAACTGCTCTTCAAACAGGCATGGTTGCGCGATTATTTTGTAGAAGTGGGGGCAGACAAGTTAGAGTGGGTCGGTGCCTTCGCCCATCAGGCTGCTATGCCGGATGTCGACGCAATTGCAGATTACCTGCATGAACTGCTCGATTTGGAAGAAGGCTGGGCATCTCAAAGCGGCATCAGCTCCACCGATGAAGCATGGAGAACGCTCAGGCAGGCGATAGAGAAACAAAGGGTGGCGGTTTGCATAAGTGGGTATGCCGGAACAAATACGCGAAGGACGCTGAAGGTCAGTGAATTCAGGGGATTTGCGCTTTCCGATGAATACGCCCCTTTCATTTTTGTGAATGGAGCCGATGCAAAGACCGCGCAGCTCTTTACCCTTGTACATGAGATGGCTCACATTCTCTTCTTTCAGACAGGCGTGAGCAGGCCAATCGAACCCCATAAGCCATTTGGCGGCGAAGACGAGACCGAGAGATTCTGCGACCAGATTTCTGCTGAGTTCCTTTTACCAAGATCGCCCTTCTTAGGAATTTGGGCAGACACGAAAGACAAAGAAGCTGCATTGAAGCAATCTACCAAGGAATTCAAGGTAAGCACAATTGTTGTTCTCCGACGCGCACTTGACTTGCAATTGCTCACCAAGCAGGAATTTGGAATCTTATATGACAGGCATTGCAAGGACAGGGATTTGATTAAAGCCGACAAGCCTTCTGGTGGTGACTATTATCGAAGCCAAGGGACGAAGCTCGGTACCGTGCTTACAGACGCAATATATACCGCATTGAAGACCGGCTACCTCCAATTCGCCGATGCCTATAAGATGACCGGCTTCAAAAGCCAGAACCTGGACAGGTTCTACCGTGAGCGCGGTATGGTCTTATGAGTGATGCGACCTACCTTCTGGACTCTAACGCATTTATATCTCCATACAGGCGATACTATCGATTCTCTTTCTGTCCAGGCTTTTGGGATTTCTTGCACTTCCAATTCGAGAGCGGGGAATCCCAGAGCATCAGCAAGGTCTACGACGAGATTACAAGGAACACCGACGATTTGTCCAAATGGCTCAAAGCCAATCTGAACAAGAAGATGTTTATCGACGCTACACAAGACCCTGAAGTCATCAGTAAATACGAAGATGTCTCTGCATGGGTGATGGGCAACGAACGGTTCCTGGATTCCGCTAAACGAGATTTCTTACAAGTTCCTGAAGCAGACCCGTGGTTATGTGCCTTTGCGGCAGTTCATGGCTGCACTGTTGTCACTGAAGAAGTAAGTGACCCCCAAGCGCGCAGAAGGGTCTCCCTCGCGGATGTTTTGGATGCATTCGAGGTGCCATACGTCAATGTCTTCGATTTTCTCGAAACGCAACAGGCCAAGTTCATTCTGGAGCAAACGAAGGATAATTGCCAAGCAGCTTGCCCCTCGTCAAGTTTATCGTCTGACCAGCAATACCGTGATTCAGAAATGCAATAGGGCTTAGGTTCTCGTGTATTGCCGCAGGTGATGGCTTGGGCTTAAGGGCGGTTCCTTTGTCGCTGGTCAGGACTTGGGCTTGGGATTGATAGCTTTGCCGCTGATGAAGGCCTGGGCTTTGGCTTGGTGCGGGTGCGCGTTGCTCCCTTCGGTTATCCGCGGTTATTTCAGGCCTGATACCGGGTCGGGTGGCGCGGCGGGCGGCAGGAGCTTGATGACGTGTGGCTCGAAATCGAGCAACTCAGCAAAGGTTATCCGGGTTCCCAGCTCAAGGCAGTGCTTCAAGCAGACATCGGAACAGGTGCCACACTGCACGCATTCGGCCATAGAGAACTCCAGGTAAGCCTTGTACGTTCCATCGTCTTTGCGGCTGGCATGTATCCCACCGCTGACGTGGTTCTTCCTTCGTGCGTTCTTCTTCGCTTCCTCGGTGCCTTCCTCGACAAGCTTGAGGGCGCCTGTGGGACAGAAGACCGAACACATGCCGCAGGCATTGCATACCGCGGTATCTATGGCGGGGTTGCCCCAAAGGCGGGTCTCGCATCCGGCGATACGAGGAAGGCCCACCTGGTCGAGCGAGTCAAGGATGCCCATCCTTCGGGAGGCGTTGAATCGCGGAAGTGTCCCTTCGGCAGAGATGCCAAGCCGTTCCCGCAGGCTGAGGGTCTTTTCTTCCTGGTTCTTCTTGAGGATGTTGACCACCGTTTTCCCGGCAGCATCTTTGGCGCGTCCCCGGGTCTGCGAGAAGAAATCCCTTCGCGACACCCCATAGAGCCCTGACGTGTCCTTGAGCACCATGTCTTCGGGAAACGCTTGGTCGCGTTCGAGGCGTGCGGGGCTCCCGAAGGCTTCAAGCAAGGTGTTCACCGAGGTCGCAGTGGCTTCGATCCCCGGGATGCAAGCACGGAACCTGCAGGTGTCACAAGTTCCGTCAACCGCCACGATGCGCGATATTCCCTGTGCTGCCAAGGCAATCAACAGGTTCTCTTCCAAACGGGCCAAACAAGGGACCTCAACGAACCTTTGTGGGTCGGCCCTGCGCTTCGCGGCTATCCGGGCACAGGCGATGACCACCCGGCCTTCGTCTTTTCCGCAAGCAGCTGCAAAGGATTGCGCCAATTCCTCATCAAGGGGACGCAAGGGGATCAGCGCCTCGGTCGGGCACACGACCGTGCAAGCCCCACAGGCGACGCAGGCCTTGTTGTTCAGTTCAAGGCTGTTCCCCTCTATGGTGAAGGCTTCTGTCGGGCATGCTTCCTGGCACTTGCGGCAGCGCACGTTGCGGTTGCGCACCACCACGCAACGGTTGGCAGCCACATAGACCGCCTTGCTCTCGAGTGCTTCGGCTAAATCGACTATATCGATGATACTGGGCATGGCCTGGTTATCCGTCCAAGAAGGACCGCTCAATGGCGGCCAGTTCCTCGGGTGTGTTGGCGTTGATGAAGCAACCGCCCATTGGTTCGACCTCGAGTACCTTGGTCTGGGGGAACTCGAAGACCTTCACCTTGTTGAAGAAGGCCTGTGCCCGCTTGTCCCCCTGATCGAGTATCTCCTTGATGATGGGGATGCAGTCGTCCTTTCGATACATCGCGTGGAAGGGCTCGAAGCCGTGCTTGTTGACCGGCACGACCACATCGGCTCCGGTCTCGGTCATGGTGTTCGCTTCGGCAACCACTAAAGCGGGCGAAGCGAACACCATGTCACAAGCCACAATGGCCACATACGGGTTGGTGGCTGCCTGGAGCGCCGTGTACAAGCCCGGCAAGGCGCCACGCGAATCGAACACGTCACGTACCAGTTTGATGGCTAGATGCGGAAACTCTGTTTTCAGGAACTCGAGGTTCTCGGGCTCGTTGGTGGTGATTATCATCTCGTCGGCAATCTGGCTCAGGCGTTCGACCAGGCGGGAAATAAGCGGGCGGCCGGCAAAGGGCACGGTGGCCTTGCTGCGGCCCATGCGGCGGCTTTCGCCGCCTGCCTGGATGGCCACGCTCACTCGGGGGCGGATGAAATGCTCTTCGACGAAATCGGCCAATCCTTTGGTGTCCTCAAGCGAAAATGCCGCAATGCCATAAGACTGTGCCGCCGCAAATGCCTCTTCGATGTCGGTGATGACCGCGATGGTTTCGGCAGTCGGAAGCTTGTTCGAGATATCCACGTGGTCGGGGGTATGCACCGTGAACTTCTGCAAGACGGAATCCGGAATGGCAGCGGCTTGGCTGAGGGCAGCACCCGAAGCCGTGCCCGAAGCCGTGCCCGCGGCCGCACCCGTGGCCGCGGCTGCGGCCGTGCCCGAAGCCGCACCAGGAACCGTGGCCATGGTCGCGTTTGCACCAGGAGCCGCGCTCGCGGCAGTCCCTGCGGCAGCGCCAGGGACTGGCCCAGAGCCATAGACCCCTTCTGCCTTCTCCCGTGCTATGATTCCGCGTGTCATCTGCGTGAAGTCGGTGCCCAAAGGCCAGCCTTTCTCTGCCCCTTCGGCAAATACCGAAGCCACACGGCTGTCCGCATCGTTGGCCGCCCTCATTATCTCGATGGTGGGCAGGTTGCTCTTGCGGTAGCCTTCCACGATAACAATGTCGTGGCCGGGCATGTTGCGGAGAAGCTCCGAGCACTCCATTTCGCCCTCGATGGTCTTGATGCAGGCCATCTGACCAGGAGCCGCAATCACCGTTTCACTGGCACCTGCTGCGCGGTGCCGGTAGGAATCCTTTCCCGGATAATCGATATCGAAGCCCCTATGCGAATGATGCTTGATGGAACCGACGTCATAGCCACGTGCGACCAATTCTGCTGTCAGGCGCTCGACACGTGTCGTCTTCCCCGAGTTATGCCGCCCCACAATGGAGATGGCCGGGCTGGGTATAGGTACTTTCATAACAGGAACCTCACAGGCTAGTCGGCGTGGATGCGGTTGATGACCTGGATATGTATCCCCTCCATGACATCGAGTGCCTTTTCGTGGAGCGCTTCGTCAAAAGAGGCGGTTGCGGAAGCGTCCACAATAACGGGCACTTCAGGGACAGCTGTCTTGGCGATGACGGCATTCGCCAAGACACAGATGTTGGATACCAAACCCACCAGCTCGATGCTCGAAAAAGGAAGCGTTCCATGCTTTGCGGCTTCAAGCTGCCTGCCTTGCAGGTACTCCAAGAGGCTCAGTGAACCGAAGCTCGGCTTGGTGAACACCTGGTCGCCCTCATCTTGCAGGACGGCCACCTTGCCGAAGAGCCTTGCGCCTTCTGTCCCGGTGAGGCAATGCTCCACGGGAAGGTTCCTTCCTTCCAGGGTTTCCAGGTAGCTTGGTCCATGCGTGTCCAAGGTGAAGGCAACCTCGTCGCCTGATGCCCGGTACTCGGCTATCTTTTCGGCGATGGGGCCTTCCAGCGCCTCGGCGCCCGGAAAGCCCAAGGATCCGTTCACAAAATCGTTCTGGTAATCCACGACCAGCAGCAGGCGCTTCGCTTCGACTGCTGCACCTTCCTTATACATAGGCCTCCTTCTCCTTCAATGCCTCAAGCGCTCGGGCATAGCCGCCCGATCCATAGCTCAGGCATTTTGAGACCCTTGCCACCGTGGTCGCCGAAGCACAGGTCTTTTTGATGATGGTGGCATAGGACTTCCCTTCGCTGAGCATACGCGCCACTTCGAGGCGTTGGGTTATTTCCTGTATCTCCCTTATGGTGAAAAGGTCATCGAGCAAAAGACTGATGTCTTCCCGTTCATTCAGCCTGGTAAGAACGGTCAAGAGGTTGTCCAGTTCGCTGTTCTGCAGATCCTTCATATCCTTCCCTTCATCCTTGGGGCTTGGGACGGCTTGCAGACGCAAGACCCGTGTGCGGGTTTCGTCAAACCGGCCATATACGTCCACTTCCCTCTCATCATTTCACTGCCTTCACTATCCTGTTTCCCTTTGCTTCCGCTTCGCTGCCGTCATTCGTCTTTGCTTCCCTATCGCTGCCGTCACTCGTCTTTGCTTCCGCTTCTTTGCCCGCACTGGTTGTTGCCCGCATTCGTTGTTGCCCGGACGCGTCTTTACTTGCCCATCCTCATCAGGCCATAATCAAGGGCATCCACCAAGGCGTTCCAAGACGCCTCGATGATGTTCTCGGAAACGCCTACCGTGCCCCAGCTGCCTTGTTTGTCGCGAGAAGTGATGACCACACGCGTTATGGCGCCGGTCCCCACGTTCTCGTCCAGGATGCGTACCTTGAAATCGACCAGCTCTATTCCTTTTACGTCTGGGTAGAACTCGGTGATGGCCAAGCGCAGGGCGTTGTCGAGCGCACCTACAGGGCCTGCACCTTCGCCGGTTGCCACGAAGCGCCTCTTACCCACGTGTATCTTGATGGTTGCCTCGCTCATGGCATCCTTCGCCCAAGCCCCGGTGTCTTCCCGGTCATCAACGATGACCCGGAAGCTCTCAAGCTTGAAGTGGGGAGTGAAGCCTCCCAAAAGGCTGCGGATAAGGATGGCGAGCGACCCGTCGGCCACCTCGTAGCTGTAACCTTCCTGTTCACGGCGTTTTATCTCGTCAAGTATCTTCTGCACGGGCGCATCGTCGACGGAAAGGTCTATGCCTAAGGTCTTGGCCTTGGCAACAAGCGAAGCTTTGCCGGCAAGCTCGCTCACCAGCATCCGCGTCATATTGCCCACCGTGGATGGGTCGGCATGTTCATAAGCCTGAGGGAAGCGCGCTATAGCGCTGGCGTGCAAGCCCCCCTTATGGGCAAAAGCCGAAGCGCCCGTATAGGGGTGATGGCTGGGCACCGCCCTATTGCAGGTCTCCGCAACGAACTGCGCAACACCGGTCAACTGCCGCAGTCGGTCAGGTCCGACGCAAACATAGCCCATCTTCAGCTCAAGGTCGGCAATGACGGTGAGGATGTCGGCATTCCCGACCCTCTCCCCGAATCCGTTCACGGTGCCCTGCACGGTGGTCGCCCCCGCCCGGACCGCAGCCAGGGTGTTTGCCACCGCGCAGCCGGAATCGTTGTGACAATGGATTCCCAGGGCAGCCCTCGGAACCACCGATGCCGCTTGCCGGACCATCTCTTCGACTTCGAAGGGCAATGCCCCGCCGTTGGTCTCACAGAGGTCGATCGAGTCGGCACCGGACAGGTAGGCTGCTTTCAAACATTCAAGCGCATAATCGGCGTTGGCCTTGAAGCCGTCGAAGAAGTGCTCGGCATCGAAGACCACCCGCACGCCCTGGGACTTCAAGTAACTGACCGAATCGGCTATCATGCGCAGGTTCTCATTCAGAGTGGCCTGCAAGGCATGGATGACCTGCTGATCCCAGGTCTTCCCCACTATGGTGACCACTGGTGCGCCCGATGTCAAAAGGTCGGCAAGCCCGGCATCGTTTTTTGCGGCCACACCCTTCTTGCAGGTCGATCCGAAGGCCGCGATGCGCGCATGCTTCAAGGGAAGGCGCTGGACTTCCCGGAAGAAGGCGATGTCCTTGGGGTTCGAAGCAGGGTATCCGCCCTCGATGTAATCGATGCCGAACCCGTCCAAGCGCTCGACGATGCGCAGCTTGTCCTCAAGGGAAAGAACGATGCCTTCGCTCTGTTCGCCGTCCCGAAGGGTGGAATCGTAGGTGTGTATCCTGTGCTTGGCCAAGCCTAGACCTCGGTCAGCCAATCATAGTAATCATCGACCTTCCCATATGCCACCTTGAAGAACTGTTCCTGCAAGGCACGGGTCACCGGGCCAGGCTTCCCTATGGGGCGCTCATCGATGCTGGCCACCGGGGTGACCTCGGCAGCAGAGCCTGTCATGAACACCTCGTCGGCCACATAGAGGTCTGAACGGGTCAGGCTTTCCTCTATGGAAGGGATATCCAGGTCGTCTGCCAGACAAAGCACGGTGTCGCGCGTAATGCCTTCAAGGACGCCATCGGAAAGAGGGGGTGTGGAAAGGATGCCGTCCCGAACGACGAAGAGGTTCTCCCCTGTTCCTTCGCATACCAAGCCGGCCTCGTTCAACATGATCGCCTCGGCATAGCCATGGGCTTTTGCCTCAAGTTTGGCAAAGATGGAATTCATATAGGATGCGGTCGATTTCATCGCAGGTGGCAGCGCATTCACCGAACGTTGGCGCCAAGAAGACACGCCGACGGCCACGCCGTTCTCGAATGCCTCTTCGCCCAGATAGGCGCCCCAAGGCCACACCGCGATGACCACATCGACCGGAGCCCCCGTAGGGTCTACCCCCATGGTGCCATAGCCGCGGTATACCAGCGGCCGGATGTAGCAGGCCTTAAGGCCGTTCTTGCGGATAAGCTTTACCGTGGCATCGCACAGCTCGTCCACCGTGTAATCAAGGTCTATCATGGCTATCTTGCAGCTGCGATGCAGGCGCTCCATGTGCTCCCGCAAGCGGAACACATAGCTCTTCTGGGAATCAGGGTCCTGATAACAGCGGATGCCCTCGAAGACCGCAGAGCCGTAATGCAGCGAATGCGTAAGGACGTGTGTGGTAGCCTGTTCCCAGGGAACCATTTCCCCGTTCTTCCAGATAAAATCAACTGCGCTGAATCCTGCCATGTCGCACATCCCTTCTGTATCGTTGCAAGGCGGCTTGGCTTCGGTGCGTGCAGCCCCCGCCTGAGGCCGGGCGCCGGTGAAGCGCCCTACTTGCTCTGGCGATGGCGGCCAAGTACGTTTCGGCGGCCTCGCCCTTCAAACGATATTGTACTCTAAGAGGCTAAAGTACGGAACAGGATTGCGGAAACTCTGCCGCAAAGGGTGTGCGGAAGAGCTGGATCAGCATGGGCCGCATGAGCCGCACAAGGAAGGAATGGAGTGGTGGAACGCGTGGCCGGGCATCACGGGGTGCGGGCACTCGGCCGAGGAACGCGTGGCCGGGCATCACGGGGTGCGCGATGCCCGGCCTGAGACTGAGCGGTTGTTATGGGTCTTCACTTGTCGGCCTGGCTATCGGCCTGGCCTTCAACCACTTAGGTGTAGAAGAGGATGTCGTTGTAGGTGGGTACCGGCCAGTGTGCGCGGTCGGTCAGGCGCTCCAGGCCGTCTATGGCATGACGGAGCTTCTGCATCAGGGGGATGACCTCTTCGGCATAGGCGCTTGCCTTCTCTTGCTCGTTCTCGATATCGCGTACCCGATGATGGGTCTCGTCAAGGGCCTCCAAGTGCCCAGCTGCCTCATCAATGCCGGACAAGAGACGTTTGAGCTGTGCTTCCTGATGTGCAAGCGGCGCATCGGGCGAAACCGCCTTGATGGCGGTGATGGTGGCAGCAAGGGAAGCGGCATATTCGTTGATGGCCGGCAGGAAGGTGCGGCGTGCCATGCGCTTCATCACGCGTGCCTCAATATTGAGCGTCTTGTTGTACTTCTCAAGCTTGACCTCATAGCGGCTCTTGATCTCGGCTTCGCTCAGCACCTCGAAGGCCTCGAAAAGTTCGATGCTCTTCTTCTCTATGAAGCAAGGCAATGAATCCGCCGTCGTCTTCTTGTTGGCAAGACCGCGCTTTGCGGCCTCTTCTTCCCATTCCTGGCTGTAGCCGTTGCCGTTGAAGATGATGCGCTGATGTTTGATGAGGGATTCCCTGATGTATTCGATGGCAGCGGCCTCGAATTCCTGGCCGCTCTTGCCCTCGAGCGCGTCTGCGAATTCCTTGAGGCTCTTCGCCATGGCGGTGTTCAGTATCATATTGCAATCAGACAAGTTCAGGCTCGAGCCCGGCATGCGGAACTCGAACTTGTTGCCGGTGAAGGCGAAGGGGCTGGTGCGGTTGCGGTCGGTGTTGTCCTTGAGGAAGTTCGGCAGCACCGCCACACCCAGGTCCATGGCTACCTTCTCCACGTTGTTGTAAGCGCCTTCCTGGCCGGTGATAAGGGCTTCCACGATGGCGTCGAGCTCGTCGCCCAGGAATATGGACACGATTGCCGGGGGCGCCTCGTTGGCACCGAGGCGGTGGTCGTTGCCGGCCGAGGCCACGCTCATGCGCAAGAGCTCTTGGTAGTCATCGACCGCCTGGATGACCCCGGTCAAAAACACCAGGAAGCGCAGGTTGTCCATAGGGGTGTCGCCCGGGTCGAGCAGGTTGGTCTTCCCAGCCGAGACCGACCAGTTATTGTGCTTGCCCGAGCCGTTTATCCCCTCGAAAGGCTTTTCGTGCTGGAGGCAGACCAGGCCGTAGCGAGAGGCCAGAAGACGCATCTTTTCCATCGTGAGCAGGTTCTCATCGACAGCGCGGTTCACGTTGGTGTAGATGGGGGCAAGCTCGTGCTGGGCAGGGGCAACTTCGTTGTGCTTCGTCTTGGCCGAAACGCCCAGTGCCCACAGCTCATCGTCGAGCGTCTTCATGAACTCGTTCACGGTAGGCCTGATGGCGCCGAAGTAATGCTCTTCAAGCTCTTGGCCTTTGCAGGGCGGGTATCCAAAAAGGGTGCGCCCCGTCAGGATGAGGTCTTGACGTGCGGCGTAGTCCTTTTCGGAGATGAGGAAGTATTCCTGCTCCGAGCCAACGGTGGTGGTCACCCGCTGATGGGGCTCCCCAAAAAGAGCCAGCACGCGGTTGGCTTGATCCTCGACCGCGCTCATCGAACGCAGCAGCGGGGTCTTCTTGTCAAGCGCCTCGCCGGTATAGCTGCAGAAGGCAGTGGGGATGCACAGCACCTCATCTTTGATGAAGGCATAGCTGGTGGGGTCCCATGCGGTATAGCCGCGGGCTTCGAAGGTGGCCCGCAGACCGCCTGAAGGGAAGCTTGAGGCATCCGGTTCGCCCTGGATAAGCTCCTTGCCCGAAAAACTCATGATGGCTCGGCCATCAGGGCAGGGGTCGAGGAAGCTGTCGTGCTTTTCCGACGTGATGCCTGAGAGAGGTTGGAACCAATGGGTGTAATGCGTGGCGCCTTTCTCAATAGCCCATTCCTTCATGGCATGGGCTACCACGTTGGCCACCTCTAAATCAAGGGGTTCACCATCGCGTATGGTTTTGAGCAGGCTTTTATACGTTGCGGAAGGAAGCCTTTCCTGCATCGTATGCTCGTTGAACACCATGGAACCGTACAGTTCTGAAATATTCGACATAGTCCTTTTCGCTCCTCACTTCTTCTTCCTGCCGCACACGGCACGTCTGCAACCGAATTCTCCTGCCGCACACAGCACGTCTACGACCTTCTTTTCCTGTCGCACGCAGAATGCCTGCAAGCGGTTTCTCTGGTCGCACACACGATGTCTGCGACCGGCGTTGCCTCTTACACGCAGGATGCCTGCGACCTACGTATCCGCTTTTCCGCTTCCGGTGGGTGCCTCATGCCTTTCCCGCACAGCGTGCCCGCCGCAATCAAACGATTCTCTGACACACCTTATCAGAAGCGCACACCGAAGCAAACGAATTTTTTCATGCATACAAACTAAAGATGGAATGTTTCTAATTGTTTTCAAAGGGGAAAACTCATTGTTTCTCCCCTCATTTTCCTTATCTGCCCCGGCTGCCCCTGGTGCCCTTGGTGTTCCGGCTGCCCGGCTGCCCCTGGTGCCCTTGGTGTTCCGGCAGCCCCATTGCCCGGCAGCCCCGTTGCCCTGGCTGCCTGGCTGCCCCGGCAGCCACTGGCGTTCCAGCTGCCCGGCAGCCCCGTTGCCCTGGCTGCCCTAGCTGCCCTGGCTGCCCCTGGTGCCACTGCTGCCCGATTGTCCGGTTGCCCCGGCAGCCCTGGCTGCCCGATTGTCCGGTTGCCCCGGCAGCCTCATCCGATCTGTGGCTGTTTTCCATGCTTTCTTTATTTATTCGCTACGAATGCTTGCTTTTTTGCTACGAAACGCTATCTTCTTAATCGGTGAACGTTTTTGGGCATCTTGCCCTTCATAAAAGCCGAGACCCACAGGCAGGGGTCTTGGCTGCGGGTCTCGGTTGGGCCAGGGGGCTTTCCTTTGAGCGGCTAGAGTGGAGGAAAGCCTCGGCAATAACAGGTGAGGATTGTTCATAAAACCTTGCGCTTCTACGTTGTACCCGTGACAAACACCTCGAATGGCCTGTGCGCAAGGGCACCCCTGGCCGCCTCTCGTGAGACAGCCAGGGGTGTCTTTGGGTCATCTTCCCCCTCAGCGGCCTGTGTGCCCGTGGGTCATCGCATCCCTCAACAGCTCGGTGTTCCCGTGGGTCACCGCATCCCTAAACAGCTCGGTATGCCCATGGGTCATCGCTTCCCTCAACAGCTCGGTATGCCCATGGGTCATCGCTTCCCTAAACAGCAAGATGCACCCGTGAGTCATCTTCCCCCTTTTCCTTCTTCCTTTTCACGAAGAACATCAAGAAGAGTTCCAGAGCTGTTGTCAGGCCGAACAGGGCTATCATCAGAAGGGTGGTGCTATCGCCTGCCTTGGGCACTATGGCCGGTGGCTGAGGGGCGTTTAGCTGCCACACCGCGTAGAGGGTCTTGTCTGAGTCCATCAAGATGGCATCCCCCGGCTGGTACAGAATGCCGTTTCCTGCAATGCCCTGGCTTGCCGCGGTCATCTCGGCCGTGGAGGCCTGGCCGTTCATCGGGGTACCACCCAATGCGGCAGGGCTGTACGCGGAATCCAAACTGTAGCCTATAAAGGTGAAGCCGTCCTTCGACACCGTTCTTTCCTTGATGATTGCGTAGGTGTTGTGGGGGTAAAGCTCGGCTGCGGGCACATTTCCGAAGGTATGGCCATTGCCATCGTAGACCAAGGTCCAATGGGCGCCGACCCGGGCGACCACATCCACCGATACGCTGAGGTCGTTGCCTATGGCGAACATGATGTCAAAATCGCCGGGGCGCCTGGCATCATAGCCGCCGTTGTCAAGGACCACCAGGGGCACCGCAGCACCGAAGGCGGGGTTCTCGGTGCCATCGGGCAAATACCGGCGCACATCGATCGCACTGGCCTCAGCTTTGTCGATCGCCTCGCGATCGGTTCCTGTCACATCTGTCAGATCGATCATGAAATCATGGGCGCTGATGGCATAGCCGTCCTTGATGCTCCAATCGCCAATCAGCACCATGCCTGCCTGGGTGGTGGTGTTATGGTCGGAATCGGTCACCGAATAGGTCACGCGAAACACAGACTGCGGGTTGGCAAGGCTCACCGGTGTGTCATGGGTGATGTTGGTGAGCGGGCCGTCCTCTGAGTCGTGCGCGGTGACGCCTTGCATATAGCTGGGCACAGTATCGGTGGCCGCCCCTTCCTCGAACACCGCCCCGGTGCCCTTGTTATACGGCACCACCTTCACAGCGGGCACATCAAGCACCGGAGCCGTGCGGTTCGACACCAAGAGCTCCACGGTAACAGTGGCGCTGTGGTCTTCTTCAACCCAGAAGGTGATGGCAAATATGTCGCCCTCTGCCAGGCTTCCCGCCATGCCATCGAATGATGTGCCGGCAGCCGGTGCATTCTTCTTCACAGCAGATACCAGCTTGAGCGAACCATCGGGGAAGGCCATGTCGCCACTGCGCAGAAAGCTTTCCGCACCAGAACGGGCTATGAAGGCCGCTTCGATAGCTGCCAGGCCGTTTCCGGCAAGCTGGTTGGCATCGGGGACATTCATCACAAAGGCACCAGCCAGGATGGAATAGAGGTCGCCGTTCTTACCGACCTTTGCATCATCGTAGACCCTTGCAGTAATCTCGCGGATCAAGGAGGGATCGATGGCTAGGCTGAGCTTTATGCCGTCGTAGTCGCGGGCGACCGCCTGATAGCCGGCATCGTCGGGCACGGTGATGCCGAACTTGTCAATCGGCGTGCCGTCGCTTTTCCATGCCTCAACTTCGGATAGGCTTTTGATCTGCCCCTCCTTGTCAACCGTGTCCACGTCGCCACATCTCACAATGAACGAGTTGGCACGGAGCACATAGGCTGCGTTCCATCTGAAGGATCCATCGTCGATGACCACGGCGCGGCTCTTCCAAACGGTGTTGCCTGCGTCGTCAGTCACGCAGTAGGTAACCTTGGTGACACCTGGTTCGTCTGCATAGATGAGCGGCATATCGGCTATCTTGTCGCCATCTTGGTCCAGAATCACCCTGTTTGTGATGTCGCGGGGCGAGCCATCGGGATCATCGGCACTGACGCCCACCATGATCTGGGCTTGGGTCAGGGCGGTGTGTGATGTTCCTCGCGGCAGCACCAAAGGCGAGGGCACTGCCGTTATCACCGGCGGCGCACCGGCAACCACCTTTACGGTCAGGGTCAATTGGGCGGCACCATCGGCGTCTGTCACGACAACCTGGTAGCTACCGGTTGCCTGGGTGCCGGTCGGTCTGCCGAAGAACCCATCATCGTCGGCCACCACCACGCCCAACGGGGCAAGGCTGCCATCAGGCATGCCCTTGCGCGCACCCGCGCCCAGCTTGGCCAACAGGGCGGCCTCGGGAGCGCCCTGGCCTGCAGCCAGCTGTATGGCATCTGCTTCCAGGGGGCTTATCTCGATGTCGTTACCGAAGACGAAACGCGTGTCCTGGCCTTGTCCTGTCGGCCCTGATGAAACGACCTGCGCGTCCACGACCTCGGCGGTCACGGTGCGCACCAGCACCGGGGCATTTGAGGGGTTGTCGTAACCGTTGAAGGTCAATGGGTAGATGCCCGCCTGCTTGGTGTAGCCGCCATCATTTGCAACCCAGCTCTGATCGGGGCTGAGCGGGGTGCCAGCGGGCACCTGCCCGCTCTCGTTGCTGCCGGCGATCAGGGAAAGGCCGCTCAAGGCACGCAGTTGTCCTGCGCTTGCAGAGCCTACAACCACGTCTTCCTTGGCTATGACGAAGCCTTTGGCAAACAGCACACGACCAAAGCCCAAGGTATAGCGCCCATCGTTCACCACCACCAGGCGGTCGCCTTCTGTGGTGTTCAGGTCGGCATCGGTGACAGAGAAGCGCACACGATAGGTGCCCGGTTGGGCAAGGTCTACCGGCGCACCCAAGGGGCTTGCCACCACGGCACTGGTGATGTCCTTGGGCTTGTCAGGCACCGTGGCTGTGGCCTTGCCATCGCCATCGGGGTCGGTGGCCGTCACGCCATAGGTGTCGGTGTAGGCACCAGGCAGCACGGCTCCCACGGGGGCTTGCGCAGGATCGCCTATCCAGACCTCCAAGGGGGTCGTGTAGGCAAGCAGGGGCGGCTTGCCGTCAGAGACGGTGCCTTTGACGACAACATGCTGGATGGCCTTGTCGATGAAGTAAGGCGTGGTAGCCAGCACCTGGATGGTGAATTCCACATCATAGTCGCCGCGCGAAGCAGCGAAGCCTCCGCGGTCCTCGATATGGGCTTTGGCGTTTGGTGCAGATGCCACAAGCTTTATCACATGGGCATCTGCCGCTGCGATGAAGCCATCGGTGTTGATGAGGACTTGCGCCTCAAGGGTATTGACCATGAAATTCGAGGCATAGATGGCATACTGGCTGTCCTTTGAATCAGGGCCCAGCACATCGGCCACAACCACTGTTCCCGTCACAGCCTTCTCGGCCTTATAACCGGGCACCTTCCAGATAAAGGGATAGCCTCCATTGCCGTTCGTGGGGTTATAGCCGGCAGGGATGCCGTCTTTCAGGTAGAGGCCAGGCGTAACGCCGAGGTCGTTCCCCTGCGTATCAAAAGCCTCGGCGTAGGAAAGGCTCCGAATGGCGTTCTCGTTGGCCTGTACTGCCCCCCGCTGTATCACGAAGTCGCGCGCACCGATGATGATGTCGTTTATGCCGTCGCCATCCTCGTCCTCTATGACGAAGCGCCCGTCGTCGATCACCACAGCGCGATAGGCCGTTGTGCTGTTGCCGGTGGAATCGGTTGCCGTGTAGCTCACTTGGTATACACCGATGTTATGGGTGTTGATGGATCCGCCGGGGCTCATGACCGCAACAGACATTCCCGAGAACAGCGCCGTTGAAGGACCGGTGACGTCGTCCCAAGCCGGGTAATCCTCGGCATCGGTCACCCGCACGGCGGCTTTCAGCTCTGCCTCGGTCATGGTGTGGTTTGTCAAGGTCTGCGGGATGACCAAGGGCGTCTGTGTGAAGGTGATGGCAGGGCCTGAGCCAGGGCCTACCTTCACCTCTATCGTCTTGTTGGCTGCGGTGTGATCGCGCACTGCCACGACCACGTCGAAGGTGCCGGGTGTCTTACCAAAGTATCCGTCGTCGTCAAGGACGATGACCGCAACAGCGTTGCCGAAATCAGGGTTGGCAGCCCCTGTGGGCAAGGTGGGCCTTCCATCGATGGCTTTCGCACCCGATTCGGCAATGACCTCGGATTCGGTGCCTGCGACATCGCCAATTTCCTTGGAGAAGCCCTGTGCGAACAGGTAGTAGCCATCGACTTGGGGCCAATCGCCCACCAACACGATTCCGTCCTTGGTCACGGTGTTGTTGTCAGAATCGGTAACGGAGTAAGTTATCCGATACACCGCACCTTCGACCGAGGTGTCCACTGGTTTGTTGTAGCTTATCGCAGTCAGAGCGCCGTCCTCGAGATCGTAGGCTGAAACACCCTGAAGGTAACTGGGGCTTGTATCTGCGGTGGTCCCGGGATCGGGGAAGGGGTCGCCCACAGGCACCACCTTCACGGCAGGCACATCGAGCACGGGGGCTGTGCGGTTGGACACCAACAGCTCCACCGTAACGCTGGCCGTCGGGTCTTGCGCCACCTGGAAGACCAGATCGAAGAGGTCGCCTTCAGCCAGGCTGCCGGCCAGTCCCTCAAAAGTGCTGCCAATGCTGGGGGCGTTCTTCTTTGTTGCGGACACCAACACCACGGTGCCTTCTGGGTTGTCCATGCTGCCGCTCCGTAAATAGCTTACCGCGCCTGCCCGCGCTTTGAGGTCGGCCTCGATGGCAGCCGTGCCGCTGCCGGCTATCCCGTTGGCATCAGCTACGTTCATCACAAAGCCGCCTGCCAGAATAGAATAAGCCGTGCCGTTCGTGCCGATTTTTTCCCCATACACCTTGGCCGTGACCTCGCGAATCAATGGATCGTTCAGAAGCCCCAGCCTAACCGGCTTGTAGTTCGCGACCACGGCGGTGTAGCCCGCATCATCAACCACGGTGATGTCGCCCGCGTCCACGGGGCTGCCTTCGACTCTCCAGGCCTTTACGCCCGAAAGCTGCTTTATCTGATCGGGGTCGTGAGGCACCACATCGGTGTCCTTCACGATGAAGGAATTGGCTTGCATGATATAGCGGGCATTCCAAACAAAGGTACCATCGTCGATGATGACGGCACGGCTCTGCCATACGGTATTGCCCGCGTCGTCGGTCACACAGTAGGTCAC
Organism: Coriobacteriaceae bacterium; assembly: GCA_031256895.1. Classification (GTDB taxonomy): domain Bacteria; phylum Actinomycetota; class Coriobacteriia; order Coriobacteriales; family Eggerthellaceae; genus WRIS01. The sequence continues at coordinate 23,958 of JAIRPR010000102.1, forward strand.
CTTCGTGAGACCGGGTTCGTCAGCATAGATGACCGGCATGTCGGCTATCTTGTCGCCGTCTTGGTCTATCACTACCCGCCCGGTTATGTCGCGGGGCGAGCCATCGGGGTCGTCAGCCGATACTCCTGCCATGAGCTGGGCTTGGCTCAGGGCGGTGTGCGTTGTTCCCACAGGCAGCACTAGCGGGGTGGGCGTCGCCGTTATCACAGGCAGGGCGCCTGCTGCCACCGTGACAATCAAAGGAAGCCTGAGTATCCCGTCGGCATCGGCAAGCACCATTGTGTAGGTGCCGGTGGACTGCACCCCTGTCGTGCGGGCGAAGAAGCCCCCCGCATCGGCGATATTCACGCCCAATGATGCAAGCGTGCCATCGGTGCTTGCCTTTCGTGCTCCCGCGCCAAGGGCTGTCATCAGGTCAGCATCACGGGCAGATTGGCTGCCGGCCAGCTGTATGGCATCTGCTTCCACGGGGGTGAGAACCACATGGTTGCCGAAAAGATAATGGGTGTCGGTCGCAGTGCCCGCAGGGCCTGAAACGACCAGCTGCGCATCCACAACCTCTGCGGTCACGATGCGGGAAATCGATGGTGCAGAAGAGGGGTTGTCGTTTCCGCGAACGGTCACCTGATAGGTGCCCTGTTGCTTGCCATAGCCGCCGTCGTCAGCTATCCAGACCTGGTCGATTCCCAGCCTTTCCCCCGCTTTAACACTGCCCTCGTTGCCGCCGGCGTACAGGGAAAGGCCTGTCTGACCACGCATTTGCGCCTGTTTGTCGGCAAGCGGCGCCTCGACGACGTCGCCCAAGGCTATAACGAAGGATTTGGCGAACAGAACACGGCCTTGGCCTACCTCGTAGGCGCCGTCGTTCACAACGACCAGACGGTCCCCTTCGACGGTATTGAGGTCGGCATCAGTGACAGAGATATGGACCGTGTGCATGCCCCTTGTTCCCAGATTGATTGGGCCGCCCACCGGAGTGGCCACGACTGCCGAGGTGATGTCTTTCGGCTGATCGGGGAATTTACCGGCTCCATCGGGGTCGATGGCGCTTATGCCATAGGCATCGGTGTAGGCGCTTGGCAGGATGGCGCCGACAGGCATCTGGGCGGGATCGCCTATCCATACCTCCAAAGGAGTATTGAAGGTCAGCACAGGCGGTTTGCCGTCAGTCACCGTGCCGTTCACCACAACATGTTGGATAGCTTTGTCGATGATGTAGGGCGGGGTGTCCTTGACCTGTATGAGGAACTCGACAGGATAGACGCCCTGCGATGCCGCAAAACCCCCGCGGCTTCCGGTGACCGCAACCGCATCGGGAGCAGTTGCCACCAGCTTCACCACCTGCGCGTTCGCGGCAACAACGAAGCCGTCGGTGCTGATGATGGCCTGTGCCTCGGTGGTGTTCGCCAAGAAGTGTGAAGCGTACACCGCGTACTGGCTGTCCTTGTTTCCGGAATCGACCACATCGGCGGCGACCACATGGCCGACGACCTTTTTCTCGGCAGTTGTGCCATTGACGCACCAAATGAAGTCATAATCTGCGGGGATTGCAGCGGCGTAGTCTGCGGGAATGCCACCGACAAGCGAAAGGCCGGGCGTGGTACCCAGGTCGTTCCCTTCTGTGTCGAAGGCTTCCGCCCATGAGAGCGTCCGTATGTGCGAGGGGTTGTCCTGGACCTTGGTCTGTGCCACCACGAAATCGCGGGCTCCGATAACGATGTCGTATTTGCCGTCGTTGTCCTCATCTTCCATGAGGTAGCGCCCGTCGTTGACAACCACGGCGCGGTAAGCGGTCGTGGTGTTGCCGGTCGAGTCGGTGGCCGTGTAGCGCACGCGGTACACACCGACCTTATGGGTGTCAATTGCAGCAGCGGAGTTCATCGGCACAACGGACATGCCGGTGAAAAGCGCTGTAGAAGGGCCCGTAATGTCGTCCCATACCGGGTAGTCCTCGGCATCGGTCACCTGTAAGCCTGCCTTCAGGTCGTCCGGGGTCATCTGGTAAGAGGCGGCTGTCTGCCTGACCACCAGGGGGTATTCGATGAACTTGATGTCGGGTGGCTGTCCCGGAAGGCCTACGGTGGTATCGACATACGCATCGGGGCTGCTGGCAGCATTGATGGTGAGGTAGCCGTGGTTCACTGCATCAGACGGCCACAGCCCGGCGACCTTCTCAAGGTCGGCCTTCACGATAAGTGCCACCTCGGTTCCTTGTGGCTGGCCTGACAGATAGGTGGCGATTGCCGCTGAATCGAAGGTATAGTTGGCCTGGGCACCGTTTGCGATGCCCCGGTAGACTACCGTGTTGCCTACCTTCACCTGCATGTTCCAATCGGGTGCGGTGACTTGCGCCAAGGTGAGGCCTGGCTCCATGACGTCTTTGATGTCAATGGAGGTAAAGCCGATGAAGGGATCGGCCCCGCTGGCCGGTGCCGGGGGCACGATGAAGCCTAACTTGTACTCAAGCCTCTCGGTCAGATCGCTCACCGTGCGGGTAGCCGCCCAGGTGCCTGTGCCTGCAGGTGCGCCCGCCTGCGGGTCCCAGACCACTTTGGTGAAGCTGTCCTTGATGGCCTTGATGACAGCGGGATCGGGGGGTGCTTGCATATAGCCTGCATTCACTTCCCTGGACAGGTTGGCGCCGTTGGCATCCCGGTCGATGACCAGCACAGGGCTTACCCCGTTGCTGTCCACATCGCTGTAGACCGCAGAAGTCACGCGCCCGCCAGCAGGCACGAGCTGTGTGAAGCAAAGGCCGGTCGCCGGAGAAGGGGCGCACACCACATAGCTTCCCGGCCCGACGATGAACCCGTAGGAGCCGGCTGAGTCCGTCGTGGCGGTTTCAAGCGGGGCGGAAAAAGCAGTATCCGCCGCATCGAACAGCGACACCTGCTTGCCGGCAAGCGCAGATTCACCATTGCCGAACATGCCGTCGCCATCAGCATCGGTGAAGAGGATGCCGCCTATCCTTCCGAGGACATGTGCCTTCGGCCTTTCGGAAGCGGTGAGGCCTTTATGCAAGACGCCGCCCAAGTAGACCTCGGCAGTATTGGTAGCGGTGGCCGGGTAGATACCTCCTGTTGCTTTGACCTGGGCTTTCAATTCTATGTTGATGTCGGTGCCTTCCAATTTGCTCATGACGGCGGCATAGGGCCCCGAAAAGCCTATCTTTAAGATGTTCGTGGTTGTGTCCAGGTTTGCCTGCGGCACCAGCCCTGCAACGGCATTGCCATTCTTGCTCACGGTCACCACGACATTGGCCGCATTGCCCACCAGCATAAGGTCGGTGCCCAGGATGTCTTGTATCTCGACGCTCCCGAACGGGGTCATGTCGTCTGACATATGTACGCGGATGCGATAGTCCAACACCTCGTTGACCGGATCGGTCACGGTGGCCTCGTTGCCCGCAAGGGGGTTCCCTTGTGCATCGGTCAATTCCTTTGCAAGGGATAAGCCACGGATGAACAGCTCGTCATTAGTGTCAGAATCGGTATCGTTTCCGGCGGTTACGCTGGCAGTGTTCGTGACGGCAAGACCGGCAGTGTCGCCCGCCGTATCGTGATCGTATCCAATGCCCCAGGTAGTTGCCGCCGGAAGGCTGCGCAGGATGGTCAGGGTACGGGTGGCGCTGTCAACCGTGTAGTCAATGCCTACGACCCAGCCTGCAGGAGGCACGAAGCTGCCGTCGAGGGACTCTTGTACCACGATAGGGCTCGGGATCGGCAGCGACCCGGAATTGGACACCTCAAGCAAATAGCCAACGATGTCGCCCTGGTCTGCCAAGGTGCTTTGGCCTGTTGCAAGGCTCTTATCGATGTGGACATAATTGACCACTTCGATGTTTTTCGAGAGCGTGGTCAAGGGTGCGCCCGTCGGGGATATCGTATAGGTGTAGCTGCCTGTGGCATCAGTGTATCCGCCGCCGTCAACATCATAGGACACCTCGCGATAGCCCCGGGGTTCTGCCGGATCCATCTTCCAAACGCCGGTCTTTCCCAGAAGCTTTATCTGTGCAAGGCGCAGGCTGCCTTGTGCGGGCGCCACCTTGCTCTGGAATATGGTGAAGTCATCTCCGGTCAGTATGTATTCCCCTACCACCGTCATATCAACGATGAACAGACGGGCATTGCTGGTGACATAGTTGCCGTCAGAATCGGTGGTGCCATAGACCACCCGGTAGATGCCTCGACGACTGACATCGACCGCATCGCTGGCAGGGTCGATGACGAATCGCGCATCATCCAAAAGATAGCTGGATGAATCCACGGCATCGCTTGCTGTCAGGGCCCCCAAGGTCTTATGGTAGGCAGGCGTATCCGCAAAGCCTGACTGGTTCAAGGAAAGCACGACCGGACTTGATGCCGTTAAGGTTGCCTGCGACAGCTTGACATCCACCGTGGCCAAGGTGGTACCCGGCTCTTCAGCCACCTGAGCGGTGAAGTAATCGTCACGCACCGCATTCTTGGTGAGGTAGCGAACCACCAGCTGGCGGGTGGCGGCACTGGTGACCAGAACGCCGTTGCTCCATCCCTCCATCTTGTAGGCGCAGACGTTCGCCTCGTTCATGAGGTCAACGTTACTCACCCTGTCTGCCCAGGCGAAATCCTTGCGGTCGGTGATGTCGTTGTAAGAGAGGTAGTAGTTCGTGCCGATGACCACGTTATCGTTGGGATCGACGTGCACGAAGAAGGTCTCGCGGTAGTCTTCGCCCTTGAGTTTCACCGTGACTCGGTAGTCACCCGCAGCAGCGGCGCTGCCGAAGCGGAAGTCGGTCGATTCGACCTCGATTGCTGCCGCCGTCTTGCTGGGAACCAACAAGAAGCCCTGGGCTTCTACCAAGGCAAGCAGCCCTGCGTTATCGACGACCTGCTGGGCAGCCTTAAGGCCTATCACCTTGTTGTTGCCCGTTATGGCGAAGGCCACAGCCTGTACCGTGATGGTTGCGGCAGCCGGTATCACGCGGTCGTGGACCGCAGTCTGTGCGAACGGCTCGGCATTGCCCGAGGCATCGGCGAACACGATGGCGATGACATCTCCAGCCTGCAAGGCAAAGCCGCTTTGGATGGCGAAGGACCAGGTGCCGCCTGGATCCACCGTTGCGATGCCCGGTAAAGGTGCAAAGGCGGCTGTCCCGCGCTTGAATTGCGCGGTAACACTTACCGGTGCATCGTCATGCACACCAGGCACCCAGGTGCCCGAAAGCTGGCTCTGGTTCTCATAGAAGTTCGCAGGGGCTATGGAGGCTGCCGGCAGGGGCGGCACCACGTCAGCAACCACAAGGGGGCCCGCTGAGGTGAAATCAGTGCCTATATGGCGCTTGGCAGAAGTCGGGTCGGGCACGCCACGCCAGTACGCGGTGACCTCATAGCTGTCGCCCGGCTCCAGGAAAAGGTCTGCGTTGCCCGGTTCTGAAGCCGCTTTCTCAAGACGCAGGACGCCTTCCAACACGGCGGCGCCGGTTTCTGCAGAATAGACGGACTCGCTATCGAACGATCTGCTCATGCTGGCCGTCGTGTCGAATGTTGTGCCGTTTGCCTTGACAACATGCACGATGCCGTAGACCTCGTCATCCCAGAAGGACCTTCCATTCAGATCAAGGCCTTCGGGCACCGTACCCAGCCAACGCAGGTATTTATCGGCATTCGTTGCCGGTTCGGCGCTGCGGATGACGGGAGGCGCGTTGTTCGCGCTCATGCGGGAATACGCGGCCATGCCGTTGCCCTTGGTGCTGGCATTGTACTGCGCAGCAAAGCCTGGCTCGGCTGAGGCCACCGTGACGAAGTCTGCCCCCGACAAACTGTAATCGAGCAAGGTCCACGATTTGAAGGGCGAGGCATTGAAATCTTGGCCTTTCTCCCACACCGCAAGGTCTGAGTTCGTCGAGTTGAACTTCGAGCTGTTCCCGGTGTCAAAGATAAGGCCGCCACCCGGGCGGTCGTTGGCGAAGTCGTAATAGAGGGGGTTGTTCATGCTTATCTGGACATTGCCCCCCGTTGCCCTGACTATGCCGTTCGTCGCGCCGTTCGCGGCATCTGCCGTGCGCCCTTTGGCAACGAAAACGGCGTCTTGCCCTATATTTATCTTGCCGTTGCTCCGGTTGGATGCGTTGATCGCCGCCCCATAGGGGGCGTTTATGATGATGGCCGATCCGGCACCCTGCACGTCAAAGGTGAAGTCATTCGCGCCGAACTCGATGGCCGTGTTGTCGCCACCATCGGTGCCCGCAGTGCCACCGGGGTTCGCGGCTGTGCCGTTGCCCGCGTTCGTGACGAACACTTTGCCGCCCGAACTCACGATGAAACCGTTGCCCGTGCCAGTGCCGAAGCGAAGGGCGCTCACATCGCCGTAGTTGTTCGACTTGTCGAACTTCTTGGTGATGTGGACCTCGGCGCCGTCGGTCACGTTGAAGTACTGGTTGCCGCTCACCCGGAAGCGCATGACTGCTTGAATATGGTAGTCATAGCCCTTCAAGGAAGCACAGCTAAACTCGGTACCTTGGCCGGTCACGATAAGGCTTGAGTTCGAGACCTGCGAGACATAGGCAGAATTCGCTGCGAGGCTTTCCAGACGGACCTTCGCGCCGTTTGTGATGGTGGTCACAAGGCCGGTGCCCTGTAGGTTCATGACACCGCTGTTGTCGGCACCGCCGCTGCCGGTCGAGGTGCCTATCAGGGTTGCCCCATCCACGGTGAAGGTATTGCCCGCTACAATATTGTTGTACCAGATGGCATGAGAATAGAGGGGGTTGTTGCCCGTGTAGAGGTTGGCCAGTTCCACCTTCGCTCCAGGACCTATGTCAAATCCCGCGCCGGCGGCACCGTTCACATGCAGGACTGAGTTGCCCCCGCTCAAGGTGACGTGCGCGCCTGGCTTGATGGTAAGGTTACGGACGTTGACGGTCTCTATGGTGTTCGTAGTGCCGTTGTGATGCGTCTGCCAATCAACGGTACCCGCCAGCTCGACGTACGCGCTGGTTGCGTTGATCAGGCCTTGGCTGCCGCTGGCTGCGGAAGACACGTTCTCCAGCCTGATGGACCAGTTCGAGCCGTTCCCGGCGGTTGTGGCGTTCTGGCGCATGATGAAGGCGTTCGTGGCATTGACATAAGGCTTGCGCACGATGAGGTCCTTGACTGTCATGGTAAGTGCTGAAGTCGTGTTTGCCAAGCTGATTGCATTGGCCACGTTGTTGTCGCTGCCGAAATCCAGGGTGTGGCCGTTGCCTGCTATGGTCACGTTCTTGGTGAAAGCGGCCGGGCGATCGGCAGCAGCCGTGCCGGCAGGACGTATGATGTCGGATTTCAGGGAGATGGTGTTGGCTGGGGCGCCCAACACATCGTTTGCGTCGTTGACCCTCTTGATAGCGGCAAGGAACTCCGCCCAGGTGCTGACCCCTATGACCCCGGGGGCGTCATCGGAGTAAGGGCTGATGCCGATACCCCTGGCCTTCGGCACCTGCAGGCTGCCTTGATCCCCAGCGGGTGTTTGGGCACCCTCTTCGGGGCTTTCGGTCGCCGGCCCGGCTGTCTGCGGGTTGACGGCTTCCCCGGGGTTCACGGCTGTCTGCGAGTCGATGGCTTCCCCGGGATCGACGGCCTCCTGCGGACTGACGGCTGTCTGCGGGTTGACGGCTGTCTGCAGGTTGACGGCTGTCTGCGGGTTGACGGCTGTCTGCGGGTTGACGGCTGTCTGCGGGTTGATGGCTCCTTCGGGGTCGCCGGCTGCAAGCCCGACCGGTACAGCAGTGCCCGACGATACGTTGGGGGCTATTGACGTATCGCGACTGTCGCCGAATGCGGCGAAAGGGCCCGCCGTCAGCAACATCGCAAAACTGAGGAACAGGGCCAATGCCCGTTTTCTTCCTGAGCCTTTCGGGGCTTTCTTGTTCATAGAGCCTCACTCTCTTCGCATCCTGCGCTTGCCAGCTGTTGCGGATGCCGTCTTGGTGCCACTCGCGGTCAGGTATCTTGCCCGCACCCCCTGCGTTTTCATGCCGCATCCCAAAGTCAAAGACTCCTGTTGTGCGGCTGACGAAGGGGTCTGGTTACCCTTCCACTTTTCTTTTAATGACCCTTCTGCGAATCTTCCCTCATTAAACAGCCTTGATCTGTCATGAGTGCTTATGTGGGATTGTTTCTATCGCAATTAAAGTCCGTTTGCACTTTAAAGCAAGACAGTATTATTTTGATGCTCGCAGAATTGCGGTGTAACGAATTGAGCAAATAGCGTCATGACATGTAGCATGGTCTTGGGCGGAAGCGATGGTGGTGGGGGAAGCGGTGGTGAGGGAAGGTGCTCAGCAGTCCACGAGCGGCAGGATGACCTGTACCGCGAAGGTTCCTACTGGGGGCATCTTGTCGCGTCCTGGGGAACCTGCATCCCGAGTGGTTGCATGCCTTGTCCCCCCCATTTCCTGGCTCAGGTCCTTGGGTTTGAAAGAGGCATCCATCAGGCCGTCGCACTCGCTTACCCGGCGGCGCACCTGCAGGAGGCCTAACCCATGCGAGGGGCCCTCCTTCTGCGAGAGGAACACTCCTTTTCTGCTTATCGGGGCGAGAGCAACGTTCTGTATGTTGAACAGCAGGTTCCTTCCCTGCTTTTTCAGAAGGATGTCGATATGCGGCTCGATCCCCTGCCCTGCCACCCGGTCGCTTGCCTCTATCGCGTTATCGAGCAGGTTGCCGATGATGGTGACCACGCTATAGCTGTCCACCGGCACGGGTCCGCCCCCTGATACTTCCAGGTCAAAGGGATGTCTCTTTTGCTTGCACACAGACAGCTTCGCTGCCAGGATAATGTCCATGGCCTTGTTCCCTGTTGTCACAAAGGCCTCGGCATCGGCCATGATGCTTTGCAGATAGGCCGTATGGGCTGAAACTGCCTCGGTATCGCCCTTCTGTGCCAGACTGTCGATGACAGCCATGTGGTTCAAAAGGTCATGGCGCAGCTTGCGAAGCTCATTGGTGGCGCTTTCGAGGTCCTTGATATAGCTTTCCTCAAGCCTCATATAGCCGTCTTTCAAGATCAGGCGTTTCGCGTGGGCTATCTGTTGGGTGTAGGCGATATGGAACACCAGGACCATCACCGCGGAACCGGCCACCATGATGCTTTCCGCATTATGGCTGTTCTGTTTGACGTGCTCGTACAAAAGCACGCTGTTGAGCACCGACGTGTTGTCGAGCAGCAAGATGATGGCAAACATGCAGGTCCACAACAGTATCGTGGTACCGACCAGGTAGGAAGAAGGAGCCGATTCCTGGAAGCGGTATATCCGCGACTTCTTGATGAATGACACAGCCAAAACGGTCGCCCCCGCCGTGAGCAACATGCCCGCCACACTGGCGATGTCGTCGGACAAGGCGAAGGCCCAGGATACCCGAACGCACAGCAGCATCATAAGGTAGTGGACGCTCACCGCGAAAGCGACCAGCCCCGATAGACGGAACAGGTGCCCGCTCAGTTTCCCCTGTGCATTGATGAACAGGTGGATGTACAACATGAGCAGGGAAGTTGCCAAAACCAGCTGCACATAGGCTATCAAGGGCGTTGACACTATCACGGTGGGAACCAGTACAGCGGTCATCAACAACGAGACCCCCGCTGTGGGCAGGATGCGCGGTATTCGTTCTGCATAGATGTCGTTTATCAGTATCACCCCGGCAGCGAACAGGACATACAGGCAAGCAAAGTTCACCAAGATTCCCGGGTTGCTCAAACTTGTCATCATATACGGACCTTGATCCTTACCATGCCGTTGCAGGCCTCAAGCACCTGAGGCCATCAAGAGGATGCAATGCCCAGCAAGCGACATCGACAGAGCTGGTCATTCCGTTGAGGGACTCAAGCATTTTCGACCTCAGGGGCACAACCGGCGAACTCCAGCCAGGCGGCAGTCATTTCCTTCTGGCGGTTCCGAGAGATGGGAATCTTTCGTTTGTCCCGCATGAGAAGCGAGCTTTTGCTCAGACATTCGATATGAGCCAGATTGACCAGATATGAGCGATGGGGGACCACGAAACCGCGGGGGAGCATCTGCTCGATTATGTCGTTGAAACGCGCACGGAAGACCTCTACCCCGTCGACGGTGTGCAGCTCCACAAACTGCAATTGCGCCTCGAAATAGCAGATGTCGGCTATTGCCACGCGCTTGATTCCCGTGTTCGTGTCTGCCAGGAATATCTGATCGCTCTTGTTCCTCATATGCCTGCTGGCAAAGTCCAATACCCGCTCGATTTCGCTTTGTCGCAAGGGCTTGACCAGGAAATCGAAGGCCTGGACCTTGTAGCCGTCGAAGACATATCCAACATTGCTGGTGGTGAACACGATTATTGCTTCCTTGTCCTGCCTGCGGATTTGGGCGGCTATCCGCAGCCCGTCATCATTGGGCGGCGTCAGGAAAGGGTGTGCGGTGTTGTTGTCCTCGTGCGTGGCGATCGCCCAGTTGCTGTCCCCGTGCGTGGCGCGGCTGTCCTCGTGCGTGGCGATTGCCCGGACGCTGTCCCCGTGAGTGGCGCGGCTGTCCCCGTGCGTGGCGATCGCCCGGGTGCTGTCACCGTTCGTCGGAGACCGCTTGATGTTCGTGTTCTGGAAGCTGCCCTGCGTCATTGCTGCGTTCGTGTTCTGGAAGCTTTTCGCCGTCTCTTGGGCGCTGTTGCCTCCCAGGTCGATATCCAAGAACAAAAGGTCGAAAGGCGCATGCTTCTTCGCATGAAGAAGGAAGCTTGCGGCATCGGAGAATCGGTGGATCTGCGGCTTGATGTGCGTACTTGAGCGCGGGGAACCTGCTGGGTTGGTTGAACCGCCCGTGCGGGCAAGGCCGATGCCTCCTGGAGTGCCTCCTGTGTGGGCAAGGCCGATGCCTCCTGGAGTGCCTCCTGTGTTCAAGGTCACTTCCGGGCACCCACCTTCCGCCATCTGTTTGGCTTCCCATATTTTGATGCCCTGAACCAGCTGATTGCGCTGTACCGCATTGTCTTCGCATATGGCTATGTTCATACACGCCTCCATGTAAACGCTTGTCGAACGCCCGTTGAGCGGGGAATCCCTATCGCCGGTGCTGTACACAGGCGAAGACCGAAGCCCGAATGTTCCCCCCACATTGTGCGGGGACACGATGACCCGGTCGGATGCCTCGCATCCGCACCTCAACCATAAGCCTGTCGTCTCACGGGAACCCAAACGCAGCATTCGCTGGACTCCAAGGCACCGAGGTGCCCCGTCTTCTGGCTGGCCCACTCGACCGCCATGCCCCGCACCCGAACAAGCTACTTCAGGGGTGCCTTTTGCAGCCGTTCATACTACACCAGAAGGATAACAATTACAAGAAGTATCAATAATGCTACGAAATGCCTTTTTTAATTCCCGTTCACAAGCTGGCCATTGACGGTAACCCGCAATAACGATTTCTCTGTCCCAATCGGCGAAGGGCAATCGGGACACCTGTTGTCACGTGTTGTCCCTTGGGCGGAAATTTCCGAAAGGATGGTCACAGTTCAGAGGTTGGCCAACGACAACACAGCACCCTGATTGACTCCAATCGAAGAAGGAGAGAAACTTGCAGGTGAAGCACCCCTGCCGGCTAACCCGTGAACAGTTGCAAAGGATGTCCCTCAATCCCAACAGGAACACACGCAGGAATCCACGCAAAACCCATGGAGGAACCAATACAGGAACCCATAGAGGAACCAACGCAGGTGCCCATGCGGGAATCGCAACAGGAACCCATGTGGGCGCCCATGCGGGAAACGCAACAGGAACCCATGGAGGAACCAACGCAGGAACCCATGCGGGAAACGCAACAGGAACCCATGCGGGCTCATATCTTGTACATGAACTGGAAGACGTCCTCGCGTTGGATGATGATCTGGACACCGAGGTCTTTTCCTACACCCTGCAGCTGCTCTTGGACCTCGTTGAAGCCGGTTTTGGCGGTATCGAGCGTCACCAGCATAGTCATCGAGAATATTCCGCTCAGGATGGTCTGGCTGATATCATCGATGTTGGCACCGCAATCGGCCAACACCTTCGATGTTGCCGCAACGATGCCGCTCCTGTCTTTTCCCAATACCGATACGACACATTTCATACGCTTCTCCGTTCAGATGTCTTCATATCCTGTTTCTTCCTGCTCTGAGCAACCAGCCTGCACGTTCTCCTTCCCTTACTGGTCAACGTGCGAAGATGAGCGAAAGCGCTTCTGATCTCGTTGCCTGGTTGCGCTCGAAGATGCCTCTGACCGCACTGGTGGTCGTCTTCGAGCCAGGCTTCTTGACCCCGCGCATGCTCATGCACATATGCTCGGCCTCGAGCACCACGATGACCCCTTGGGGCAGCAGGTGTCCGACCAGGGTGTCCGCTATCTGAGAGGTCAGGCGTTCCTGCACCTGGGGACGCTTCGCAAAAGCATCGACCAGGCGCGCCAGCTTTGAAAGGCCGCAGATACGTCCATCAGCCCGGGGGATATAGGCCACGTGCGCCAAGCCGAAGAACGGCACCAGATGATGTTCGCACATAGAATAGAAGGGGATGTCGCGCACCAACACCATTTCCTCATGATGCTCGTCGAAGGTCACCTCGAAGTGCTGGGCAGGATCCTCGGTCATGCCCGCAAACACCTCCTCGTACATCTTTGCAACACGTGCGGGTGTTTGCAGCAGGCCTTCGCGGGCAGGGTCTTCTCCGATGCCCTCGAGAATAAGGCGCACTCCCTGTTCGATTTTCTTTGTATCCATTGGCAGCACCGTCCTGCCGCATAAGGGCGGCCTCAGTTTCTTGCGCTATCATGATACCACGAGTGATGGGGAAGATGATGCCACTGCCACGGATGTTTCACGTGAAACATCCGTTCGAGGCCGTCCGTCCGGCGCTGTGGGCAGAACTGGGGCTGGGGCTTGTCCTGGCATCATCACTGTGGGCGGGGCGCCGCTGCATCCTCGGGGGCAGCGCGTGGCCTGCTGCGCTGCACCAACCCCCGTCCAGCGGACACGGGCAGGCGGAAAGTGGACACAGGGACGGTTCATCTGTCCACGTTGAATCGTCCCCGTGTCCCGCTGGACGGGGGCGAGGCGCTGGTGCGCTGCCACGGATGTTTCACATGAAACATCCGTTCGGTGCTGTCGCCAGGGGGCAGGGCGCCCCTGCCCCCTGGCCTGCCGCCCCGGCGGCCTCAGCCCCTGCGCCCGCGGGCGCGCCGACGCAGGGCGGGTGCGCACAGGGCCGCCAGGGCGCACAGGGTCAGCGCGCAGGCCGCGGCCTGGGCGGCCGCAGAGCCGTCGCCCACGGCCACGCCCGCCCCGGGCCCGCCGATCCCGCTGCCGCCGCCTGCCCCGCCGCCGCCGGGGCCGCCACCGCTGCCGCCGCCGCCGGGGCCGCCGCCGCTGCCGCCGCCGGGGGCCGTGCGCTGGACCACCAGGTAGCCCGTGCCCGACCCCTGGCCCTTGACGTCGGCGAAGCCCAGGCGCAGGGGGTAGGTCCCGTCGGGCAGCCTGTCGAGGAAGGCGGCTGAGAGGGCCACGCGGGCCGACCCCGCGTAGACCGCGCCGACCTCGTCCGTGCCGTCCATGACGAGCCACTCCGGCCCGCCCGCGTAGCCGGAGGGCTCGGCCACCACGTCGAGCGCGCGCGCGTCCAGCTCGAAGGAGGTGACCGAGCCTATGTAGCCCTTCCAGCGGACCTCGGCGCCCTCGCCGAAGGCGAAGACGTAGGCGGTGTCGGCGCCGGCGGCGCCGTTCGCGTCGAGCACGGGGTGGTCGTGGGCGAGCGCGGCGTAGGCCGCGTCGAGGGCGGCGTAGGCGTCGTCCACCTGGGGCTGGGTCGCGTCCCAGTCGGCCAGCACGTCGCGCGCGCGCTGGTAGGCGTCCACGAAGGCAGCCCAGGCGGCAGCGGTGAAGTTCTCCTCGTAGAGGCCGTAGGCGTCAAGGGTGGCCTGCACGTCGCCGGGCGTGGACGTGGCGGCCTCGACCCCGTCCACCAGGCGCTCCAGCTCGCCCTTGTCCACCGTCTGCGCGACTCGGACCACGACGGTGCAGTAGGCGCGCACGAAGCCCGGCCCCGGCGCCAGGGCGCCGGTCGAGGGGTCGGGCACGGCCTCGACGTCGGGCACCCACACGACCGGCATGGCTATGTCGCCCGCGTGCGCCATCACCAGCGAGGCGCCCGCGCCCGTCGCGTCCCACTCGAAGTGGCCCTGGGCGGTCACGTCGGTCGAGCCGCTCATCACGGTGCCGCCCGTCAGGACGGAGGCGCCCAGCACCTGGAAGCGGTCGAT
>JAIRPR010000113.1 GCA_031256895.1 Coriobacteriaceae bacterium
GTGGAAGGGCTGATGGGGAATATCCTGCGGCAGACGCCAGGCACAGCCGGTGGCGGTGTGCAGGGTGTAGCCGCAAACCCCACCGTCGGCAGCATCGTAAGCCCCTCGGTCGGCAGCGCCGTCAGCCCCACTGCAGGCAGCGCTGCCTGTCCCGCTGCAGGCAGCGCCGCTTGCCCAACCGTCGGCAGCATCGTTAGCCCCTCTGCAGGCAGCGCTGTCAGCCCAACCGTCGGCAGCGCTGTCTGCCCCACTGCGCCTTATCAACAAAGCCCGATTCGGGGCGCCGCCTACAGCAGGCGGCGCTTCGCGGGCTTGATGGGCATCTGCATGGCCGGCATTCTTGCAAGCCCTTTGCTGGTTGCTTGCGGCACGGCGGCGGGCAGCCAGGAAGGCCTCGGTCAGGCAGTGCCGGGGAATAGCGCCACGCAGTCTGGTGCGGGTTCTGGAAAAGCGGCGCTGCAAAGCCAAGCCGCCCTGGCCGCCGACCCTGCCGCTGCAGGGGCATTCCTGTTCGACACCTGGATAGAAGTGCGCATCTACGCGCTGACAGGCGCTTCCGGGGTTGGTACGGGAGCTACAGGGAACGCAGCGCACGCAGAAAGCGCCCTGCGGGATGCCGCCCAGGCATTGGCCGATAGTGCCCTAGCCCGTTGCAGCTACTTCGAGGGATTGTTCTCGCGCACGCGCGAAGACAGCGATGTCGCCCGCATCAACGCTGCCGCAGGCGCCCCGGTTGCCGTAGCCCCCGAGACTGTCGAGGTCGTGCGCGCAGGAATCGCCGCAGGGAAGCTCACCGGCGGCCTCTTCGACATCACCATCGGTGCGGCAAGCTGCCTCTGGGACTTCAAGGCAGGTATCGTGCCCGAACCTGAGTCGCTCGAAGAGGCGATACGGCACATCGATTTCCGCCAGGTGCGTGTCTCAGAAGGCACGATAGCACTGGGCGACTCGGATGCAAGGCTTGACCTTGGCGGCATTGCCAAGGGCTTCATCGCTGACGACCTGGCAGAGCTGTTGCGCAAGGGAGGTGCCAAGAGCGCATTGGTCAACCTGGGCGGCAATGTGTACGCGCTGGGCAGCAAGCCCCAAGGCGCTGAAACACCCGAAGCTCCTGAAGCGCCCGAAGCGCCTGAAGCGCCCGGGATGGGCGAGGCCTCCGAGGCTGGAAGCGCGAATGATGCCCCCGAAGCCACCGGCGTCACCAGCGCGGGCGGCAATGCTACAGCCACCAGCGCGGGCGACGCCCCGTTCTCTGTCGGCCTGCGGGACCCCTTCGGCGCACCGGGCAGCGCTTTTGCACGTGTCGATGCCTGTGACCTTTCGGTGGTGACCAGCGGCCCATATGAACGCGGCTTCACCGACAGCAAGACCGGTGCCACCTACCACCATATCCTGGACCCGCGTACCGGATACCCAGTTGAGACAAGCCTGGTGAGCGCCAGCATCCTTTCGGCCGCGTCGGTTGAGGGCGACATCTGTTCGACCGCCTGTTTCCTGATGGGCACACAGGCAGCGCTCGCTTTTCTGGAAGGCCGGCCAGATGTGGAGGGCATCCTGGTCGATGGGGAGGGGCGGGTACACACAAGCAGCAAGGCGGCCTATGAGCTCCTTTGAAACGAAGCGTATATGGGCAAGCATCTTGGTTGTCGCCATCCCTCTGGTGTTGGCGCTTGGTGCCCAAGCACTCATCGGCATGCAAGCCAATGCTGCCCCTGGCGCTATGGCCTTGGTGACCGACGGCGAAGGAAGGGTCTGGGAGCTGCCTTTGGACACCGATGCCACGCTTACGGTAACCACCAGCCTGGGCAGCAACACCGTCGAGGTGGCCCAAGGCAAGGTCATGGTGGCTCATGCCGACTGCCCCGGGGGCGATTGCACCTTCCACACCCCCATCAGCAACGTGGGGGAGGCCATCATCTGCCTGCCCCATCACCTGACGGTCACCATACGTGCCGCAGGGCAGGCAGGGGAAGCTGATGGGCAGGCAGGGGATACTGCCGCCCCCGAGGCTCCTGCAAGCCCGGCTGGCGGACTGGATGTGGTGGCGGATTGAACAGCAGGACCCCTCACATGACGCGACAGGCGCAACCGCAGCACGCCACGCTGGAAGCCATATCAGCGACAGAGAAGCCCAGGGCAGCAGCCCCACGCGTGCTCACCGAGCCCATGACCGTTGCCACGTCAGCGACAAGGAAGCCCAAGGGCGTTGCCACACCTGCGACAAGGAAGCCCATGACCGTTGCCACGTCAGCGACAAGGAAGCCCAAGGGCGTTGCAACACCTGCGACAAGGAAGCCCAAGGCCGTTGCCACGTCAGCGACAAACATGCCCAGGGCAGCGGCTTCTCAAATCCGCTCGCAGCGCATCGCGACAACCGGTTTGCTGGTTGCCCTTGCCCTGGTGTTGGGATGGGTGGAAGCCTTTATACCGCTGCCTGTCAGCATACCGGGCGTCAAGCTGGGGCTTGCCAACATAGCCGTGCTGTTCGCGCTGTGGCGTTATGGCATCGGGCGCGCCGCCTTGGTCATGGCGGCGAAGGTGGTGGCCGCAGCCTTGCTCTTCGGGGGCTTCTTCGCCCTTGCGTACAGCGCATGTGGCAGCCTGCTCGCTTTTATGGGCATGGTGTTGCTCTGGCGCTTCAAGGAGACCTTCCCCCTGCTGCCGGTCAGCGTGGTCGCGGCCGTCTTGCACAATATCGGGCAGATCGCCTTGGCTTCGGCCGTCATATCATCGCCCTTGGTCTGGCTGAACGCCCCCGTGCTGGTGATAGCGGCCTGCGTGACCGGCGCGGTGACCGGATCGGTGGCGACAGCCGTCATGCGGGCTTTGCCGGACCAGGGCACCAAGCCCCCAGCAGGGCACTAAGGCCGATGCCCCGTTTCCAGGCTTGAGGGGCTTTGATGCAGGATGGCCATGCCCCAGGCACAACGAGCGCAGATGGCTTATACTTTCACCATGAGCGAACGATTGGACAGCATCAAAGAACAGCTCGCCTTCGTGCCGGCACTTCCGGGGGTCTACCTCTGGAAAGATGCGGAAGGCCAGGTCATTTATGTGGGCAAGGCAAAACAGCTGCGTGCCCGCATGCGCCAGTACGTGAACCTCCAGGATGAACGCGCAAAGATCCCCCTGTTGGTGGAACAGATAGCCTCGTTCGACTACCTGGTCACCGAGAACGAACACGAGAGCCTGGTGCTGGAAAAGAACCTCATCCAGCAGTACTCGCCCTATTTCAATGCCGACTTCAAGGACGACAAGAGCTATCCTTTCATTGCCCTGACCAAAGGCGACCTGTTCCCCGCCCTCAAGTTCACCCGTGAGAGGCACAAGGCACAGACGCGCTATTTCGGCCCTTACACCGACAGCCGTGCCGCACGTTCGATGATAGACATCGCCCGGCGTGTCGTCCCTTTGTGCGTGGCATCGTGTGCCGAATGGCGGCGCATCAACCGCAGGCTTGAAGGGGGGGCTACCTGGGAAGAGGCGATACAATCGAACAAGCCCTGCTTCAACGCCCATGTGGGGTTGAGCCCCGGCATCTGCTGCGCCCGCGTGGGGCAGGCCGATTACGCCCAGCACGTCAAAAGGATAGAGCGCTTCCTGGCCGGGCATTACCGCGAGTTTGTCGAAGAGCTGGGCGAAGAGATGCACCAGGCGGCTGAAGGCCTCGACTTCGAACGCGCAGCCCGCCTGAAGGCGCGCATCGCCACCATCAGCTCGCTCACCGACAAGCAGCATGCCACCAGCTCACGACAGCTTCATGCCGATGTTCTGGGGATATTCCGCGAAGAGACCATCGCAGGGGTGCATGTGCTGATGGTGCGGGAAGGCCGCATCATCAACAGCAACGAGTTCGTCTTGAACCGCGGCAAGGACGTGCCCGACGAGGACCTGTTGCATATGTTCCTGCTGCGCTACTACGATGCCACAAGCTCGCTTCCCCATGAGGTCATCGTGCGCCACCTGCCAGACGACCAGGCTGTCATGGAGGCATGGCTGACCGAGCGCCTGGCAAGCCCCCGAGGGGCGAAGGTGCGCTTCTGCGCCCCTTTGAAAGGCGAAAAGGCCGAGCTTCTGGAGATGGCCGAGAAGAACGCAGGTCACACCCTCAACCGCTACAAGGTGCGTACGAACTACGAGGACAAGCGCATCAACGACGCACTCCTGCAGCTCGAGAGCGCTTTGGCGCTTGAAGGGCCGCCCCTGCGCATCGAATGCTTCGACATATCCACCATCCATGGCAGGCATTCGGTGGCCTCGATGGTGGTGTTCACGAACGGCAGGCCCGACAAGAACCAGTACCGCCGTTTCAAGATACGGATGCAAAGCGAAGAAGCGAACGACTTCGCCATGATGGGCGAGGTGCTTGCCCGCCGCTTCGCGCCTGAGCGCATGAAGGACGGCCGTTTCGGGAAGAAGCCGCAGCTGCTCATCGTGGACGGTGGCAAGCCGCAGCTCACCGCAGCCATGAACCAGCTGGGCGCCCTGGGGGTCGCTGATGTGGCCTTGGCCGGCCTGGCAAAACGCGACGAAGAGCTGTTCGTGCCCTGGCAACAGGCAGGGCCAGTGGTGCTGCCTTCCGGTTCGCCTTCGCTCTATCTGGTGAAGCAGGTGCGCGACGAAGCCCACCGCTTCGCCATAGCCTTCCATCGCGAGCTGAGGGGCAAGGCCATGACCTCAAGCGTCCTTGACGAGGTGACCGGCTTGGGCCCTGTGCGCAAGAAGGCCTTGCTGAAGGCGTTCAAGTCGTTCCGCAACCTGAAGGCCGCCTCGCTCGACGACATACTGGCAACAAAGGTGCTCCCCCTAGAGGTTGCCGAGGAGCTTTTCGCCGTCATCTCGCAGTATAATGGGCAAGCAGGACGTCGTGACGGCCTTGAAGCTTCGGAAGATGAAAAGGACGCCGTTGCCTGTGGAACAGGAGGCCCACAATGAGTTCGGAATTCAAACAGGCAGGGATCGGTGCCGTGGTACCGGTGCCAGCACAGGAGGCCGCCATGGCAGGCCTTGGGCAAGCCGCAGACGCTTACGCACATGCTTCAGCGCCGGTGTCGGCACAGGAGGCCGCCATGGCAGGCCCTGAGCTGGTCATTGTGACCGGCATGAGCGGCGCAGGGCGCACCGAGGCCATGCATGCCTTCGAGGACCTTGGCTACTTCTGCATCGACAACCTGCCCGCACGCCTGTTCAAACACCTGTTGACCTTGGAGGGGATGCCAGGTCAGGCTAGTTCCCATCGCAGGATAGCGGTCGTGTGCGATGCCCGCAACCGGGACTTTTTCGAATCGTTCACCGAAGAGCTGGCACGCCTCGACGAACAGGGTGTCCGCTACCGGCTGCTGTTCCTCGATGCCGATGACGCCAAGCTGGTCGCACGATACAAGTCAAGCCGCCGGCGCCACCCCCTGTGCGAGAACGGCATGACCATCGGCCAGGGCATAATGAAAGAGCGCAGCCTCTTGTTCGACGTGCGTGAATCCGCCCATGAGCTGATAGACACCACCGACATGCTCCCCCAACAGCTCCGTTCCACCATCCAAGCACTGTTCACCGCCGACAAGGACTATACCTCGATGGCGGTCACCGTGTTCTCCTTCGGCTTCAAGCATGGCGCCGCGCTTGACGCAGACATCGTGATGGATGTGCGTTTCCTGCCGAACCCCTACTACGACCCGGCTTTGCGCCCCTTGACCGGCCTGGATGCCCCAGTGCGCGATTTCGTCATGTACCGCAGCGAGACCGAGGATTTCCTCCGCGCCTGGAACGGGCTGCTCGATTGTGTGATGCCGGGCTACGTGAACGAAGGCAAGCAGCAGTTCGCCATCGCCATCGGCTGCACGGGGGGCCAGCATCGCAGCGTGGCGCTTGCAGAGGCGACCGGCGAGTACCTGAAGGCGAAAGGCTACCGGGTGAGCGTTGCTCATCGCGACCTGGCCTTGGCAGCGGGGATGCCCGCGGGCTGGCACGGTGCGGCCTATGCGTCTGCTGCGCCAATGGCAGAAGCCCCAGCTGCGCCATCCCCAGCTATGCCCGCCTCTGTTGCTGACAGCCACAGTGCGGCCTCTGTGTCGGAAGCGCCCGGTCAGGCTGCGCCAATGGCAGAAGCCCCAGCTGCGCCAGTGCCTGATGCCCCAGCTGCGCCAGTGGCAGAAGGCTGAGGTCGAAAGCCATGCAAGGCATACAGAGGCCGTTTCGCACCGACCCTTCGGTCACCGCCGCCTTCAAGGCGCTCAAGGATGAACGCCCCCTTGTGTCGCAGGACAGGCCCATGCGTGCCGTGGTCATCGGCGGGGGCACCGGCGCCCCCATATCCATCAGGACCCTGTTGTCGATGGGCTTATCGGTGAGCGCCGTGGTGGCCATGGCCGATGATGGCGGCTCAACGGGCATCCTGCGGGAAGAAGCGCGGGTCACGCCTCCTGGTGACGTGCGGAAATGTCTGGCAGCCTTTGCCCGCGACCCCGAAGACCCCTTGACCAAGGCCTTCAAGTACCGTTTCGCGTTCGCCCGCAACCACACCCTGGGAAACCTCATGCTGTCGGCGCTCGAAGAAGCCAGTGGATCGTTTCCTGAGGCCATACGCATCTGCGAGTCCTTGTTGGATGCCCAGGGGCATGTGTATCCTTCGACGCTTGACAAGGTCACCCTGGCCGTGCGCACGCGCAACGGCCATACGCTTCGCGGGCAAGCAAAGGCGTCTGCCTCGCCTTCAGCCTTGGAACGCGCCTGGTTGGAGGCGCCCGAGAGCTGTAGGCCTTATGAAGGGGCGGTGCGGGCAATCCATGAGGCCGACCTGATAGTGCTTGGCCCCGGGTCGCTGTTCACCTCCATCATCCCCAACCTCTTGGTGCCCGGCATGGTCGAGGCGATAGCAGGGTCGGCCGCACACACGGTGTTCGTCTGCTCGTTGGCCGACACGCAGGGCGAGACCCGCGGACTTTCAGCCTCCGATCATGTGGATGCCCTGTTGGGCCACGGAATGCATGGCCTGTTGGACTTCGTGTTGGTCCATGCGCCTGGGCAAGGGCAGCCGCCCGCTGATGCCCCGCTTGGTGTTGCGCCAGGGTCATCGCCTGCGGCTGCACATGCTGCCAGGTGCACAGCAACGCCAGGGTCATCGCCTGCGGCGGTTCCTGCGGCTGTGCATGCTGCCAGGCGCACAGCAACGCCAGGGTCATCGCCTGCGGCGCTTCCTGTGGCTTCACCTGCGGCCCTCTTCGAACCTATGCCGGTGCCTGCAACACGTGCGGACCTGCTGGCGATAGAGAGGGCAGGGGTGACCCCCTTGGCCAGGCCTCTCCGTGACCCGCTTAGGCCTACCTGGCACGACCCCCACGCCCTGCGGGATGCCTTGGTGGAGGTGCTTGCGCTATGTCGTTCACTGCAGAGGTGAAGGACGAGCT
>JAIRPR010000168.1 GCA_031256895.1 Coriobacteriaceae bacterium
CGAGCGTCTCCAAGGCATCTTTGCCGGCCTGCGCGGCAAGGGCAGGCTGACCGAGGAAGACATCAACCAGGCTATGCGCGAGATACGCATGGCCTTGCTCGAGGCCGATGTCAACTTCAAGGTGGCCAAAGCCTTCATCGAGGCAACGAAGAAGCGCTGCCTGGGGGCGGATGTCCTGGAATCGTTGACGCCTGCCCAGAACGTGGTCAGGATAGTCCTCGACGAATTGACCGCACTTTTGGGTCAGACCGATTCACGGCTGGCCTTGGGTTCACGTATCCCCCAAGTCATCATGCTGGTAGGACTTCAGGGATCGGGCAAGACCACCGCTGCGGCAAAGCTTGCCTATCTGTTGAAGGAAGAGAAGCACAGCCCCTTGCTGGTGGCCTGTGACGTCTACCGCCCGGCTGCGGCGTTGCAGTTGGCGACCCTCGGCGGCGAGATGGGCGTGCGGGTCTATCGGGGCGAGGGGACAGACCCGGTACGGATCGCCAAAGAAGGCGTGCAGGATGCCAGAGAAAACCTGCGTGACATCGTGATAATCGACACCGCCGGGCGCTTGCATGTCGATGAGGACATGATGGCCGAGGCCGCCGCCATCAAGGCTGCGGTCAAGCCCGATCAGATACTCATGGTGGTCGATGCGATGACTGGCCAGGATGTGGTCAATGTGGCAGCAGCATTCGCCGAGCGCGTCGATTTCGACGGCGTCATCATGTCGAAGATGGACGGTGATGCCCGCGGCGGCGGGGCACTTTCCATAAAACAGGTCACCGGCAAGCCTATCAAGTTCATCTCTGCAGGCGAGAAGCCTGATTCCTTGGAGGTATTCCACCCCGACCGCATGGCCAAGCGCATCCTGGGCATGGGTGATGTGGTGGGCCTCATAGAGCGCGCTGCAAAGGTGCAGGAGGAAGAACTTGAGGCTGAGGAAGCCGAAAGGTTGATGCGCGCCCAGCTCAGCCTTGATGACTTCGTGAACATGAACCGCCAGATCCGCAAGATGGGAGGCGTGGCCAAACTGGTCAGCGCCCTTCCCGGCGGGGACAAGGCGATGGCGGCAGGCCAGGTGAACGAAGGCATTCTTGACCAGATGGAGGTCATCATCAGCTCCATGACCAAACGCGAGCGGGCAAAGCCTGACATCCTGAACGGGTCGCGTCGCGCACGGATCGCCTGTGGGGCGGGCGTCACCGTGGCCGATGTCAACCAGCTCATCAAGCGCTTCAACGACACCAAGAAGATGATGCGGCAGTTCATGCCCCCCGATGAGGCGGTTTCCCATCGCGGCAAGAAGGGCAAGGCAAAACGCAAGCGGGGTCCGGGCGGCATCCCTGGCATGGGCGGCATGGGAATCTCCGACATCAAGAAGCTTCAGGAGATGATGAAGGGCATGGACCTCTGACACTATCAGTTTGCGGTGAAAAACAGGAGCTTTTGGGGCTATGCTTGCAAGTCGGGGGCTTTCACCTTATCATGGGACATTATGCTTTTTGCGAGGCTTTCCCGCAAGGCATGACGATGGTATATTCGGTATTCGTGTTTGTGCTATTCAATAAAGGAGCAAACCTTCATGGCAGTAAAGATTCGTCTCGCCCGCCACGGCGCTAAAAAGGCACCCTATTACCGTGTGGTCGTTGCCGACGCACGCAGCCCCCGCGATGGGCGTTTCATTGAAGAAGTGGGCCGCTACAACCCCTGCGCAAGCCCTGCACTGGTGAACCTCGATATGGAGAAGATCGAGACCTGGATAAAGCAAGGGGCACAGCCCACCGAAACCGTTGCACGTCTTATCAAAGCCGCAGGTAAGGAAGCTTAATATGTCTGAACAGACGGTCGAGATCGCCGATTTGGTCTCTTTGATAATCGATCCCTTGCTTGAATTCAAGGATCAGCGCGAGGTTATCCTGCATGACGAGGACGAAGAGAACATCCTGATAGAGATACGTGTCCATGAAGAGGATGTCGGCAAGGTCATCGGGCGCCAAGGGCGGGTCATCAAAGCCATCCGCACGCTCTCACGCGCTGCCGGTTCCAGCAGGGGCATCCAGGTCGACGTGGAGCTCATCGATTAGATGCGCAGGTGGGCGAAGGTCGCCGTAGTCACGAAGGCAAAGTATTCCCAAGGAGGGCTTGCGGTGCGTGCCGTCGCAGGCCTTCCTTTCCTTTTGCGCGCCGGAATGCAGATAGCCTTCGTGCCGCCCCAGCTTGATGCGCCGCGCAGGGCACAGGTCTGTTCCGTGCGCCACGTGAAGGATGCGGTCTACCTGACCGAGTTCGACCCACCGCTTTCCCCTGATGCCGCAGGCATCCTTGAAGGCTGCTATTGCCTGGCAGAGCGCCGCCTGCTGCCATCTGATGCTGTCTTGCCCCTGGAAAGGGGCTGTGAGGGATTCGAGGTCGTCGACAGCAGTTTCGGGTCGCTGGGCAGGGTGACCGGCCTGAACGAGAGCCCAGCGCAAGCCTGCCTGATAGTAGAGGGGCACTTCGGCAGCCTTATGATACCTTTTGTGGACGAGTTCGTGAAGGGTGTCGATTGCGGGGAAGGGATCGTCGAGACCAGCATTCCTCAAGGCTTGCTGGACCTTGCGACCAGCACAAAGGATGGCCGACAGTGCTGATAGAGACCCTTTCCACCTTCCCCCAGATGTTCGATGCGGTCATGCAAAGCTCGATGATGCGCATCGCCCAAGAAAAGGGCATCCTTGAATTCGTCTCCCATGACCTGCGCGATTGGACGCATGATCGGCATCGCACCACCGATGACGACCCTTATGGCGGCGGATCGGGGCTTGTCATGAAGTGCGAGCCCATCTATGAGGCATTGGACGATTTGGCCCTTGCCAACCAGCAAGTCCCCAAGCCCTATTGTGTGTTCATGAGCCCTGCAGGCCGTCCCTTCTCAGACCAGGCCGCAAGCAACCTGGCGCTGAAGCCCCGCCTGCTTTTCGTCTGCGGCCATTACGAGGGCATCGACGAGCGTGCCTATGACCTGGCAGACGAGGTGATATCCATTGGAGATTACGTTCTGACCAGCGGCGAGCTTGCTTCGATGGTGGTCATAGACGCAGTGGTGCGCAAGCTGGAGGGGGTCTTGGGCGATGCGACAAGCGCCCTTGACGAGAGCTTCTGCGCTTCTTTGTTGGAATACCCGCATTTCACCAGGCCGTCGGTCTATCGGGGCAAAGAGGTGCCTGAGGTCTTGCTGAGTGGCAACCATGCTGCCATAGCGTTATGGCGCCGCAAGCAGAGCCTGGAGCGCACCTTGCGGCTGCGCCCTGACCTGATAGACAAGGCAAGGTCCCAGGGATCCCTCGATAAGGACGACTGGGATTTCCTGGATTCTTTATCGAAGGTGCCAATCTCTGGTGATGAAGCGCTATCATGAGTCTTTCAACGAATCCTTGCGCAGGACGAACAGGGAAGCATAGGGAAGTTTGACGGAAGGAACGCAGCCCATGGATGCCGGCCAACACGCGGAGAAAAAAGAAAAGCGCTTCTCAAGAAGCGCAATCAGCCTTGTGGTGATGGTGGCCATCATCTTCGGGCTTTCCTTCCTGCTGCGCCAGTACGTCATCCAAGGCTACTCCATACCTTCGGGATCGATGGAGACGACCATCATGACCGGTGATACGGTGTTCGCCGAACAGGTCAGCTTTCGCCTGCGTCCCATCGAGCAAGGCGATATCGTGGTGTTCCAGGACCCCGAGTACCCCAGCCGCATCCTGATAAAGCGCGTCATTGCGGTGGGTGGGCAGAAGGTGTCCATGGAAGACGGGATACTCTATATCGATGGGACCGCCCAGACCGAGAAAGAGAAGACCTACGTCCGGGGAAGCACCAACCGCCTGCAAAGGACCATCGCAGACATAGGGCCCCTCACCAATGCGCAGCCTTTCACCGTGCCCCAGGACACCATCTGGGTGATGGGGGACAACCGCGAGAACTCGCAGGACTCCCGTTACTTCGGCCCCATCAAGGTATCCAGCGTGTATGGCCGCGCCTTCATGGTGTATTGGCCCCTTGAGCATTTCGGTGTGCTCCAGTAGGATTCAACAGCAGTGTGCTTCCGGAACAAACAGTAATAAGGACCCCCTAACCCCGAGGACCTCCCTCCAAGGACTCCCCGGACCACAGACAAGGAGAACCATGCCCTCTTCCGCTGATCTGAACGACAGTGCCCTGAACCCGGCATATCCGCCCACTTTCCAAGACGTCATCATGGGCTTGCAGGACTATTGGGCATCCTGCGGCTGCGTCATCCTGCAGCCTTACGACAACGAGATGGGCGCGGCGACCAATGCCCCTGCCACCATACTGCGATCGCTTGGCCCCGATACCTGGCGGACCGCCTATGTGCAGGGTTGCCGTCGTCCCACCGACGGCCGCTATGGGGAAAACCCCAACCGCTTGCAGCATTACTATCAGTTCCAAGTGCTCATCAAGCCTTCCCCCGACAACATCCAGGACCTTTACCTGGGATCGCTTCGCGCCATCGGCATCGACACCGACAAACACGACATACGTTTCGTCGAGGACGATTGGGAAAGCCCCACCTTAGGGGCGTGGGGCTTGGGCTGGGAGGTCTGGATAGACGGCATGGAGGTGACGCAGTTCACCTACTTCCAACAGGTGGGCGGCTTCGAGTGCAGCCCTGTGCCCGTGGAGCTTGCCTATGGGCTTGAGCGCCTGACCATGTACATCCAAGGCGTCGATTCCATCTTCGACATCGTGTGGTCACGCGGCAAGGACGGCCTGGTGTTCACCTATGGCGATGTGTTCCTCGAGAACGAGAGGCAGTATTCTGCCTATAACTTCGAGGTGGCCGATACCGAGTTCTTGTTCCGCGAGTTCAGCGACCGCGAGGCCGAATGCGTAAAGACGCTGGAACGCGGCTTGCCCCAGCCAGCCTACGACGCGGTCCTGAAGTGTTGCCATACCTTCAACCTGCTCGATGCGCGCGGCGTGATCTCGGCGACGGAGCGTATGGCCTATATCCTGCGCGTCCGTGCCTTGGCAAAGGCCTGTTGCGCATCATACATCGAGAACGTGGTGGCGAAGAAGGCGCTCGATGCCCCGGTCGGCGCTACAGCCACGGATGCGCCGGATAATGCAGCCGAAGGTGATGCGGCTGTTGGCGCAAACGAGCCGGGGGCCGCACCTGAAGCCACCGCCCCCGTGGCTGCTGCTGGCACCGCCCCCGCGCCTGCCGCTGCAAGGACGCTGGCCTTCGAGATAGGAACCGAAGAGATTCCCGCCTTCGACCTGGCAAAGGCTACAGCTCAGTTGGAAGGCTTGGTTGCAGAGCGCTTTGCCGCCCAGCGCTTCAAGCATGGCAGTATCGAGGTGATGAGCACGCCCCGCCGCCTCATTGTGATGGTGAACAGCTTGGAGCCCCTGACCGATGCCTTGACGGAAGAACACAAGGGCCCCGCCGCCGCCATCGCCTTCGACAGCGAAGGCAGGCCGACCAAGGCCGCTTTGGGCTTTGCGCGCGGCAAAGGCCTCGATGTGGCCCAGCTTGAGCGGCGCCAGGTCGATGGCACCGAATACCTTTTC
This sequence comes from Coriobacteriaceae bacterium, assembly GCA_031256895.1. Lineage (GTDB taxonomy): Bacteria > Actinomycetota > Coriobacteriia > Coriobacteriales > Eggerthellaceae > WRIS01. Next base: position 5,560 of record JAIRPR010000168.1, read on the forward strand.
GCCGTGAAGCGGATCCCCGCCCGGGAAGTGGGGTCCTTGCTGCCAGAGGTGCTCGCGGGCGTCATCGAGGGGATAAGCTGGCCGAAATCGTGCCGTTGGGGCACGCAGACGGCGTTCTTCTCGCGTCCGGTCCGCTGGTTGCTTGCCCTGTGGGGCACCGAGGCGATTCCCGTGCGCTTCGCTTCCCTCGAGGCCTCGGGCCAAACCTGCGGCCACCGGTTCCTGGCACCCGGCCCCCATCGAGTGGCCAGTGCAGACGACCTGATTGCAACCCTTGAGGCGGCCTTCGTCGTGCCTCGTGCCGAACAGCGGGAGCGCATCATCCGAGAAGGGATAGCTGCTCTCGAGGAAGGCCTTGGCGCCCAAGCGGAGCTTCCGGCCAAGACCTTGACCGAGGTAGTGAACCTGACCGAGTACCCGACCCCGATGGTAGGCACTTTCGAGGAGGACTTCCTCCGGGTGCCTGAAGAGATAATCGTTGATGCCATGCTCATGCACCAGCGCTACTTCCCCCTCTATGACAAACAGCATGCGCTCACGAACCATTTCATCATCGTATCGAACGGCGATCCTGCGAACACAGCCGTCATCAAGGACGGGAATGAACGGGTGGTGCGCCCGCGCCTCTCCGATGCGAAGTTCTTCTATGAAGAGGATTTGAAGCACCCCCTTGCCTCGTACGTTGAGCGCTTGGACGAGGTGGTGTTCCAGGAAGCCTTGGGTACCATGAAGGCGAAGACCATGCGCATGGTAGCCTTGGTGGATGCGCTTGCCCAGGCTGCTGGGCTGACCCCGCAAGACATCGAGGACGCGAAGCGTGCCGCCTACCTGTGCAAGGCCGACCTGGTCAGCAATGCGGTGGTCGAGTTCACTTCTGTCCAGGGCATCATGGGCTCGTACTATGCGCAGGCCTCGGGTGAGAACGTGCGGGTGGCCCAGGCGATAGCCGACCACTACCGCCCCCGTTTCGCGGGCGACGAGCCGCCGCGCTCGGTGGTCGGCCAGCTGGTGGCCATGGCCGACAAGCTCGACACCATAGCAGGGCTCTTCGCCCTGGGGCAAGGACCCACCGGCTCTTCCGACCCCTTCGCCCTGCGCCGTGGCGCCTTGGGCATCATTGCGATGCTGACTGGCGGGCTTCCCGTCTCCTTGGTGGATGCCTTGGACCTTGCTCTGGATGCCTTCGTGGCGGTGCTTCCCTTCGAACGCGCTGCCGTGCGCGAAGAGGTGATAGCCTTCTTCATCACCAGGACGCGGGTCAAGCTGGCCGATGAGGGCTGCCCTGCCGATGTCATCGACGCGGTCTTGGCAGTCGGCGTGAGCGAGCCTGTCCCCATCATCGCACGGGCTTTGGCGCTCATCGCCGCACGCCTCGAGATGCCCCAGGATTTCGACGACCTTGCGACCGCCTTCGCCCGTGCCAACAACTTGGCGAGTGCTGCCTTGGGCACCACCCTTGACGAAACACTCATGGGTGAAGCCGAAATAGGGCTCTACCGCACCATCCAAGAAGTGGACGCCCAGGTGAAAGAGGCTCTTGGGCGCAATGACCACCCGCAGGCCTTCC
>JAIRPR010000201.1 GCA_031256895.1 Coriobacteriaceae bacterium
CCAGATCAAGGTGGGCTTCGGAGCCATCGAGACGATCGACATCACCGAAAGGTTCTTCGAGAACGCCACAGGTGACAGCGTCCATCAGGATATCGAAAAGATGATCAGGGAACACATGAGCGAGATGAAAGAATTGGAAGGGATGTGATGACCGGCCGTGGGACAGAGGAAGGGAAAAGGGGGAACAGCAACATGAAGATCATCGCTGTAGGGTTGGGATCGGTTTCTCTTCTGGAAGGGATTGTGCTAGCCTTGGGCCATATCGGCGCACCGACATTTTGGCTTTCCTACGGTTTATGGCTTTTATTGCTTGCCTTTGCCGCACTGACAACTTCACGGAGGCTGTGCCTCCCGTTGAAAAACGTTCGTATGACAAGGTTCTTGGTACTGTTGGTTTGTGGGATGCTTCTCTTATGGTTTCAACCTTGGGACTCAGTTGGCCAATTAGCGCTTCATGCGAGGAATCTTATTGGATACGAAGTGGCGTTCGGACTAGCCTCCTTGACCCTTGTTCTTAGTGTCTCGGGGATCATCTTCTGTCTGATTGGGGTGACCTTCAACCTTATTCCGAGACGGTTACCACTCTATCTTACCCGCCTGTTCCTTGTTGTGGCCGCGGTTGCGGTGACAACAGTGTTGCATTACAACGTGGTCATGTTGGCTATCAATCTTGTGCCAGAAACGCTCTATTGGTTGATTGACCTGATCGGTGGGTTCACGAACCAGGCCATCAACAGTGTTGCTTATGGATATGTCATCAATGGTTACTTGGGGGAGACGCGGTCTTTATGGCCCCGAACGCAGACCGACGCACAGAGGGACTAGCCGCCTTGCAAAACTCCCCTGGTGTTCTTCACCTTCGTTAGAGCGCCGGTGGGACACCCAGCAGTATCATCAGGAAGCCCGCAGCGGCAATGGCAGGGCCGAACGGGAAGACGGTAGTGCCGTTTACCTCACCTGCCGCTCGTGCCCAATAGGGCGCAATTGCCTGCCATTTTGTCCAAAAGCCTCTCGGCTCTTGAACTGCACGCAATTGCCGCGCCCTCCAGAAATAGGCAAACAGCAAGCCGAAGGCACAAGCAAGCAAAAGGTTCACCATGCTTGCCTCCAAGCCGAAGAACAGCCCTACCACGAAAAGGAGCTTGATGTCGCCCCCGCCGAAGGAAGGCTTCCCACTGGACTGCTCGTAGATGACCGAGAAAAGCAGAAGGCCTCCTGCTGTCACGCCTGCCCCTAATGCGCCAGCAAGAAACCGCTGCAATACAAGCTGGAAGCTACCCCCTGGCATTTCTCCTGCCATACCCTGGAAGCTGCCCTCAAGCATTTCTCCTGCCACACCTTGGAAACTACCCTCAAGCATTTCTCCTGTTAAACCAACAATCCAGATGACCACACCGGCCACAACCAAGGAATTCGGGATGATGCCATGCCTGACATCGGTCAAAAGGGCGATGGCCAAGACCCACAGCAGCATTACGAATGAGCACACCTTTGTATTGAATCCGTAACGGAGGAACAAAGATGCAGCCATCAGCAGCATTGCAGTATTTCCTACGATAAAGAACAGGGCTTTTCGCCCCCTTGCCGCATTGAAGGCACTCAATGCCCTTCTCCGTTCCTTCTTCCTTTTCATGCAGGCTGCAGGCTGGAAAGCACGATTGAAGCCGCCAATAGCAAGCCTTTCCTACCCTTCGGTATCGGCAAGGAGCAATCTGCATGCCAGCAAGGCGACCATCGGGTAGAAGCCCGTTTTGGCTTCCGCACGTATACGGGCAGCACATTGCGGGAACCATGCAGCAAAATGTCCGTTCACGAAACCGGCGATATCCGCTTGGAGCGCAGCCGCTTCATCGTTCGAGCCATTTTCCCACAATTGGGCTTCCTTTTCCATGAGCAACGAGATGAATTCCAACTCGATAGCCGCATGATCGGGAAGGTCCACGAACACATCGGGCATGGTATAGCCGTGTTCGGCATAGATGGCCGTTACTTCTCGTTCTGCCTGTGTACGAAGCCTGCCTAAGCCGGCATCTGCCCGGACGCTTTCATAGTAGCTCTCATAGGGAGGTGCAAGAAGGTGTCCAGGGCCTACAAAAAGCCTGTTGTAATCCACCTCAAGCATCAACCGCAACTCTTCGGCTGTCAAGCCCTTTATCTCGTCAAGGAATCGGTCGAGCAGCTCGAACGCCTCGCCTATACCTTCTTCGACATGGCCTTGCTTGTCACAGAAGAAACGTTCGAGCTGATGCCGATAGCTTCCTTCTAAAAGCTCTTCGGCAAGGCCGATGCGGGGTCGCAGAAGGTTTCGCGACAAGCGCCCGATAAGAAGGCTCTCGGCGCGGGCAAACAGGGCGTTTTCATTTTCTTTCATCGGTCGGTCTTTCTTTGCGGGTCGGCTGAACGAAGAGGGCAGTTGGTCAAAGGGCTGTCGGTACTCAAGGGACAAGGGTCGAAGGGGCAAGGGTCGAAGGGGCAAGGGTGCGTGCATGCGGGAGCCGTCGATCAGAAACACCAACGGCTCCCTCAGGCATCGGCAGCAGCTCGGGGCACCTGCGTCGGCCGAAGCGCCGGATTCGGGGCACCGGGCAAAGGGCACCTGCGTCGGCCGAAGCGCCGGATCCGGGGCACCGGGCAAAGGGCATCGGCAGCCCCTTGCCCGGCAGGCCTGTGGCCGGCAGCATCATTGCTCGACAGGCCCGCAATCGGAAGCCGCTTGCCCGAAAGCCCCTTGCCCGTCATAGGTGCTCCCTAACAAAACATGCCTGGATCAGCCCTTCACGGAATCCCAATAATACACTTGCGGGCCTGTTCCCTCTTCCTCAAACAGCAGTGAGGTCTTGTTCTCGCGGATGATGCGCGCCAACTCGGAAGTGTCGTCTTCGCTGTCACCCACAACAATAGCCCTTCCTGGGCATGACATCTGGCAGACCGTCTTCTCAAGGCCGGCATCCAAACGATGCAGGCACAAGGTGCACTTGTCGGCCTTCAAGGCTTCTGGGTCGAACTGCCGAGCGCCATAAGGGCAGGCAGTCACACAGGACCTACAGCCGGTGCACTTCTCCTTGTCGATGGTCACAATGCCGTCAGGACGCTTCTCGGTTGCCGCAACAGGGCAAACAATAACGCAGGGCGGCGTTTCGCAGTGTTGGCAAGGCACGGGTGTCCAGGTCATGGTCAGCTTGGGGTAGGTTCCCTTCGGCCTGTCGTAGATCACTTCGTCCTCGGGGTTCAGCACACGGATCCTCTGGACGCCTTCCGGTGAGAGGTTCTCCATCTTGCAGCTGATGGTACAGGTCCTGCACCCTATGCAGCGATGGAGGTTGATGGCAAAGCCGTATTTCGTCATAGGTATCGCCCCCTTATGCTTTCTTCAAATCGACAAGGTTGTCGTAAGGTGCGTAGTTCGTCTCGGAAATCGCATCCTGCGCGGGATTGAGCTGCATATGCAACAGGCTGCTGTAATGCGTGTTCCCCACGAAGTCCTGCGGCCACCAGCCTTGCCGCTGATTGAGGCAGCCCGGCTTAATCTCGGGGGTAACCAAAAGCTTCACCTGGTACGAACCCCGATCGTTGAACACCTCCACGGTATCGCCTGTCTCGAAGCCACGGGCTGCCGCGTCGGTCGGCGAGATCTCCAGCCAAGGCTCGGGCGCCACTTCCCGTATCCAGGGCAGGCGGACATGCTGTGAATGCGTCGTGTACACCGTGCGGCAGTTCATGAAGGTGAAGGGATATTTTGCTGCCTTCTCGTTGCGGTTGCCTTCATAAGGCTCGTAGTGGCAGGCCAGCTCTTCGCCGAATTCCGCCAGCGATTCGGTGTACAGCTCGATCTTCCCGCTGGGCGTCCTGAAGCGCATGCTCTCGAATGCCCGGTAGTCCTGGCTGAAGTTCGCGCGGACTATCTTGTTCTTGTCCAGCTCGTCGAAGTCTATCGTGTTGAATTCCGGCGCAAGGTTTCCTTTGATGATGTTCTTGCGTGCGAATTCCTTGGCATCGAGCTTCCAGGATGTTGCCTCCAGAATACCGAACCTCTCAGCCAGAAGCTGTGCCACCTGGTAATCGGTCTTCGATTCCCATTGTTGGGATATGGCTTGGTCGCTTGCCTGTACGTACATGTTCGACCAGGATGCTATCACATCGAAGGGGTTCTCATAGTTGCTCGATATCGGCAGCACCAGGTCGGCATAACAAGCGCCGGGTGTCAGGATCTGCTCTGATACCACAATGAAATCGAGCTGGGGCAGCACTTCTTTCTCAAGCTTGTTGCGGTCGGGCCCTTGGGTGCCCCACCCGTAGTTATTGACCCAGAGGAACTTGATCGGATAAGGCTTCTGCGATGCCACGATGTCGTACCATTGGCTTCCCGGCTGTTGGGTGGCCACATGGCCCTCATAAGGCATGACTGCGCTGCCCGGAAGCGAGAACAGCAGCCTCATCAGGCTTCCGCCTGCCCAGTTGATGTTGGCATGAGGCTTGCCGATGTTGCCGGTGATAGCCGCCAGCTGGATGAGCGCCCTGGTAGGCAGATGCCCGTTCCAATAGCGGTTCGTCCCCTGGCTGACCCGCAGGCTTGCCGGGGTCTCATTGGTGTAGAGCTCCGCCAGCTTCACGATGTCGTCAGCCGGGACCTCGCAGATTGCCGATGCCTTTTCGGGGGTATAAGCCTCAAGCGACTCGACCAGCAGCTGGAATGCCGGCTTTGCCTCGCATTCTGTACCGTCGAGCACGACCTTGAAGCTTCCGTACAATGCCGCACCTTCGGGCACCTCGGTTCCCTTGGGCAGGGTGCCGGTGACCTCAACAGAAGGATATGCAGGCTTCATCTCGTCGGGAAGCGCCGCTACCGGCACTGCTTGCGACTGTGCGCTATCCCAGACCAGGTAGTCATCGCCTTGACGCAAGAGCTTCTTGGTTGACGGGTCCACCAGGAAGGCAGCGTTGGTGTATCGTTTGACATATGCCTCGTCATGCAGCTTCTGAGCCACTATATGGCTCATCATGCCCAAAGCGAGCGCAGCGTCGGTGCCGGGACGGATGGGGATCCACCAGTCCGCCTTCGAGGCGGTCTTTGAGAAGCGCGGGTCGACCACCACCAGCTTGCTTCCTGCTTCTTGGGCATCGAACACGAAGTGCATCTCCTGCATGTTGGTCTCGGCATAATTGCAGCCGAACATGATGATGGCCTTTGAGCCAATCATGTCCTCCCACGAACTGGCGTCTTGTTCGACCCCCAGGGTGGGCAGAAAGCCCATGTTGCAGGCGTTGTCGCCCATGATGCCGAAGTTGGTGAAAGCCGTGGCATCGTAGGTCATTGCCATCATGGTAGCCATGACCTGCGGATAAACACCATAATTCCCTGTCATTCCGATGAATGCGTTGGCGGTTGAGCCATAGGTCTCGATGTTCTTCTGCATGTTCTCGTAGATGAGGTCGATAGCCTCTTCCCAGCTGATCCGCACGAATGATCCCTGCCCTCTTTCGCCCACGCGCTTCATCGGGTATTTGACACGGTCGGGCGAATACACCCTTTGCAGCGCGTTGGAGATGCCGCGCAGACAGATGCGGTTGTATGCCTTGTTGGGAAAATCGGCTGGCTCGACCTTGATAATGACATCGTCTTTGACATAGGCGTTGATTGCACAGGTTCCCACGCAGTTGGGGGCACACACACAGCGGACAGCCTTGTCGTATTCGGGCTGCCCCGTGCCCTTTGCCTGGTCTGAGACTGCCTGTTGCTCGGGGTTCTTGCCGACCTGCTGGGCACATGCGCTCAGTACCTGCGCCCCTGCCCCCGCTATTGCGGCTCCCGCTGCCAATTGAAGGAACCGGCGGCGCCTCATGATGAAGGCATCGGCGCGTGCCGAAGACTGATCGCCCATAAGTTTTCCTCCCTCTCTCATTCATAGTAAAGAATACTCTTTTTGATAAAAGCGGGCTTTGAATCTATAGCTTCTTCGAAAGACGGCGGCTTTGCGGGCTTGCTCATCGTAGCCTTCAGTGGCTCGGCCTTGCGGCGTACGGCGTGCGCCCGACAGCATGCGCCCGGCACCTTGCAGCTTGCGCTTTGCGGCGCTTCGATGGCATCGCCCAAGCATGCCTCTCGTCTTCAAAGGCGGCTCGTCAACCGCCCTTGGCCCCTTTATCGCTGCCAGTATACGAGAGCAGCCCCTCAGCGGCACGAGATTTCGGGAAATCGGAAAACCAGAATTCTTCCGGAAGATGTTCAGGGCGCGGGTGCGTGAGTTGACCAAGGCGCCGGGCAAGGCGCTGGCAGGGCGCGGGTGCGTGAGTTGACCAAGGCACCGGGCGAGGCGCGGGCAGGGCGCCGACCAAAGCACGGGTGCGGAAGGTGGGCAAGACACCGGGCAAGGCGCGGTTATGGGCGCCGACCAAAGCGCGGGTGCGGAAGTTGGCCGAACGACGCGCCACAACCATCATGACCGATGAGCTGTTGCGGAAGGTGCCGAACGGCCTCTTGGCCTTTCCCTTAGTGTTCCTTCATGATGAAGGAGTCCCGAGAGATAGGCTCGGAAGGGTTTATCTTGCGGTTAAGGTCGTCCAAAAGGTCAAGAGCCGTCTGCGCAACGAAGATGCGGCTTCTTCCCGGATTGTCCATGATGGAAACGATGCCGACCTTCTCAAGGCGGGAAAACGCCTCGCTCACCGATGTCACGCTCTTGCCGGTAAGCGCCACCGCTTGTTTGATGGTCAATATGGGGGTGCCCGCCAGAATGTCGAGCAAGGCTTCGGGGGCCGATCCCTTGTTCGGCTTCCCAAAGACACGCGTCCATTCTTCCTTCACCGACAACATGGCATTCAGGTACACGTCAGCAACCCGCGCTGCCACTTCGGCCGACCACGCACAAAAGCCTATCCACCGGTCGATGAGCAGCATGCGGTTTGTGGCATCCACATCCAGCCCGAAATTATAGGGCAGAAGGCTTTGGGCATGGCTTTTCGTGTCAATTGCCGGCTCGAGCCCTATAGGCGCTATCACGTTTTTGAGCAGCCCTCTTTTTCGGAAGATTGCATGGCACATCAAGCGGCCTGTCTTGTCGAGGCCTGATTTGAAGGGTTTGATGCTCTCGAATTGGAAGTGTGCTATCGCCGATTGGGTAATGGGGGCGTAAGTTTCCGCGTTGATGAATGCGCACAGGTCGTCCAACAAGTCAGAAAGGGCTTCAGGGGCAGGAGGCCGGTATACCTTCGAAGCGGCTGTGTCTTTCGCCAAGGCGTATTCCTTCTTGCGGAAGGTGACCCCGTAATCTTCGCTGTGGCCACCGTAGAACAGAAGGGAATGGATGTCGAGCAGGGTCTTTTGGGTGAAGGGAAGGCTAGGGTCGTATTCGAAGTACAGGTATTCCAAAACCTGCAGGTACCGCAGCACCTCAAGCGCCACCTGTTTGGAGCCGTCGCCGCCGAAATCGAAGAAATCAAGCCGTTCAAGCTTCCCCTCGGTTTCCCCATCGTAACCGTCGAGGAAGGATTCAAGGTACAACAATGATTCCAGGCTTGGGTTCTTCCCTTCTATGTGTATGGTCGATAAAGCCTCCAAGCGGGCCAAGGTGCGGCTTAAGGCGAATTCGATGCCGCTGAAGCCTGCCTTGTTCTCCATACGGATGAGCAGAGCTTCTGCCCGGGCGACATCCGCCTGCGTTTTCGGCGAGACGTAATATCTTTCCTCGGTCATTGCCTGTGGCGTAAACATAAGCTATCCCCCTACTGGTGCTTCTTGTGTCACTCGATGTGCTGCTTCCTCTGCGTGATGTTTCCTCGATCTGTTGCTTCTTTGGTGTGGCGCTTCCTCGATCTGCTGCTTCTTTGGTGTGGCGTTTCTGAGACGTACCTTGTGGGTGATTATCTGAGGTCCTGTCAGATGCGCCTATTCTCCGGCACTGCTATCCCGGTGCACTGCCATCCAGGGGCACAGTCGTCCAGGAGCTGTTGTTGCCGATCGGCCGATCAGCCTTTTCCTTCAACGGAGGCGTCGGGAGGGAAAGTTCGCCCTACAAGTCACCCGAACGCCGTTCTCGCCATTAATACCCATAGTATATCCCTCGCGTGTTCTTCGTGGGCCATAATTATAGCCACACCATGACTTGTACTGCAAGATTCCGGGAAATGAAAAAACCTGAAACGACATCCAGGGTAACTGCGCAACTGCTCACACTGGTACGAGGCCTGATTGCTTATTTCTCGTCGCCGAAGAGCAGGTCTTCCAGGAGTTCCTTATCAGTGTCCAGGAAACCAATGGTCATAGATCCCAGTGCTTGATAAAAGCCTGTCTGTGCAAACTTCTGCATCTCAGCAACCAGCATCGGCACCCAGACCAAAAGATGCTCTTTGATGAATCTGAGTTGCGTTTCGAGCAGCTCGGAAGCTGCAGCGGTATCATGGGCCTCTAATGCCGCTATCGTGCGCTCAATCAGGATGGTCTCAAATTCAAGCTCCAAGGAGATGTGATCTTCGCCTTCGCTCCAATCTTTGGCCTTGTCAACACCGTTGGCGCGATAGATAGCCACCACTTCATCGCGGGCATCGTTCATCAACAAGCGCTTTGGAGAAGTATGCACGCTCTCAAAGGGATAGGCAGCCGCGTAGGCATTGGTTCCATTTCCCAAGAATACGCGGGCATAATCTATGGCCAATTCGGTCAAGGTGCGTTCCCAAGTGGTGCACATATAGCCATGCATTTGACGATATCCCCAATCAAGGTCCGCGTTGCCGTTCTTGACCGGATAACGCATCGCCAACAGTTGTTCCAAGAGTTCCTGGTCGACTTCCTTGCGGTAAAGCCTGCCCAAAAACCTATAGGTGGCAATCCTTCCCCGCATCAGATCGATGAGGTCGATGTTACCGCTATCTATTGAGTCACCCGCCTTCACATGAGAACCTTCTGCCTTCACTGGTTTCAAGCAAGAAGCTTCTGCCTTCACTGGTTTTCCTGCCATACGGCCTCACCCGGCTTAGTGGTCGTCCAGCCCTGGTTCCAGGAAATGGCACCGTTCGCTTCCAGCCGATCTATGAAGTAGCCGCTGTACTTTCGGGGCGACCGAGTGCTGGGGTTGTTCTGCACCAAGACGTCCAATTCCTTTTGCGTACGGGGGCTTTGCGCACAAGAACCAAGTATCTCTAAATAGACATCGCAATAGCCGCTGTCTTCTTTGAGCAGCTCCCGCAGCGATGCATAGGCATCAACCGCATCGACGGCAGAAAGGCCATCGGCGGTGGCCAGCCATTTTCCCTCTGGCTTCAAGGTGACAACCAAGTAGTCCGGGTCGTCATCGCCTTCCGTTGATTCACTTTCATCGTCACTTGCTCCTGCAACCTCGGCTTCCTGATATTCCAGGGCTCCGGCTTCCTCCAGCAGCTTGCGCAGGACCACAGGCGAATAGACCGAACGCCGGTTGGCTCGGATCAAAGCTGTGCGCTCATCCACGTCCAAGGGGCTTTGCGGCGTGCGGCAGAAATCGATGATGCCAAAGAGCACCTCTTTTTGCCCAGGCAATCCCTCAATCAGGGCAGCGATACGCTGTGGAGCAGGAAGCTTTGGCTCGGGCATCTTCTGAGGCTGTGGGGACGGTTTTTCAACCGTCCCCGCGAACTCCGGTACCCAGTTCTCGTCTCCATACTCGGCCTGCGATTGGCCGTATGCTGAATCCGGGCAAGTATTTTGCTGATATGCAGGCATGTTTCCTCCCTCAATGCTTCACTCAGAAAAAGAGGAAGGCCGATGACCCCAGCACATACAGCATAACGCGGAACAACACTCCGCCAACTATTGCGCCAATGCAGGCAATCGCGCCCATGAACAGCCCGCTTGCGCCGTCCTTGCGCTTGATGAAACCCAGCACTGCCGCCAGCAAGCCGCCCAATAGCACCGTGCCCCAGAAATACGCGGCCAGACTGCCCGTAATGACCGAATCAAGGAAAGCAGTGCTGTCCACCATGGACTTGGTTGGGTTGTTGGTGTCGTAATAATAGCCCACCGCCGTGAAGTGCGCTGAACCGATAACAGCCAAGTAGGCTACAGCGGCCACGACCACCAACAATCCACCAAGAGCAGTTATCCTGGCCGATAGTGCCTGAATGTCATCGGCTTTGCTGGCAGCAGAAACTACCCAGGCCACCGCACCGCCAGACACTATCGCCTCGGCAAAGTAGAACAGGTACAGTACGGGGGTATGCCAGATGGGTCGTGCCGGCATCATATAGGAGCCCGACATAAGCACGATCATCAACACCGATACGACAATAGCCATGATGCCTGCCCACTTCGGCACGGTTTCCTGCCTGCGGCTGACAACAAAATAGACGGCCATGGCCACCACCATCAATGCTGCGCCGATAAGCTCTTGGGTGATTCCCGATGTCAGATGTCCAAAACCGTTAAAGGCACGCTCCCAGTGCTGCAGGTGGGTGAACGATCCTATGCCGCCGACCACCAGGGCGCAGAAAGCCACCAGTAAAGCTGGCAGCTGGGCTTTGGTACCCCTTCCCAAAACCGCATACAAGCCTTGGACAGCAAAGGTGCCGGCACTGATGCACACGCAAAGGGTAAAGACGATCAAAGACCACATGATTTCCATAGCTATTCCCCTCCCTGCCACTTGACGTTTCGCAATAGGTATTTGAACGTAGGCCCATTACCCAGATCCGGCAGTTGGTGTACGTCCTCCTGCGTGAAGGGCTTGGCAAAGTCGCCCAATACGATGCGCTCCTTACCGTTTTCGGCACCTTCGAAGGTCTCGATGCCTTTATCGAGATCGCCGAAGAAGCGCGCCATGCCGCCGCATTGGGCAACGCATTGCGGCAGCCCGCCGCTGGCAATGGTCTGCTCACACAGCGTGCACTTCTCTACCACCCGTTCCTCGGGGTTGAGATAACGGACATTATAGGGGCAGGCCATGACGCAGAACTGGCAACCGATGCACTTCTGCTTGTCTATCTGCACCGTGCCGTCCGGCCGTTTCTGCGAGGCGCCTGTCGGGCATACCTCTACGCATTGGGGCTTATCGCAGTGCTGGCACTGAACCACCAGGAAGTACATCTCCACATCGGGGAACTCCCCACTGCCTTCTTCCTTCGGGTTGGGCCCGACGCGCAGCACCTTGTTCCAATAGTTGCTTATGGGCACGTTGTTCAAAGCCTTGCAAGCCACCGCGCAGGCCAGACAGCCCACACAGCGGTTAAGGTCAGTGAGGATAGCGTAGTTTGCCATGATTTACTCCCTTCCCTCGTAGGTAGGCAACCATTCTTTGAGCCTGGGATCATCGGGGGAATGGATGATCTCAACACCGCGGTGGTCGCAGGGCACCGGATTGCCAAAGGGCGAGTTCTCCGGTGTAGCCTTATAGATCTTGCCTAGATAGGCACGGAGGTTCGAGGCCCCGCAATGAGGGTCGCGAGCCCAATTGTCCACCAGATGGTTCACGGCGCATAGCTCAAAGCCGGAACCGGATTGCTTGAACTCAGGGAACCACCATTGGTGTTCGCAGTTGATGGTGCCGGGTCGGATGCCGTAATACAGATCCGCGCATTCGCGTATCTTGCCATAGGGGGTCTCGATCCAAACCCAATCGCCTTGCTCGATGCCGTACTTCTTGGCATCGGTGGGGTTTATCTCCACACGTGGCACCGGCCATTGCTCGCGGCACCATGGCAGCTGACGATGCTCGGAATGGAAGTACACAGGAATGCGGCGCCCAGTGGTGATGATCATCGGGTATTCCGCATAGGTCTCGGGGTCAGAAACCGGCGAATGGGGCGGCTCTTGGTAGGTCGGCAGGTTCCAGGTACCCTCTGGATGGAAGGACTCCATGACCGTCGACCAGAACTCTATCTTCTTGGTAGGGGTATAAAAGCCTGGCAGCTCATCGCCCTGGGTGCCGACGAAGCCGGCGGCGTTCCTTGCCCTGAGCGCACCGGTCTCGTAGCGGCGATAGGTACCCCATAGCTCCGGCTCGACTTCCTTGCAATCCCACCAGCCGTGTTCCTGGAAGCGCTTCTCGAACTCGACCCAGCCCTTGGGCTCGAAGCCCATGACCGACATATCCAGGATCTGCTCCATAGACGGGTATTCCGGGAAACCGGGTATGACATTGTAGGGAAGCTTCTTGTATTGATAGAGCATCTCGATTATCTCGCCATCGAACTTCGCCTCGCCGGGCGGGTCGATGCACTTGACGGTTGCACCCATGGTCCCGGACGAGCCCTGGGATGAACGCGGGGAGTTGAGCTCGAGGAAGTGAGCCGCCGGCAGCACGATATCGCAAAGGCCTCCGCCCGGCGTATGCCAGAGGTTGGTCTCTACGTAAAACTCCAATTTCTTCAATGCTTCCCAGGTGATGCCCGTGTTGCACTGGTTCATGAAGTCACCGGAAGAGTTAAACGCGCCGACAACCTTGTATGGGTCACCGGTCAGGACGGCGTTCCAGGTGGCGGCAGCATCGGCCCACATGCCCCACCATTGCAAGAGCGGGATGTCTTCGCTGCCCAAGAGCTTCTGCATCTGCCCGGGCGAAAGCGCGGGCATACCCGATCCGTTGTTGGCGAATCCCATCTGGCCGCCCTCGATGGGGGCACGGGTTGATGCACGATTGCCTCCAGGCGTATCGACATTGCCGGTCAAACTGACAATCGCATCACAAGCGCGGGAGTTCTGGATGGCAGTATTGGCATGTTCAATAGCCAACATGTATTGGATGCCCCCATTGCCATAACCCTTTTCCGGGTGTATCGGAGTGGCATAGGCTTTGGCTGCCTCGCGAATCTGACTTGCAGGCACACCGGTAATCCCTTCTACAATCTCCGGAGTGTACTCGGCGGCTCGCGCCTTCAGCAGTTCATACACCGGCTTTACCTTTACCTTCTTGCCGTCCTTAAGACTTACCTCATATTCCCCGGTCAGAGCTGGGTCAATGAGCGGGTTGAAGGGGGTGGGGTCAATCACGAAACCTTGATGCAGGCCAGGTGCCAGGTTTTCCTGCTGTGCTTGACGGCCTTTTGTGGGCTTTTGCCAGACCTCGTCCTTCCAGAAACCGGTCTCAGCGTCAAAATAGGTCAGCTCCTTCTTCAACGTGTCCCAGACCATGAATCGTTTGGGGTTTCCTCCCTCAACGATATCGCTTTCTTTGAGCAATCGGGTCTTGAGCTCAAAAGGTGTGCCCATGATAGGGGCGTTCTCTGTCCAACCGCTCGGTTCGATGTCGTTGCATACCAGGAAGGGCGCATCCGTCCATTTCTGCACAAACAACTTATCGATCAGGTCGTTTTCGATGATCACGTTGATCCAAGCCAGAGCCATGGCCCCGTCGGTGCCAGGGCGCAGGTGCAAGCGGTAGTCGGCCTCTTTGCCCATGTTTGTCAGGCGGGGATCGACACAGATGTGCGTCTGCGCACGGGTAGCCACATCCACCGTGGTCCTGCAGCTGTCATCATAGTTGGACAATTCGGAGGCTCCGCCCCAAGCCACAAAGACATCCGGATGGGCTACCGTTTCCATCCAGCTTTGGGCGAAATTGGAGACCATCAGGGTGGCGAAGTGCCGAGGCCCTTTGCATATCTGCCATGCTTGCACGATATTGGGTGAATCCCAAAGCCACATGCCGTTGGCAGAGCCGAACATGCACCATACCCGGCTGGTGCCCGCCATGCCAAACAATGATTCGCCGCCGTATTTCGCCTGCAACTGGTTAAAGGTTTCCACTACGGTAGTCATGGCCTCGTCCCATGAGATGCGTACCCACCCTGGATCGTCGGAATCCTTGGGGTTAGTGCGCTTCAGGGGATAATGCAGGCGATCGGGATGGTAGGCCGCCTGGATGGAGGCTTGCGACTTGGTGCAGCAGTTGCCCATCGAGGCAAAGGCTGTCGGATCGCCCTCCATACGCACAACCTTGCCGTTCTCCACAATGGCTATCACGCCGCATTCCATCTTACCGCAACCACGGCAGCCGGTGCGGATCCTCTTCGATTCGCCAGCCGCCGTCTCTTGTGCCCGCGCAGTCTGCGTCAAAGCCGGGCTGACTTGCGTTGTTGCCAGAGCTGCACTGGCTATGGCAGCCGCCTTGACAAAACTGCGACGCGAAAGCGTCAATTTACCCATCGCCTCTCCTCTCTCTGTGTGTGTGCGTGTATGTGCACAGTAACTCAACTGAGTAGCATGGCGGCTTGGTACCGGGTCGTGCTACTCATCAACATTGCTTGAGATTATCCGCTCAGCGGCCAGGAATAGAGAAATGAAAGTTTGACGAAACGGCAGAAGTTGTTATTCCGCAATGGAATAGCTCCATTACGCAAGAATTTGCTATCATATAAGAGACGATCAACCGAATAGGGACAGGCGACTATGAATATTCATGTGCTTCATGAGTTTACAGAACTGGCTCGCAGCCTGAACTTTACCGAGACGGCAAAATCGCTCAACATCACCCAATCTGCCTTGAGCAAGCATATCTTGGCGCTTGAGAAGGAATTCGACACCGAGCTGTTTGACCGCAGCCGGCATGGTGTGCGCCTATCCGGGGCTGGACAGCTCTTGTTTGAGAAGTCCGTTGCTATAGTCAGTATCTATCAAGAAGCCCACGATGAGCTTCGCACGTTTCGGGCGCAGCCCCCCATCACGGTTGGCGGAAACATAAGCGATAGCGATATCGCACCCTTGTTGTCCATGACAGCCACCATCATGCGCGAGAACCGACGTCGCACACTGAACTTCAACGACAGCTCTGAACGCAACTTCATCCAGATGATCAACAGCGGCAAGATCGACGTTGCGGTCAGCTTTATCGTTCGAAGCAAGATTGAAGAAGCAGGGTTGGAATACAGGCCGCTTTTCAGCCTGCCGCTTGTGGCAATCATGAGCACCAACAATCCT
>JAIRPR010000104.1 GCA_031256895.1 Coriobacteriaceae bacterium
TCCGGGGATGGTGACGACCCCTGCGGCCGACATTGAAGCCAGAACAGGAGTCATTCCAGCACCTATCGCCGATTTAAGGGAACGGAGCGCAGCCTCACGCGGCGTGGCTCCTAGGGCGACAAGGGCAAACATCTCATCGGAACGCGCATCCATGTCAACAAAGAGCCGGTCGGTTGCAACAGCGATTGCGCTCATGGTGTTCCCCAGGATCATCCCCGTGATGGGGATAAGCTGCTGGGCGTTGTACCAAGGCTCAGCATGGATGATGCCCTCAACCACGATTGCGCTGACTGCAACAGAAGAAGCAAGAAGAGAAAAGAACACGACCAAGATCAAGCCGGGCACTTTGTTCTGTATGCGGGAAGTGGCTATCTGGGTTGCTGCGGCCATCATGGAAAGAACAACAAGAAGCACTATCCACCAGGTCTGCCATTCAAAAAGGTACTGCAATAAAAAACCGATTGCAAGCAGCTGGATGAAACACCTGATGGATGAGACAATAATGCTCTTCGTCAAACGAAGCTCAAGCCTATAGGCAATGATGCCCGCTGCCAGCATCAGAATGCTGGCAGACAAAAGCTCCACGGTGCCGATCTCGACCACTCCCCCGGTTGTCATGACGTGCCCCTTTCTTCTGTTGCTCCTGTTTGGCAGCCTAAAGAAGAACAGGCTTCCTGGATGGCAGCTTCTTTGCTCGAAGGTGAGGCTTTCCTTGCGGAAACCGTGCTGTCGGCATAGCTTACAGTGCCCTGAGACAAGTTGTATATACCTTGCGCAAACCCGTCGGATGCGCGATGCCTGATCCGAAGGCAGGCCATCTTCCCTTCGACAAGTGAGGAAGTCAGACTACTGATTGCCCAAGACGTCTCGTCATCGAGCGCTGCATCGACTTCATCGAGAAGAAGCACCTTTGGTTTTGTCGCAAAGACCCGCAGGAGCGAGACCCGGGCAGCCTGACCGCCCGAAAGCTGGGCGACATCGCGGTGAAGCCCAATGTCTGCAAGCCCAGCAGTGGCCAGCATGTTTTCCAGTTCCTCGTCAGCTGGCTTCATTTCACCTTCGTGGATCTTCAGCGACCAGGGCAAAAGAAGGTTCTCCTTGACAGACCCTGCAACAAGGGCGGTTTTTTGCGGCACGAGACATACGCTTCGTCGCCAGAAGGTGGTAGGCACGTCTTCGCTCGATCGTCCATCGAGGAAAAGCCTTCCGCTATCCCGGCCCAGCATACGTGCAAGTACGCGCAACAGGGTTGATTTCCCGCTGCCAGACTGACCGACCAGGTCGTAGATGCACGATTCCTTCAGCACCAGGTTCGCGTTGGTGAAAACCGATTGGCGGTCGATGCCCTGCCCGAAAGAGGCGGATATGTCCTTGGCTTCAAAAAGCTCCATGCAAAGACCCCTGAGAGGGCATCAAAGGAACAAGACCGTTCTGTCTGAGAACCATGGCAATGCGCAGCCTTTCTGGCCGAAGCCTTAACGGGGACCTGCTGTTATCCCGCTCCCGCTTTTCTGAGCCCCTGATAAGAAGGAGGCCGTTTCATATCGAACCCATCATGCAACATACGCAGGCAAATAGCAATGGTCAAGCTTTCGGCGCGATCAACGGGCAGGCGATTCTGGGTTACCGTTCATGGGTCAGCCAGTGAGAGGTAATTCACCTGCAAGTTTCTCTACCCAATCGACAAAGGGCAATCAGGGTACGGTATGGTCGGTGCCTAGCCCATGAACGGCAACGATTCTGGTATACTGGATGCGTGTTTGCACCGTTGGGCCCTGCATCCACCTTGTATTAGTTGCCCAAGACCCACGGCATGAAGCCGCGTGGAAAAGGAGGATTCCTATGAAAGAACCTGATGCTGCCGTATCTGCAGAAGTCGCAGAACCGGGGAACCCGTCGCCCATAGAAGCCCCAGACCCGGGGAACCCGTCGCCCGCAGAAGTCGCAGAACCGGGGAACACATCGCCCGCAAAAGTCGCAGAACTCGCAGAGTCCAAGACCCTAGAATCCCCTAATGCCGCAGAACCCAAGAACCCGGCACCCCCCAAAGCTGAAAAAGGCCTCGGTGCCTCTTTTGTGGCGCGTGCTGGTATGATTGCCGCAATCTATGCAGCGGCCACTCTGGCCACCCTTCTCCTCTTGCAGGGTTTGGCCTGGGGACCTGTGCAGTTCCGCCTTTCCGAGGCGGTCACGGTGTGTGCGGCGGCCACCTCTGCTGCTGTTCCTGGCCTTGCTTTGGGCTGCGTCATCGCAAACCTGATTGCCTGCATCATCAATGGGACAGGGGCCTTAGGTCTGCTTGATGTGGTGTTCGGCAGCATAGCCACACTGGGAGGGGCGCTCTGGTGCCGAAGGTTCAAAGAAAGGCCGAAGCTTGCCCTTTTGGGCCCCGTTCTTGCCAATGCGATCATCGTTCCGGCATATCTGCCAATCCTTTTGCAGGGCTTGGGGTTCTACACCATCCCTTTCACCAACATAAGCTTGGACGGTGCTTATCTGCCCATGTACCTCTTCGGCGTGATAGCGACGGGGATAGGGGAGGCCTTGGTGGTGTATGTCCTGGGGCTGCCTTTGCTCAAAGCCCTGAGAAACCTGCCCTTCATCAAGGATTAAAGGCCTTTGCAACTGAAACTCCCCACAAAACTTAGTTAGGCTGTTCTGACCTGCGGAATTGAAAGTTCCTCGCTATAAGGCAAAGTATAAAACTGCCGGCGAATCGAACAGACCATATTTTGCGGGGAGTTTCAGTTTGCAGGTGCTTTGGGCTATAATGGGCACACTGACTCGACACCGTTATAACGGAGGCATCATGTCGTCATGGCGCACCATGGTCGAAAGCAAGAAGGCAAGCAGTCTGTCCACCCTAAGGGCGTTCTGCAAGCTTGTGGCGATGTTTGCCTGGGCAGCTTTGCTGGCCGTAGCAGCAGCTTGCGCCTCGGGGGAAGGCCAGAAGTCCCCGAATAATGCCCAAGACATCGGAGGGTATCCGATCCTTGATGCCAGGCAAGCCCCCGGATCGGCGGGAGCCGCCCCTGACTTGAGAACGGTCACCTTTGCTGCGGTGGGGGACAACCTTATCCATAAAACGGTCTACCTCACCCATGCCAAGGGCGATGGCACCTATGATTTCAACGATGTCTACGCGCCTACCAAGCCTTATGTCGAAGAGGTTGATTTCGCCTTCATCAACCAGGAGACCGTTTGTGGGGGTACGGGGCTTGGCCTATCGGATTACCCTTCCTTCAACAGTCCGCATGAGATATTGGATGCTGTCGCGTCGGCCGGCTTCGATTGGGTGAACACGGCTTCCAACCACGTGCTTGATGCAGGTGAACAAGGAATCCTTTCGCAGCTTGACCACATCAAGAACCTGCCGACCTTGGTGCAGACAGGCACCCATGCCTCTGCGGAAGATGCCGGTAAGCCTACCGTCGTTGTGGTGAACGATGTGCGCCTCGGTCTGGCCAGTTACACCTATGGCCTTAATGGATATGAGACCCCGAATGGAAAGGAATACCTGGTCGATCTTATAGACCGTGGTCGTATCGAACGAGATATGAAGGCTTTGAACGCAGTGAGCGATGTGCAGCTGGTCAGCATGCATTGGGGCGTC
>JAIRPR010000141.1 GCA_031256895.1 Coriobacteriaceae bacterium
GCCCCTGTGCACAAGCCCTTGGCCGGGCGGTGCCCGAAACAGAAATACCTTGGCTGACTGAGGGGGATGAATGGGCTTAGCGCGACGCACGGGAGGTATGCGAGCGAGGCTTGAAGCGCCCCTGCTGCCTGCCAGGCGATGTGCGCGAGGCTTGAGGCGCCCCTGCTGCCTGCCAGGCGATGTGAGCGAGGCTTGAAGCGCCTCTGCTGCCTGCCTGGCGATTAGTCCATCAACGGTTCTGGTCCTCTGAAAAAGGGAGCGAGGCTTGGGATCGCCACCTGCAGCCAGCAAGGGCTTTCCTAATAGTCGTTCGCGGCGGGAGAGTGGACCCATTCCCTATAAAAGTCCTCGTAACGGTCGGCCAGGATGGCTTCACGGGCACGGCCCATCAGATCGATCAGGTAATGCATGTTGTGGAGGGAAAGCAGGATACCGCCCAGCATCTCATTGGATTTCACCAGATGACGAAGGTAAGCCCGAGAATAATGGGCGCAGACTCCGCAGGTGCAGGATTCGTCCAAAGGGCCGAAGTCGCGTGTGTATTGCGCATTGCGCAGATTCATCCGCCCTTGGGATGAAAAGGCTGTTCCCATCCGGGCTGTCCGGGTGGGCAGGACGCAATCGAACATATCGACCCCTTCACGCACTGCGCGAACCAGCGTGGTGGGGTTGCCGACCCCCATGAGGTAGCGGGGCTTCTCGGGGGGGAGCGCACGGGCCACTTCCCCCAGGGTCTCGAACATGACATCATGTTCCTCGCCTACCGAATAACCCCCGATACCGAAGCCTTGGAAATCCTTGTGGCCGGCATCTTGGCTCTTCTTTCCTATCTCAATCAGGTCTTCGATAGATTGAAGACGCAGGTCAAGATGCATGCCCCCTTGAACTATCCCAAACAAGGCCTGATCGGAGCGGGTATGCGCTGCCAAGCAGCGTTTTGCCCAAGCTGTTGAAGTGGCTGTTGCTTGGGCAACGAATTCGCGGGAAGCCGGATAGGGTGCGCATTGGTCGAGCTGCATGGCGATATCTGCCCCCAGGCTTTGTTGGAGCCGCATGTTGTCTTCGGGTGTCCAATGCTGTTTGCTGCCGTCGTAGATGGAACGGAAATCGACCCCTTCAGCGCTGATGCTCAGGGTATCGGCAAGTGAGAATATCTGGAACCCGCCCGAATCGGTCAGGATGGGCCCGCTCCAGTTCATGAAGGAATGCAAGCCTCCAGCATCTTCAATGATGCCAGCCCCGGGACGCAGGAACAAATGGTAGGCATTCGCCAGGATCACCTGGGCGTTCAATTCCTTCAACTGGTCGGGCGTTATCCCCTTCACTGAAGCACGTGTCCCAACCGGCATGAACACCGGGGTCTTTATGTCCCCGTGGGCTGTGGCGAAGCGGGCTGCGCGGGCATGGCCGCTTTGGGCCTCTCTGGTGAAATCAAAAAGTGCCATGCGCGTCTTCGTCCTTTGCCGGATGGGTGCCATGTGCGTCTTCGTCCTTTGACAAGGGGACTGCTCGATTGACCCCATCCTCTTTCGCGGGGGCTTCAATCGCCACGTCTTCCACAACCTGTTCCGTTGCATCTTCTGCAGTGGCTCTTAGCATTCCTTGTGCATCTCCTTGTTCAGCAGCCACCAATCCCTTCTCAAAACAAGTGGCTGGACTGCCACAGGGCGGCAGGCCTTCAGTCCAGGCGAGGAAGTCTTCGAAGCTTCCGTGCTTCACGGTGGAAAGGTCGAAGCCTACCGGATCGATCAGATGGTCCGTGATAAGATAGGCATCCATGCCAAGCCCCAGACAGGCCAGGTCCTCGCGCGTGTTGTTGCCCACCATCAACACTTCATGGGGGGCAAGGCCTGTTGCTTTCAGGTTCTCTTGGAAATACGCGTGCTTCGGCTTGATGGATGTCGAGTTCTCAAAGTGGGTGATGCGCACGAACACCGCTGGATCGACCTTTGCCCACGCACACCGCCATTCGACAGCACGCAGGGGAAACATGGGCATGGTAGCCAAGACCAGAGGATAACCTTTTGCGGCCAGCACCTCTATCGACCGGGCCGCAAAGGGGTTCGCTAGTGTGTCCTGCCCGATAGCCCCAAAATGGTTCTCGTAGAAGTCTTCGAACACCGCCAGCCACCCCTGCATTTCAGCAGACATTTGCCCGGAGGCTTCTTCTTGCCCACTCAAAAGCGTTTTGGTTGCTGGCTTTCCCGAAATGGCCTTAAGCGCTGCTTTTTTAGTTGTGCCCAGTACCCCTTTGAAGAAGGCTTCCCAGAACACTTCGGCATTGGAACGCGGGCTGTCGTCAAACGCCATTGCGCGGATTCCCGCATTCAAGGCCTTTGAGAACGCCTTGCCATCAAGGCCATGGGCATCGACGAAACGCTCAAGCGTTCCCATGTAGCCTTGCAGGAACTCATCAAGGTCCATGGGCAACAGAGTACCATCCAAATCGAAGAATATGGCCCGATAGGGTGACTGGTTCATGCAAATGTCCTTTCATCTCGCGCGAGTCCATCGACTGGCAGCCTTGTCTTTGGTAGTATAGAACAGTTTTGAAAGGACGCTTTGATTCCTATGAAATTACTACTCCATGCGTGTTGCGGGCCTTGCTCGCTGGAACCGGTCCGCGTGCTGCACGAAGCGGGGCATCAAGTATGCCTTGCCTATATGAACTCGAACATTTATCCCGAAGCTGAATATGAGCGGCGCCGTGACACCTTGCACGATTGGGCGGAAAGCCTGAACATCCCCTTCTTGGAGGGCAACTATGATCCTTCAGCCTGGGAAGACGCTGTTGCTGGCTGGAATGATGTCGGAAGACTTGCTGGCTGGAATGAGGCCAGGGGAGTTGCTGGCTGGAATGAGGCCGGGGGAACCGCAATCCCCAACCGAAACGAAAGACGGGGAAACAGCCTGGGGTGCAATCCAGAACGCGGCTTGGTGCATGCCACGTCCGACAAGCTGGACGAAGGCCGGGAAAACGGCCTAGAGGAAGAACCGGTGAGCAGCCCCTGTAATGGACTGGGGGGCAATTCTGACGACAAGCCGGGATCCCTCCGTGAAGGCCGCTGCCGTCTGTGTTATCGGCTACGTTTCGCTGAAGCGGCAGCCTATGCCAGCACCCATGGCTTCGAGGGCATCTGCACCACCCTTTCGGTCAGCCCATACCAGTTCGGCAAGGTCATACAGGAAGAACTGGAAGCGGCAGCCCAGCGCAGGGGAATCAAGGCGCACTTCGTGGACTTCAGCCCTTTGTACCCTGAAGCGACCAGGCGAAGCCGCGAGCTGGGAATGTATCGCCAGAACTATTGCGGTTGCCGCTTCTCTCTCGACGAGGCTGCCGCAGAACGCGCAGAACGCAGACAAGCCCGCAAGGCAGTTAAAGGCGCACCCGAACGCCAGCAACCAAAGCCAGGCAGCCCCGTATGAGAACAAGCGATTTCGACTACCATCTGCCTGAAAGCTGCATCGCGCAAAGCCCTTGGCCAGTACGTGACGAATGCAAGCTCTTGGCAATGGACCGCAGCACCGGGGCTCTTGTTGATTGCCTCTTTCACGACATCTACGACTATCTTGACCCCGGCGACCTTCTGGTTGCCAACGAAACGCGGGTCTTGCCCGCCCGCCTGTTGGGCACCAAACGGGGAAGCGGCGGCAAAGCCGAGGTGTTCCTACTCCGGGAAGCCCCCGATAGAAGTACCCATGCTTCTGGTATCTCCGCCCTCTGGGAAGTGCTGGTGCGCCCAGGCAAACGCCTCAAGCCTGGCGCGGTCATTGAGTTCGCAGCCAAGGATGCCATCCCCGGTTCAGCACCGCCTGCCCTGGTGGCCGAGATTGTCGATTGGGTCGATAACGGCGAGAAAGGGGCACGTCTTGCCCGGTTGGGCACCCTGACCCACCCCACGCTTCAAGATGCCCTCCATGCGGCCGGCCATACCCCTCTCCCCCCCTACATCAGGCACTATAGCGGCGATGAAGAAATGTACCAAACAGTGTTCTCGCGCCGGGAAGGCTCTGCCGCCGCACCGACGGCAGGCCTCCATTTCACCCCCGGCCTGATACGGCGCATCGAGGAAAAGGGTGTCCGCTTCGAGAAGATCGAACTGGAAGTCGGGCTTGACACCTTCCGCACCATCGATGAAGAAGACCCTGCCCTCCATCATATCCATACCGAATACCATACGGTGCCCCAGAAGGTGGTCGATGCCATCCAGGAAACCCGGGCACGAGGGAAGCGGGTGGTTGCCGTCGGGACCACCAGCGTGCGCAGCCTCGAGAGCTCCTGGGACGAACGATTGGGCGCGCCCCGCGCCCGGAACCGTGAAGCAACATCGCTCTATATCCTGCCCGGATACCGTTTTCGTGTGGTCGATGCGCTCATCACGAACTTCCATGTGCCCCGCTCGACACTGTTGATGCTGGTTTCAGCCTTCTCGAGTCAAGAACACCTGATGGCCGCTTACGCACACGCGCTTCGGTCTGACTACCGCTTCCTTTCCTTCGGAGATGCCATGTATATCGGCGAAGGCATCGGATAGAAGGCGTCAGATCACGGCCGACATTGATGATCCCATGAACCACGCCTTGGCACTAAGGCAATGACCTATCCCCCCTTGTCGGTTTCTCGAGGACAAAAAACATGACCCCGGTGTCAGCCACGCGGGGTCATGAATGCTGTCATCTGGCTTCAGCTTCCCCAAGAAACCAGCGCTGATGGCTGGACGGAGCAGCAAGGCGGGGTCAAGAATCCTGTCACGGAAGCCATTTTTTCGGGGCATCGTGAGTTATCGACGAAAGGTAATAACTCACGGAAGCCATTCTTTCTTACAGGGAAAAGTCCTTTTCGCCATTGAACACGGCCAAAGCCTCTTCAACAGTGGCATCCGCCAAAGTAATGGCCGAAATGGCCTTGGTCAGGCGCACCGCTTCGTCAAACGAACGCTGATGGATGTTGCGCCCCGTGGCATTGCCACTGGCCCCGCCGATGTGGATCTGGTCGTGCAGCTGGGTTAGGAAGGTCTTCGCGTCAACGGTCGAACCACCCGCGCACACCAGTCCACAGCGCCCGGATGCCTGGGATGCTATCCTCAAAGCCTCGGCAGGACTGCCTTCGGCAGGCTTAGGGGGGTTCACCTTCACGAAATCGGCACCCAGGCACAAGGCGACGCCGGCGGCACCCGCAATGAGGGCAGGATCCTTTTCGGCAGCGACCGCTTTGCCACGGGGGTATATCCACAGCACCACCAGGAAACCGCTTGCGTGGGCTTGGGCGATCAGCTCCCCGGCCTCCGCCAGCATGGTGGACTCGTATTCAGAGCCAAGGTATATGGTGTAGCCCAGGCCTACGATGTTCACCCCTGCCTCGCGCATGGCAAGCACCGCCTCGATGTCGTGCAGTTGCGGTGAATAGGGGTCGTCTTGGCTGGTTTTGATGATGTTCGTCTTCGAGTTCATCTTCACCAGGTAATTTATCTCCGGGTAATCGGCCGCATAGTGGGCTATCAGCCCCCGCTGACCGGCAAGCACGCCGCACACGCCTTGCGAGCCGATCCTGAAAAGATGTTCGGGCTCGTTATCGGCAATATCGATGCCCTCGCCATAGAAGTCGGCATTGAGGTGCTCGATCTTCTGGTCGCAGGCGAACAACATCAGGCGGCCTGTGCCCCGCGTAGCCTTCAGGTAGTTCTCGATATAAAGCTCCCGTGATTCCGGCATCACATCCGCTGGTACTTTAACCTGGTCACGAGTGATTGTAGGCATACCTACCTCCTTCATTGGTCTTTGACGCGTCACCTCTTCTCGGTCTGCCTGCCTCGCGGCGAGGCCTCCTTTCCCTGTCAGTGTCCAAAGGCCAGTGCGTCGCCTTGGCATTTCGCTTTGGCGCTTCGCCCTGCAGGCATTCTTCGGTATCCGGTAACGCATTCTAGCTGTGTACATTGTACGGCAGCGCACAAAAAAGCAAAATGCGAAGCCATCTTATCCCGAAAATAACCGCAAGGCCAAGATTGACGCGCAGGTTTGTGGTACCGTAGGCACCAGCGTGGACGTACTGCGTTCTGTGACCCATTCGCCCATCATGTCAGGGGGTCTGGATGTCAAGCGGAGCCATAAAGGTTGTGCCAGCGGGCGGCATAATCGTGCCCTTCAGCTACGCCTCCAGCGGGGGCGGTGCCGATGGCGCTGGTTGAAGGCCAGCAGCAGGCAACTCGCGGCAGACCGTCCCCCAAGGGGCACCGAAGCCCCCTGCGTCCGGCCTGCACCTGCCTTGCCGCCACCTGCCCTCAGAAGCATTGCTGGTATAGAGACGCCCAGCTGCCGTTAGATGCAGCCATCACTTAGTCCTTGGTATCCCGTCCTGGCGAAAACACAGTTAGTCCCATTGAACGGGCAGCTCTCCCTTGAAGCTCGTCGTAGGATACGAAAGTGTCTGCCGCACCGTTGATTGCGGCCTGAATATGCAGGGCATCCAAAGTCTTGATATAGTCTGTCCCCGCTGATCTCGGGTTTTTAATTCTGCTTGCGCTCTCGCAGAGTTCCACGTCTCAGTCAATGAGTTCGAAGTCGTCGAAAAGACCCGCAAGCTCTGCTTCATCGATACATTTGTACAGGAGGATACGCCTTACTTCAGCCACCGAGATTACTGCTGTAACCATTACGTGATTACTGTCAACCAGTGATGCCATGTAGGGGGGGTGCGGTTCAAACGCGATTTAACGCGATTTAACGGATAATTGCCGCTGACCGAAATACATAAACTAAGCTCCAGATAGACTTACCCGCAGATGAGAAAAAGATTATAATAGGCCGCGGACGCTGATGCTTCCAGGATGTGAGGTTTTTTAGGTGTACAAAGGTAAAAAAGCAATACAGTAGCTGTGTCCTTATGTCAGGGGCGGTGTTTCGGGGAAAGCTTGAAGAGCAAGGTGAGATCAAGTTCGTATGAGCCTTCGAGCGGATAGGGTATAACAGCCTTTTAACAATCTTGCGAGAAAAGATATACGTCCATCAACCGTTCGTGCGTGAACGTAAAGTCGACGAGAGGCGATGGGTGGCCCGGTTCATCTGGACTGCCACTTGCCCATGGCCGCCTTTGCCTGTGCCTCTGCCTGAGCGAGCGCCTGTGCTTGCGCCTGCGCTCTTGCAACTGCCGCAGCCTTCGCTTGGGCTTCTGCAACCGACCTGTGGTATGCGGCATCCTCTGTCCGCATTTGGCTTATCGAAGCAGCTATCCTGGTGGCCTCGCTGACGCATCCGTTGTCGAGCTCCCACACGGCTTTGTGTTCCTGTTTGCCCAGTTTGCCAAGCTGTGACTGCAGCTCGGCAATCGAGGCGGTTTCAATTGCCTTCCCGACACTGGAAGCTGCGTTGCTCAAGGCAGTATCGATGTGCGTGCAACTGTCGTTTGCGCGGCGGGCGCAAGGGGCGGCTTGTCCCCTTAATACGTCCAGGTCGCGTTGGCAACGAGCTATGTCGACGCAACGGCAGCTCATTGCCCGTCCCTGTCCAGGAAACCGGAGAGCCTGTCGGGGGCAGATGAGATGAAGGAGAAGAAGCCTGCCGCCATGTCGTCGATGGCCTGCATGGTCTCGCCGGTCATCCGGATGTCCTGGGCGCAATCCTCCATCTTCGCCAGGACGCCATCAAAGCCCAAGAAGAGCCAGAAGTACCTTGCCTCGAAGGCATCGGCTGCAGCGCCATGCCAGCCCGCCCTCATAGAGGCATAGCTTTCCTCCAAGGCTTTTTTGCATTTCCCCAGGGACTGCACCAAGGACTCCAACTCCGCTGAAGCCGCCTGGAAATCCGCTGGCACAACCTTTATGGCTCCGCTTGACATCCCTGTCCTCCTGACATGATGGGCGAATGGGTCACAGAACGTAGAACGTCCACGCTGGTTCCCATGATACCACAAACCTACGCGTCAATCTTGGTCTTGCGGTTATTTTCGGCTCCTACAGCAACACCCCATCGCTGGCCGTTAAATCGTTAAATCGCGTTTGAACCGCACCCCGGTTCGGCGCATCAATGGGCGCAATGTCCCAGTCTCAGCGCAACAGTTGCGTTGAGACTGGTGGCTCCCATAAGTCGATCTGCTGCGCGATCCCCAT
>JAIRPR010000153.1 GCA_031256895.1 Coriobacteriaceae bacterium
TCACACCCCCTTCTTCGACGGCTACCGCCCGCAGTTCTACTTCCGCACCACCGACGTCACCGGTGTTGCCCACCTGCCCGAGGGAACCGAGATGGTCATGCCGGGCGACAACGTGGAGCTCCGTGGCGAGCTGATCCACCCCATCGCCATGGAGGAAAGCCTCCGCTTCGCTATCCGCGAAGGCGGGCGCACGGTCGGCTCTGGTCGTGTCACCAAGATCTTGAAGTAGCCTGAAGGCTGCATCACACCATAAGACCGCATGGCGCGGCAAACGAAAATGCCGCGCCATGTCACCATTCATGTGTATGGAGCCCAAGCGCACAAGTAAGAGTATAAAGGAGAATTCATGCGTACATTGGTCACATTGGCCTGCACTGATTGCAAGCGCCGGAACTATACGACCAAGAAGAACAAGCAGAATAACCCTGACCGTATCGAGATGAAGAAGTTCTGCAAGTGGTGCGGTGGCCACACCCTCCACAAAGAGACTCGATAAAGCGTCGGGAAACGTGATAGGCCAGTAGCTCCAATTGGTAGAGCGGCGGTCTCCAAAACCGCATGTTGGGGGTTCGAGTCCCTCCTGGCCTGCCAGATTTTTGAAAAGGCAGAATCGGGGAGCCTTGTACGGTTCAAGCCCTGGAAGCAGGACTCGAACCCGCAAGGGCTTGACAGCCCAGCGGGCTGTCAAGGGTCGAGCGAACGGAAGTGAGCGAGGCATGCAAGCGCAGCACAGAGTGCTGCGATTGGCGAGTCCCTCCTGGCCTGCCAGCTTGTTGGTACGAGCAGCTTGGAATCAGGCTGCTTGTTGGCGTTATAGTGAGGAAGAAGAAACCCTCGAAGTGTAAGGAATCCGATGGCTAAGAAATCGAAGACGCAAAGAGCAAAAGCCTCTGTTGCGAGGGCTCAAAAGAAGGTAGAGGCCGAGGTCAAGGCACAGGCTACCGATGAGCAGCTTGCCAAGGCCGAAGAAGCAGATGCAAAAAAGACAAAGAAGCCCTTCTTCAAGAAGGCTGAAGCACTGCCCGAGCCCGAGCCTAAGAAACTGATGAAGAAGGAAGAGAAGAAGCCTGCCAAGAAGAGGCGTTTCGGCTTCTTCAGTGATGTCCGCGCCGAGCTGCGTCGTGTCACCTGGCCAACGCGTCAGGATGTGCTACGGTGGAGCCTGGTTGTCGTGGGCGCCCTGATATTCTTCGGATTGTATGTCCTTCTCTTGGACAACGGTGTTGTGACGCCGCTCCTGCTTCTTATCTCTGGGTTGGGGGCATAAAGCCGTGGCGAAGAAATGGTACGTCCTGCATACTTATTCAGGGTATGAGAACAAGGTGAAGAAGAACCTGGAGACCCGCATTGAGACCATGGGGCTTGAGAACGCCGTCTTCGGCATAGAGATCCCCACCGAGATGGTCACCGAGATAAAGGAAGGCGGCCGCAGGGTCGAGAACGAAAAGAAGGTCTTTCCCGGCTATGTGCTGGTGCGCATGGAGCTTGACGACAGGAGTTGGGCGGCAGTGCGCAACACCCCCGGCGTGACAGGCTTCGTGGGAAGCCTGGGCAAGCCGCAGCCGCTTACCCGCGAGGAATACAATAAGATAATGAAACGGGCCAGCCTAGAGGCTCCGAAGAAGACGTCTTCGAACCTCGAGGTGGGAACCGCAGTCAAGGTGGTCACCGGCCCCTTGGCCGATTTCGATGGCATAGTCTCAGAGGTCTCGCCCGAGGCCAACAAGATAAAGGTCATGGTGTCGATCTTCGGGCGTGAGACACCGGTCGAGCTTTCGTTCGATCAGGTTGCAAAAATCTAAGATGCAAACACTGGTCACGTATGCCCATGTGGAAGGGGCTTCTCATACGGGGCTTTGTTGATAGAGGAACCATTGAGGCAGCCTGATCCGGCTGCAACGCAAAACCTGGCCTTATACGGTCAGGCTGTCCGGCGAAGAGCAGGGAACGAAACCATTCGCTGTAGGTCGGGCGCACTATGTGAAACGATACAGAAAGGGATTTCTTATCATGGCTGAAAAGAAAGTTGCAGGTTTTATAAAGCTGCAGATAGTAGGCGGGGCTGCGAACCCTGCCCCTCCGGTAGGCCCTGCGCTTGGCGCCCAGGGCGTCAACATCATGCAGTTCTGCCAGGCGTTCAACGCCGAGACACAGGACAAGGCCGGCACCATCATCCCCGTCGAGATTACGGTGTACGAGGACAAGACCTTCAGCTTCGTCCTGAAGACCCCGCCCGCCGCAGTGCTCATCAAGGAAAAGCTCGGCATCTCGAGCGGGTCGGGCATTCCCCAGCTCCAAAAGGTGGGAAAGCTCACTGAAGAACAGCTTCGCGAGATTGCCGAGATGAAGATGCCCGACCTCAACGCCAACACGGTCGAAGCGGCGATGGAGATAATCGCCGGTACGGCGCGCAGCATGGGGGTCGAGATCGAAGGCCGTGCCCCCAAGAAGAAGTATGTCCCCTCCAAGAAGCTTGCAGCCATGCTTTCGGGCCGCACTTTGGAGTCATAGGATAGATGACAACAGTGGAAGAGTGAAGCTACACTCGCCATCACCACGAAAGGAAGAAGAATGGTCAAGAAATCAAGAAGCTATAGGGCAGCCGCCGCACAGGTCAACGAGACCCCCTTGCCCCCGCTTGAGGCTATCAAGCTGGTACAGGAGATTGCCAAGGCGAAGTTCGACGAGACAGTGGAAGTGCACTTCCGCCTGGGTCTTGACACCCGCCAAGCCGATCAGCAGCTGCGTGGCACGGTCAGCCTGCCCAACGGCTCGGGCAAGACGGTGCGCGTTGCGGTGTTCGCTGAAGGTGATGCAGCGCGGGCAGCAGCCGATGCCGGTGCCGAGATCGTCGGTTCGGACGACCTGATAGCAGACATCCAGGCGGGAAACATCAACTTCGACGCAACGGTGGCAACCCCCGATCAGATGGCCAAGGTAGGCAAGTTGGGCAAGATCCTCGGCACACGCGGCCTCATGCCCAACCCCAAATTGGGCACCGTGACCAATGACGTCGCAAAGGCGGTCAAGGAACTGAAGGGCGGGCGCGTCGAGTACCGCGCCGACCGCTATGGCATTGCCCATGTCATCGTCGGCAAGGTGAGCTTCACCCCAGAGAAGCTCGCCGAGAACTATGGCGCCATCTACGACGAGGTTATCCGCATGAAGCCGGCAGCTGCCAAGGGCAAGTACGTGAAGACCATCACCTTTGCTTCCTCGATGGGGCCCGGTGTCCCGGTCGACCCCTCGGTCACCCGCAACTACACTCAGCCTGCTGAAGCTTAAGAATATCAAAGAGAAGCCTTCGCGATTCTCCTGAAACGGCGGCCACAGGCCGCTCCTGAATGTCACATTTCACGCTACCAGGGCCTTTCACTACCTCCGAAGAGGCCCTCTGGCAAAGGCCCCGCATCCACTCATTTCGGCGGGGCCTTTTATGTTCTAGCCTGGGGTCTGAACACTTACCTTTTTCATTCACCACGGAACACAAGTGGGCGCGTCAACAAGCACAAGACAGCAGCCATCTGGTATACTTCGTGCAGACAGTCAGACCGTGGCAACGGTCGTGGTACAGGAAAGGCTCACGATCTCAGTGATAATTAAGAAAACTCCCGGCGAGATAGAGGCCATGAAAGAGGCAGGCCGCATATCGGCCAAAGTCCTCCGTGAGGTTGGGGCGCGGGTCAAGCCGGGGATATCCACCCTAGAGCTCGACCGTTTCGCCGAGACCCTCATCCGGCTCGAGGGGGCGGTTCCTGCGTTCAAGGGTTACGGGGGCTTCCCCGGTTCTATCTGTGCCTCGGTCAACGACCAGATAGTCCATGGGATTCCTTCTGCACAGGTGATACTTAAGGAAGGCGATATCCTCTCCATCGATACCGGGGCCATCGTTGACGGCTGGGTGGGCGACAACGCCTGGACTTACGCAGTAGGAGCCATCTCGCCTGAAAAGAAGCGCTTGCTTGAGGTGACCGAGAAATGCATGTGGGCGGGGTTGGAAGCTGCCCGTCCTGGCAACCGCCTCGGCGATATCGGGGCAGCCGTGCAGGAGATCGCCGAAGCAGCGGGTTTCGGAGTAGTCAGGGAATACGTAGGCCATGGCATCGGGCGCGACATGCATGAAGATCCCAATGTGCCGAACTATGGCCGCAGGCATACCGGCATCAGGCTGGAACCGGGCATGGTGCTTGCCATCGAGCCTATGATAAACCTGGGTGGCCATCGTACCAAGCAGATGCCCGATGGCTGGCTTGTCTGCACTGCCGATGGGAAACCATCAGCCCATTTCGAGAAAACGGTTGCCATCACCGCAGATGGCCCGCTCATCCTGACGACAGAAGAAGGGCATAAGCGCCCCGTCTAGGATTGCCCGTCTAGGATTGCCGGCTCAAGATTGTCGGCTCAGGATTGCCGGTCACATCCGGCTCTCCCGGAAGGCCCCGGATTCAGAGTAATTTGACCCGAACCATTGCCGCATATTCCCTTGCATTGTCTATGACGAGGAAAAAAGACTGATTCAGAGTAATTTGACCCGAGCCATGATTGCCGCTGAAGGAGTTCACGGAGGCTTGCTGATGGCGGGCAGCTGAATCAGAGGTGTTTGGCGCGAGCCATGATTGCCCCGGTGGCACCAGGGTCGGAATAAATGGTGGTACCGGGGTCGGAATAAACCTGGTCATCGTGGTGTGATGTTCCATTTGCCGCAGGCAGGTCCCCGTTCGCTACGGGCAAGGCACCGTTCGCGTTGGGCGGGCTCACCCTTGCCGCCGGAAAGCCCCCGTTCGCGAAGGGCAGCCCCGCTTTTGCTTCAGAGGCCCCTTCGTTTGCTCCGGGCAAGGGGACAGGCTTGGGCAGGGGCAGGGCGCCCCTCCGGTGGGCTGTCTGCCCAGCCGGTTCGGCCATCGCGGCCATCGCTTTGTCATCCAGGGGCATCCGGGCATGCTTGCCTACCTTCTGCCAGGTTTCTTCCCCGGTGAACCGCGCACGTTCCCGCAAGGGGCCCTGTGCTGCAGAGCGGGTACGCAAGGCTTGACCGCCCAAGGCAGGGCTTACCGGTACCATCTCGACGCGGGCGTGCTTCCCCCGGGGGGTTTCTAATGCGCTCTGGCTCAGGCTCCGGGATGCGTTCATTGCATGGCTTCGGGCAGGCGAGGCATTTCCTCCTGGAGCCCTGCGGGCACCCTTCCCCCAGCTGTTGGTGGTGGCGGTGCCAGCAATAGCAGCGCCAGCAGCGCCAGCAAAGCCAGCAGCGCCAGCAGCGCCAGTAGCAGCAACGCCAGTAGCAGCAGATCCCTTCCCCCAAGCAATTCCCTGCTAAGCCTTGCTCCCGGCATGGCCTTCCTTGGCTTGCCGCCGCCAAGGCAAAAGGCTCATCAGCCGTTCCAAGGCAGGAAGCCGGTCGGCCAGCTTCCTCAACAAGGCGAACGCAGAATCCATCTCGGGAACCCGCAACAGCCTGCCTACCAAGAAGGCAAGAAGAAGCCCTACGCTGCCGAGCAGCACAAGGCCGCCAAGGCTGGCAACGATGCTCTGTTGCAGCGGGAACAGTAAAAGCAGCCCCATGACGGCTGCCACAGCGACTGCCGACGCCCCTAGCATCTTCAAGCCTGTCCGGACGACCTCAGGCATGCCGAAGTGCCCCACCCTTCGTTTAAGGATGAAGGCCATAACGACGAACTGCAGGGCATAATAGACGAAATCGGCCACGGGGACGCCTAAAAGCCCCAATCCAAAGGCGCCATTGCTGCACAAAAGCGCATAAAGACCCACCTGTATGATGCAAAGACCGCAGCTGACCAGTGCAAAAGCCATGAATTGCCGCAAAGCCGCAAACACGCGGTATAAGAACATCTGCCCTGCATAGAAGGGGAGGCTTGTCAGCCAGGCAGCAAGCACCAAAGAGACATAGCCCACATCGTCCTGCGTGAACTCGCCGGCACGGAATATCTGGATGATAGGGGCAGCAAGGGCTATCATGATGGCAGCCAAGGGGATGATAAGGAACAGGGTGGTGGAAAGCCCTTGTTTGATGTGGACACGCAGGCCGTCGAGGTCCTTGCGTGCCACACAATCGCTCATCTCGGTCAGGAAGGCGGTCGAAAGGGACACCGCCACCACACCGTAAGGCAGCTGGTACCAGGTCCAGGCAAAAAGCAAGGTGGAAGGCCCGTCTTCGCCGGTCTCCAAGGAAAAGGCGTTGCGGCACGAGAAGGAGACCAAGGTGCCCACGATATAGATGAGGGTGGGGGCTGCGATGCGCAAAGCCTCTTTCAGGGCAGGGTCGCGCAGGTTGATGCGGGGCACATAGATGAAACCGCTTTTGACCAGCGCCGGTATCTGGATGGCGAACTGGGCGACCACGCCCAGGCTGGTACCGATGCCCAGAACGGTAATGGCAAGGGAAGGGTCGATCCCGGCAAGCGGCACGTAGGAGAACATCGATATGACGACCACGATGTTGTTGATGGCGGGAGCCAAGGCCGGCAGCCCGTACACACGGTTCGCGTTGAGGACACCGGTTATCACGCCTCCCAGCCCATAGAAGACGAGCTGGATGGCAAAGATACGGAAGAAGTCGACGGCGACCAGCGAGACCAAGGCCTCGCCTTCCAGCGTGAAGGTCTGGGTGGCAATGACGGCGGGTGCGAACACCGTGGCAACGACAGCAAGCAAACCCAAAACGACCAGCGAGATGTTCAGGATGTTCGAAGCGAAGCGGTCGCTGCCAAAACGCCCGAGCCGTTCCTTCTGAAGGAGATACACCGGAAGGAAGGCGGTTCCCAGGATTCCGCCGGCAACCAGGTCGTATATGACGTTGGGCATGTTGTTTGCGACTTGGTAGGCAGAAGTCAGGAAGGTGTTGCCCAAAGCGAATGCCATGGCCCAGGTACGCAGAAGCCCCGAAGCCCGCGATAGCAGGGTAGCCATCGTCATGACCGTGGTGCTTTTCAGTATCGAGCTTTCCTGTGCGCTCACAGGGCATTCCTCCAAGGGGTCGCCTTCCAAAGCCCCGTCCCGCGTATCCACCGATCGGTCGGCGTGGCAGCGCTCAGGCGTCTTGGAGCCAAGCCTGGCGAGCCTCGGCGCCTTCGGCATCGCGTAGGGGACAGGTAATGTCCGGACGGCAGGTCGTTCAAGCTTCCGGATAGGCGCTTGCCGCTTCGTCTGGCCGGTGCTTCAAGCCGTTTTCGTCTATAATAAGGTCATGCGCACCGGCATGAGGGCATCACGGCAACAATCGCCTCGGCCAAGTGCTGTGTCCATACTAACAAACATTCTAAGGAAGCAACCATGCGCATCCTGATAGTACGTAATAACTCCAATCCAGCGGCGGTTGATGCCTCGTTGCTCCTTGCTGCCTACCTGAACTCCCAAGGCCTCGAGTACATCCTGGTAGACTCTGTCAGGCTCAACCTGGAAGGCCAGGGGGAGCTGCGGGAGGAAATGGGGAAGGCCCCCTTGGCCCTTGCGGTCGCGCTGGGAGGCGACGGCACGATCCTGCGCACCGCACGCCTTATGTCGCAGTTCGCAGGGCCCGGCCCCGGATCGCCTCCGGTGCCCATCCTGGGCATCAACTTCGGTCAGCTGGGATTCTTGGCCAACCCGAGCGACCAGGGCGTGGTGGCCATTGTCGCGGCTGCCCTCGGTGGCGAGGCCATAACAGAGCAGCGGACGAACCTGCGCATCGACGTGCTGTGCGAAGATGACGGAGAGGCCGACTTCCCTTCTACGGTCCTGTGCGGCAGGGACGAAGGCACAGGCTGGGAAGATGACGCGGCCTGCGAAGATGGCCCTGCCTGGGAAGATGGCCCTGCCTGGGAAGATGACGCGACTGCCTCCGGCTGGCAGGGGAGCGCCAGGAAGCCTGTGCGCACAAGCTTCTTCGCCCTGAACGAGCTTGCGGTGACACAGGGAGCATTGGGGCGCATCATCGACTTCAAGCTGAGCATCTCGGGCACGCCCCTGGCCGCCATGAGGGGCGACGGGCTATTGGTGGCAACAGCCACCGGGTCAACCGCCTATTCGCTCTCTGCAGGAGGCCCCTTGGTGGCCCCCGGCTTCGACGGGCTGGTGGTCACTCCATTGGCCCCCCATACCCTGCATTCCCGCGCCATCGTGACAGCGGCTTCGGACATCGTGGAGATAGACCTGGCGCACAACGTTCCTTCTCGCGAAGCCACCCTGTTCATCGATGGCGAGATGATCCACTTCGCCAGCAGGCCGGTCAAAGTGTGCGTGCGCAAGGGCGCAAAGCCAACCCTTCTCTTACGTTATGCCCCGGAAGGCTTCTATGAACGCGCCGCCCGTCTCTTTTTCTGAGGAATTACAGAATCGCACCGGTGATGGCACTGTTTTCTAGTAGAATTGAAAAGCGTTTGAAGAGCACGGTGAGTCGGGCTTGTCGGGCGCTTTTTTTATGACAGGGACGGCTCAAGGTTTGCCTGAGCGCCCATGGCGCATACACTGCACATCCGCTGGAACTGCTCGGGCGCTTGCGGGCAGCAGCAAGGCCTCATGCAGACGCGCTTGGAGCAAGGCACATCGAGATACGACACAAACGCAGACATAAAACGAAGGAGCATCATGGCCAAACAGATTTTCGTGACCGGAGGCGTCGTCTCATCGCTGGGTAAGGGGATCACCGCAGCTTCGCTCGGGCATCTTCTGAAAGCCCGCGGCTACAAGGTGACCATGCAGAAGATGGACCCTTACCTGAACGTGGATCCCGGCACGATGTCGCCCTTCCAGCATGGGGAGGTCTTCGTGACCGATGACGGCCACGAAGGCGACCTCGACCTTGGCCATTACGAGCGCTTCATCGACGAGAGCCTTTCCCGCGAGAGCAACTTCACCCAAGGCTCCATCTATCAAAGCCTTATTGCCCGCGAGCGGCGCGGGGATTTCCTGGGGGGCACCGTGCAGGTCATCCCCCATGTGACCGAGGCCATAAAGGAGCGTCTGCGCCGTATCGCCCTGCAAAGCGGCGCCGACATCGTCATCACCGAGGTGGGCGGCACCATAGGCGATATCGAGTCCCAGCCCTTCATCGAGGCAGCCCGCCAGTTCAAGAACGAAAAGGGCTCGGGCGAGGTCATCTTCGTCCATGTCACCTTGGTGCCCTACATTGCAGCCGCCCACGAGGTCAAGACGAAGCCGACCCAGCACTCGGTGAAGGAGCTTCGATCCATAGGCGTGCAGCCGGACTTCATCGTGTGCCGTTCCGACCATGAGATATCAGTCCCGGTGCGCGAGAAGATAGCGCTTTTCTGCGACGTCCCTGCCGATAACGTGCTTGCCTGCACCGATGCGCCTTCCATCTACGAGGTGCCCCTGGTGCTGTACTACCAAGACCTTGACCGGAAGGTGCTCGACCGCCTGAGCCTTCCCCATAACGCCATCGACCTCGATCCCCTGAAGGCCTTCCTCGATGCGTCGCAGAAATGCAACAAGGAGGTCGATATCGCCGTGGTGGGCAAATACGTCAGCCTGCCTGACGCCTATCTTTCGGTCATCGAAGCCTTGGGCCATGCCGGTGTCCACCACTGTTACAAGGTGAACACCCACCTCATCGATGGCGAGACCCTTTGTGCCAAGAACGTCGAGGCGGTGCTCGGCTCCATGCATGGCATACTGGTGCCGGGAGGCTTCGGCATCCGGGCTTTCGAGGGCAAGATCCTGGCCGCACGTTATGCGCGGGAACAGGGCATCCCGTTCTTGGGGATATGTCTGGGGCTTCAGGCGGCTGTGTGCGAGTTCGCCCGCCACGTGGCAGGCATGGAAGCGGCCACCTCGGCAGAGTTCGACAGCGAGGCAGCCTTCCCTGTGGTCGACCTGATGCCCGAGCAGGAAGACATCGAGGACAAGGGCGGCACCATGCGTTTGGGCGCCTATCCCTGCAAGGTGGTCCCGGGCACCCGGGCCTTTGATGCCTATGGCGAAGAGGTCATCTACGAACGTCACCGCCACCGCTTCGAGGTGAACAATGCCTATAGGGAACGCTTGACGGATGCAGGCCTGGTCATTTCGGGGATATCGCCTAACGGCAGGCTGGTTGAGATGATAGAGCTTGCCAGTCACCCTTGGTTCGTCGCCAGCCAGGGCCATCCCGAGTTCAAGAGCCGTCCTACGCGCCCCCACCCCTTGTTCCGCGATTTCGTGGGAGCCGCCATCGGGCATCTTGCGAACGGGGCGTAATACCGGTGATCGAGGGGCTGTGCCGCGAGTACCTTGCCCATCTGGGCGTCGAGCGCGGAAGCTCGCCCCTGACCATCGAGGCATACGCGCACGACCTTGACGACTACCGGGCTTTCCTTGGGCAGAATGGGGTGGCAAGCCTGGACGGCCTGACCCGCGATACGGTGGTTGCCTATGAGGCAGACCTGTTCGAGCGTGGCTTCGCGCCTTCGACCGTCGAGCGCCACATCTCGGTCCTGAAAGGCTTCCACCGCTTCTTGGTGCGCGAAGGCCGCACTGAGCACGACCCCACTGAATCCATCCCCTTGCCCAAGGTCCCTGCCCTGCTCCCTGACGTGCTCAGCATCGCCCAGATGGATGCCCTGCTGGCGCAAGGGCGGGGGGAAGGCCCGCGTGCGCTGCGTGATGCGGCCATCCTGGAGGTTCTTTACGGGTGCGGGCTGCGCGTGAGCGAGCTTACAGGGCTTGACCTCGGCAGCCTTTTTTTCGATGAAGGCTACGTACGAGTCATCGGAAAGGGCGGCAAGGAACGTATCGCCCCTATCGCAGGGGCTGCCCACGAGTGCCTGGCGGCATATCTGGAACAGGGGCGGCCTTCATTGGCAAAGCCCTTCTCACGCCCAACTGCAGCGGTGTTCCTGAACGTGCGCGGGGGTCGCCTGACACGCCAAAGCGTCCATGCCTTGGTAGCCCAAGCAGGCCTTGCCATAGGGGTGGCAGACCTCCATCCCCATACCCTGCGCCATTCGTTTGCGACCCACTTGCTCGAGGGTGGTGCTGACCTGCGGGCAATCCAAGAGATGCTCGGACACGCCGATATCGCGACCACCCAGGTGTACACCCACATAGACCGTGCCCATATCCGCGCCGAATACCTGGCAGCCCATCCCCGGGCACAAGCGCCCCAGCCCAAGGGTGAGCCTATACCGTGAGAAGGGCAGTTCAAGCAGGGGGAAGATGAGGGGGCCCAGGGGCAAGGCGAGGGACGTCAGGGACAAGGCGAGGTGTGAGGCACAAGGACAAGGCGAGGGACGTCAAGGGCAAGGCGAGGGTTGGTCCCAAGGGCAAGGCGAGGGACATCAGGGGCAAGGCGAGGTGTGAGGCCCCCCTGTGTGCCTTCTCGCGTGCCTGCCATGGGACAAACAACAAGCCTTTCCGGGGTTCCTTGATTTGCTCAAGTTTTGGAGATGGCCGCACAGGGCTTGAGGTGGTGTATCATAGGACGATAAAACCAGGAACGGGGACGAATGAAACTGAGCTTCCAGAAACTCTTTGCGGGGATAATCATCATCATTGTGTTGGCTGTCGTGCTGTTGAGGGGCGATCAGCTGGTAGAGCTGGTCGAGACCATGCAGACAGGCTCGCTCCTGCCCCTTGTTGCGGCAATCGCCACCCAATTGTGCAAATACGTGGCGCAAAGCTTTGCCTATTCGTTCTCGTTCGCGGCGGTCGAGGAACGCATGCGCCCCCGCGACACCCTCCCTTTGGTCTTCGGCACCTTCTTCATGAACACGGTGGCGCCATCGCTCAACACAGCCGGCATGGCCTTGGTGGTCGACGATGCCCGTCGGCGCGGCATCTCGACGGGCAAGGCCACTTCAGCGGCCATTCTCATGCAGATCTCCATAGAGTCGGGCTTCATGTCCATCATGCTCATCGGTTTCACGGTGCTGGCCATAGCGGGCAATCTGGATCCCGTATGGTTCCTGTTGGGCCTTCTGGTGGTATTCATGGTGGCTGTCATGGGGGGCATCCTGGTGTTCGGGCGCAAGAGGCCCCAGCAGCTCATGAAGATGCTCCGGCCGATAGAACGGCTTGTCAACCGGGTGCTCAAGCGATTCAAGCGGCCCCCTTTGAACCCCTGGGTCGAGAAGATCGTGGTCTCGTTCGGTGAAGCGGCCGGACTTATCGTCAAGAACCCCAAGACCACCTTGAAGGTGTTCGGGTGCTCCATTGCGGCGAGCACCTGCGAACTGGCCTGTTTCTGCCTGGTGGGCATCTCCTTCGGTATCAGCCTTCCGCAGGTCCTTATCTGCGGCTACGTGATAGCAACCCTGTTCGCCATGATCTCGATCACGCCACAGGGCGTCGGTGTCGTCGAGGCTGCGGTGCTTGTCCTGTTCACTTCATACGGCTTGAACAGCGCACTGGGCATGACCACTGCGCTGGTCTATCGTGGCCTTGTCTTCTGGATGCCCTTCCTCATCGGCGCCGTGCTCATCCAACGCACCAAGAGCTTCAAGCGCGACAAGTGAGCATCGGGCAGTTGGAGCCAGCAGCACCTATCCTTTTACCGGCTACCGGAATCGGGTCTCGGACACCCGCCGTTGCCGACAGCCCCATGGCCACGGCGGGCACAAGGCCCACAGAGGGCGGCGGGTGTGTGATAGGCGTAGAGCCCGCAGAGGTCATGGAGCCTGCTGCGGGAGCAAAGCCCACAAAGGGCGGCAGGTGCGCGATAGGCGTAGAGCCCGCAGAGGGCGTGGGGCCTGCTGCGGCCGACATCCTGCACAGGCATTTCGGCTACACGGGTTTCCGCCCCGGGCAAGA
This sequence comes from Coriobacteriaceae bacterium, assembly GCA_031256895.1. Taxonomy (GTDB): domain Bacteria; phylum Actinomycetota; class Coriobacteriia; order Coriobacteriales; family Eggerthellaceae; genus WRIS01. Next base: position 12,745 of record JAIRPR010000153.1, read on the forward strand.
GGCATTGATCGGGCACCTGCTCGCGGGAGGGGACTGCCTGGGCGTCATGCCGACCGGTGCGGGCAAATCGCTCTGTTACCAAGTACCCGGGTGCCTGTTGCCCGGCCTGACCCTGGTGGTCTCGCCGCTCATCTCGCTCATGAAGGATCAGGTGGCCTCTTTGGACGAGGCAGGGATCCCTGCCGCCTTCATCAATTCAAGCCAAAGCCAGGCCGAGCAGTCCCGCGCCTTGCGCAGGCTGCAAGAAACTGGCTTGCGTCTGCTGTATGTGGCCCCCGAACGTCTCCAGAGCCCCTCCTTCCAGCAAGGGATAGCAGGCATCCCTGTTTCGCTCGTCGCGGTGGACGAAGCGCATTGCGTCTCGCAATGGGGGCACGACTTCCGTCCCAGCTACCGCGAGATCCCAAGGTTCATCGAATCGCTTGCCCTGCGGCCTGCGGTGGGGGCGTTCACGGCGACCGCGACCGAGCAAGTGCGCGAGGACATCATCACGCTTCTCAAGCTGCGTGAGCCTTTGGTGCAGGTCTCCGGTTTTGACAGGCCCAACCTGCGCTTCGAGGTAAGGAAGGTGAAGGCATCAGACAAGATGGAATGCCTGAAGGGCTTCCTTATGCAAGAGAAGGCTGACGCGGGGGCAAGCGGCATCGTGTACTGCGCAACCCGCAAGACGGTGGAAGAGGTGTGCGCAGTCCTGTGCGAAGCGGGGCTTCCCGCCACCCGCTATCATGCAGGCCTGAGCGATTCTGAGCGGCGTGCGAACCAGGATGACTTCGTGTTCGACAGAAAGCCGCTCATGGTGGCGACCAATGCCTTCGGCATGGGCATCGACAAATCCAACGTCAATTTCACGGTGCACTATAACATGCCCCTCGACCTGGAAAGCTATTATCAGGAAGCAGGCCGTGCGGGGCGTGACGGCTCGCCAGCGACCTGTCTGTTGTTGTACGCCCCCGCCGATGTGCGCTTGGGCGAGTTCCTGATAACGCATGGCGAACGAGACCCCGAACACGATGTGGACGTCCGTTTTGCCCTGCAGGCCAAGGCCTTCGAGCTCTTGCGCCAGATGACCTATTATGCCACCACAAACGACTGCCTGCGCCGCTATATCTTGCGCTATTTCGGCGAGCCTGCCAAGGTCTCTTGCGGCAACTGCTCGAACTGCTCGACTGCTTTTGAGGAAGCGGACGTCACCCTTGATGCGCAGAAGGTCGTTTCCTGCGTCTTTCGCCTGCGCGAAAAAGGCCGTTCCATGGGCAAGGCGATGGTCGCTGCCATCTTGCGCGGCTCACGGGAGAAGCGTCTGTTAGACCTTGGATTCGACCAGCTTTCGACCTATGGCATCATGGCAAGCAGCCAGACACACCATATCCGTGTCATCATCGACCTGTTGGTCGAGCAAGGTTACCTGGTGCTCACGGCAGGTGAGTTCCCCACGCTCCAATGGAGCAGCCGCACCCGTGAGCTCTTGGCCCCGGGTGCCCAAATCCGTTTGAGGATGCCGAAGCAAAAGCCTGCTACAACAAGTGGTATTGTGAAAAAGGAAACAGGAAGGCAACGATCCACAGGAACCCGGTATCCTGTGTCACCTTCCGATGCCGCTTGCGATTCCAGCAAGCTGGGCGACACGGTGCCCGAACTCAGGCCCCCCGGTAGCAGGGCTGAAGAAGACATAGGCGATGAAGCCCAGGCTGCCCTCTTCGCTGACTTGCGCGAGCTGCGGACCGAGATAGCCCGTGAACAGAATCTCCCCGCCTATCTCGTGTTCTCGGATGCCTCCTTGCGTGAAATGGCACGGGTGCGCCCGTACACGGAAGAGGGGCTCTTGTCCGTGCAAGGCGTCGGTGCGGTGAAGCTTGAACGCTACGGCAGGCGCTTCTTAGCCTGCATCAAGAGGCATGGACAAGCCGAGGGGGACCACTGACTTGACGCTTGCAGCTACCAGTTGGCATGCAGGAGGAATCGTGGAGGGCATGGCCCCTTGGACAGCGGACGTCGAATAGGGCCAACCCGCATGGTGAATCAATGGAACTGGCCATTGCGGCTCAAGATGGCAGACCATCTGGTGCTATACTCACACAAGAGCAACACTGTGGGAAGCGGAAGGTACCTCGGGAGGCGGCGCTGGAGAACAGGCACGATCGGAATGGAGCAGGAGACAGGCACGGCATCCCGCGCCTCGCCCCTGTCCCGCTGACGCCCTCCCTGTCCCAATCCCAGTGAAGGCCAGGCACCTATCTGGCGGGAAGCCCTTTGCCTTTTATATCGCTTGGACGGTCGGCCTCATCAGGCAGCCTGACATCGGCATCACGCCAGTGGGTTTGATACCTTTTCTTGTTCAGGCGGGCGACAAGCACCAGCGCACCGGCGAGGGCAACAATAAGGATGCTGGCCAGCCAGGCAGGGGTATAGGATCCGGCTGAGTTGAAGATGGTGGTGATAAGGATGGGCCCCAGCAGCCCCAAAGCCCCCACGCCGACACGGGTGTAGGCATAGAGCCTTGAATAATCCCTGTCGCCGAACAGTTCGCGGATCAGGAGGGGGGTCTGGACGGCCACCAGCGAGTTCTGGATCCCGAAGAGACCCGCCCCGATATAGAGCAGCCACAGTTCGGTCTGTGTCGCCAAGATGAGCAGGCCGCAGGCCAACAGGATGCAGTTTATCCAGATTATCTTGTAAATGCCGATATAGTCGTATAAAAGCCCCATGATGAGCTTTTCGGCTATAGAGCCGAGAGAAACCGCCGTCAGCAGGGTTGAACTGACCAACGCGCTGTAGCCGAGGGTCTGACCGAAGGCGTTGAGATGGGAGTTGTACCCAGCAAAGATGGCAATGCAGCCGACAAAGCCACAAGCACAAACGTAGGAGACGGTCTTTATCGCAAAGCGCGAGGGGATCCCCGGCTTCAAGCGTCCCTGCTCTCGGCTCAAAGCAGTCTCTTCATCAGCCTGGTAGCCGAAGGGCTTCAAGCCCTTGTCCTCAGGCTTGAGCCTGAACACCAGAAGGCTCCAAGGCAGGATGGCTGCCATGACGAAGGCCGCGACACAGACGTAGGCATAGCGCCAGCCTATGTGGGCTATCAGAATGGTTATCAGAGGCGAAAGTATGGCGGCCCCCACACCGGACGAGGCCATCGCTATGCCCATGGCCAGGCCTTTACGTCGGATGAACCAGTTGTTGATGAGTATCGGCGACATTATCATGAAGAAGAAGCCCCCGCAGAAGCCGAAGAGGAAGCCTGCGACAGAGCGCATCCACATAAAGGGGTAGAAGCCCATGAAGGCCAGCGCCAACGCGCAAATGACAACGTTGACGCTGACCAGGGCGCGGATATCATAACGGTTGACCAGTCTTCCCACACAGAGCGCCGAGGGGATGGTGCCCACGAACAGAAAGGTCAGGTAAGCGCTGTAGTCGCCTACCGTTATACCCAGCCCTTCTGCTGCTGGACGATAGAACACCCCACAGGCATCCACAAAGGTCCCTATACCGCCTATCTGCATGAAACAGCAGCCCAGCACGATAAGCCAGGGGTATGCCTTCTGTTTACGTGATGAATCGGAAGTCCTGGTGGTCAAGCTCATAGCCATTCTCCTTAATCCGCATGACAGGGAAATGATACCGGGGCCTCAAGCCATCAGCCCTCGGCTGCCCCGCTTATATCCGTGTCCCATCTCAACTTGCCAATGAAACGCATCGCCGGTATGACGAATGCCGCCACGAGCACGACCAGCGCCATGCCCAAAACGAAGTACAAGGGGCTCACATAGCTGCCGATGCCAGTGGCCACCACCGTGACTATGGTGGTGGAGAAGCCGCCGATAATGGCGCTCGCGATAGAGAGGCGGGCATAGATCTTCTCATAATCGCGTTCCCCGAATAGCATATTGGTGGCCATGGGAAGCCCGACCGAGGCTATACCGTTATGGGTGCCCAACAAAAACGCGCAAACGAACATCGGCACAGGATTGCCGGGAAGCAGCATCCACCCGATGAAAGCAAGCATGAACAGCACCAAGAAGGCCAGCATGGTCGGCTTGATGCCCATCTTGTCGGAAAGGAACCCGAAGGCGACCTTGCCCACCAGATTGCCCGCCGCAGCGGTCGAGATCATCCAGGCGCCTATCATGGCTGCCTGGCCTGCCAGATCGGTGCCGGCAAGCATCTCTGCTGCCATCGGCCGTTGCGAGTTGTTGAAACCCATTCCGATGGCTGTGAAGGCGATGGCGAAGAACATGAGGAAGAAGGGGGCAGACCGCAATGCCTTGCCCGCGCTCATGCCCTGAGCAGCTGGTCTCACCGTTTCCTCGATACCTTCACCGGAGCCATAGGGTTTCAGACCCTTGTCTTGTGGGGTGAAACGGAAGATGAAGATGCAGGGGACAAGGAACAGCGCCGCCAAGGCGGCATTGGCCACATAGCTAGCCTGATAGCCCGATGTCTCGATGATGGATGAGAAGAGCGGAGCCCAGATGAAGGTGCCGACGCCCGAAAAGGCCATCGCTATACCGAGGAAGCGTCCGCGGACCTTGGGGGCGAACCAGTTCGACATGAGGGTTGGGATGGTGAGGAAGAAGGTCTGCGGTACGGCAATCCCTAAAAGCACACCACAGATGATGACGCCGATGGTGCTGTTGACCACCGAGAACAACAGTATGGCGATGATCTCGACTATAACACCGATGCTGAAACAAAGGCGGAAGTTCTTCCTCATCAGTTGCCCCCAAAGAGGGAAGCTGAACACCTGCACTATCCCTAAGGCGGAGCTCCAGAGCGAGAACTCCGTCGTGCTTATGCCCATGCCCTGGCTTGCAGGGACAAGGTAGACCCCGGTCAGGCTTACCGTCAACGCGAATCCTGATGCGCCGCACAGGCAGCATCCGATGAAGATGAATACTGCATAATGGGTCTTCTTGGTGCCTCTTTCAATTCGGGTTGTTTCCATTGCCCTCACGCCCCTTGCGCCGTTGACGTGTCGGTATCGGCCGTCGGCACGAACAGCACCTGACGGGATTTGCGGCCTACCCGCTTTGCCAATTCCTCGACCAGGCCATATTCCATGACGCCGGTGTAACAGTTATGGACGCACGAGGGCAGCTTGCCCTTCGCGGTGCGCTGTGCGCACAGATCGCACAGATCGGTCGGCACCGGCACATAGGTGAGCTGCCACCTGTCGCCGTCAATGTGCCAAGGCCCCACCTCGAACACCTTGATGCCCCATTTGCCTTCGGGGATGTCGTGTTCTTCCTTGCAGGCCACCTCGCAGGTGTGGCAGTTCGAACAGAACTCGTAGTCGATCAGGATACCGTTTCTAGGCATCAGAACTCACCTTCCTTACATTTGTAGATCTTGCAGAGGACAGATTTCAGGTCGGCGCCGAAGCCGGTGGGGCCTTGGTGCCCGTTCTCCAACAGAAGGTTGGGGTTGACCCCGCTGCAGCCGTAGAGGGGGTCTTCATGGGGGTCCATTTCGGGGAACCACCAGCCCGCATTGAGGTTTGCCATACCCTTGCGCAGGGTAGGGGTCGGTTTTGCCCGATGGCGGATACGGCCTTTCGGGTTCTCTATCCAGAGCCAATCGCCAGCTCGGATGCCTTCCTCAGCCGCCCATTCGTCGTTTATCTCCACCCAGGGGTCCGGTTGGATCTCGCGCAGCTTGGGTATCTGGCGGTGTTCGGAATGGAAGAACTGGACGTTGCGGGTCCCTGTCATCACGATGACAGGGTATTCCTGGTAGATGTCAGGCGTTGCGACAGGGGAGAGGTAAGGCTCTTCATAGTAGGGCATGGGGGGACAGCCGATCGATTCAGCCATATACGAGTACAGCTCGATCCTGCCCGTCGGCGTGCTGAATCCCACCTTCCCGTCGTGGCGCAGGGTGCCCTTCTCGAAACGGCCGTATTCCATAGGGTCGTAGTACCAGTGGATCGTGCGCAGGTCCTGATAGCTGAGCTTCGCGGGGGTCAGCATCTCGGTTATCATGTCCTCGACGGATTCCCAGGGATACATCGAGGGGTTGAAGCGCTTTCCCAGCAGCCATGATATCTCTTCATCGCCCTTGCATTCGCCACGGACCTCCAGGCCTTCAATCTGGTCCATCACGCCGAGGTTGGTGTACATATAGCGCAAGCCCTGTTTTTCTACATACATGGCAACCGGCAGCACCAGATCGGCGTAGGCCTGGATGGTCGAAGTCATATGCCAGTCAGCGACGGCGATGAACTCCAGCTTCGCAATGGCTTCTTTGACTTTCGCGTGGTCGGTCCCCATGCAGGTCAGGGGATTGGTGCCTATCATGAATGCCACGCGGAACTTATAAGGCTGTTCCGAGATCGCCTGCTCGATGCAGAGGTCTGGCTGGTCGAGGCGCATCCCCATGCGGATCATCGGGTACTCGTTGTAGCCGATCAGCTTCTCCTGCTGTTGCTGGGGCAGCTCTTCCCAGCCCCAGCCGAAGTTATTGACCCCAGCGGGGTCGGGGGTGAATATCTGTCCGCCAGGGCGGTCTATGTTGTTGCAGATGGCCATCATGTCGATGATGGCCAAGGCGGCCGCGTTGCCATGCCGTTGCATGTCTATAGCCAAGCCGAGCTGGATGGCCGAATTGTTCCCGGCGGCATACATCCGGGCAGCCGCCTTCAGCTTCTCGGGATTGACCCAGGCAGCGCTTGCCAGTGAATCGACCTCGTATCGGGATATCTCGGAACACAGCTCGTCAAAGCCGGACGTCCATTCGTCCACGAAGGCATGGTCATAGAGGCCTTCGTCGATGATGGTCTTCAACATGCCTATCGCGATTGCCGAATCCACCGCCGGGCGCGGCTGCAGCCAGATGTCGGCACGTGCGGCAAGCCAAGTCAGCCGGGGGTCGATGACGATAAGCTTTGAGCCGCGCCGCATGCATTCGACAGCCCAATCGCCGAAGAAGCCGTCGGGGTTCGATTGTACACAGTTATTGCCCCAGATGACCAGGACCTCCGGCACACGCCAGGCGGGGTCGTCGTAGCGTCGCTCATGACGTTGCGAACAATCCGGCATCATATAACAACCGACGGTCATGATGTAGGCCACCAGGCGAGGCATCCAGCAGGCAAGGCCTGAAAGATAACTGACGTCGTGCGGTGTGCCCATCGAGTAAGCCAGCCGTTGGGCTTCCCACAGCACGTCGCGCCCGGTGCCATGGAACATCTGAATTGCTTCGGCGCCATAATCGGCTGTTATCTGCTTGAACTTGCTCTCAACCCTGTCCAATGCCTCATCCCAGCTGATGCGTTCCCACGCATCGGGGTTGCCCCGCTGCGAGGGGTCGCGCATCATCGGGTAAAGCAGCCGGTCAGGGTGGTTCACCACATCCGGTAGGGCGACACAGCGGGGGCAGAGCCTTCCCTGGTTGAAGGGGTGTTCGGGGTCGCCTTCGACCTTCACCAGCTTGCCGTCCTTGACATAGCACAAGACGCCGCAGCCTTCATGACAACCAGGTGCCGACCAGGCGGTCGTCCGGGTGACCGTGTATTCACCTTCTCTCCAAGACTTCGGTAATGCAGCGTTTCCCATGAGTTTCATCTCCTTCCTAAGGCTTCCCCCGTGCCCGCAAACCTTCCTCTGTTGAAAGGCGGTTATCGCACACCGGGTTCGCCGCTTCATCCGACGACCATCGGCCGTTGGACCTTCCTGAGGCCTGCATCGTGTTCGGCCTCCTGTTGGCAGTGCTGCGCCACAGAAGGGCAAGACCTTGGCCGTTCGGGGTGAAAGGCTCTGGTGCGGCGTTGCTCCCAAGTCCCCAAGGCTGCAAGTTCCGTCCTTTGCCAAGGTGTGGCCGTTTGTGGCATCCAAGAGCATAGGCTTGCTAAACGGACCGGTAAATTGCCCGAACTTCCTCAATTCAAGAGTGGGGCGCGCCTTTCTCATACCATTCGGCTAATAAAAGGCTAGGCAGGATTGCCCGATAGGGTGGAAAGGCCGCTCGGAATCCATCCGTTTCAGGCAATGCGGGGCAGGCAGGACTTGCGATAAGCTTTGCCATGAAAGGCATACGGTGCCAAACTTGCCAAGCTTTAGCCAGGCTTGGTTGCTGAGCCGCCCGAGGATTGCGCATCTTGGCAAGAAGAAGCATGACAAGAAGAAGCATGACAAGAAGAAGCAGAAACACAACAGCGAGTAAGATCGAGGAGGAACGCTTATGAAAAAGAACCTACCGAGGACCTGGGAAGAGGATGGCTACACCGTCTCCCGCACCACGGCGTGGTCTGCCCCCGGCTGCCATGAAGGCTGCGGCGTCCTATGCTATGTCAAGGACGGCAAGCTGGTGAAGGTCGAAGGCGACCCCGAACACCCCTTCAACGAAGGGCGGCTCTGCCCCCGCTGCATCGCCGCGCCCGATATAGTGAACCACCCCGACCGTTTGAAGGCGCCGATGCGCCGTGACCCCTCGAAGAGGGGCGATCCTGATGCCTGGGTGGAGATATCCTGGGATGAGGCCTTCGACCTCTGGGAAAGGGAGTTCAAGCGCATCGCTGCCCAGTACGGTGCGGAATCGCTCCAGGCAGTGGTGGGCACAGGCCGCGACATCATGTGGGAATCACAACGGCTGCTCTATTCCATGAACTCGCCGAACGTCGTGAGCTATTCGACCGGCCTGGCCTGCTGGATGCCGCGCATGGTGGCTTACCTGCTCACCATGGGCTGCTACTGCATGGCCGATTGTTCCCAGCTCTTCGAGGACCGCTGGGACCATGAAGGCTATAAGGTGCCCGAGGTCATCATCGTGTGGGGCAACAACTGCGTGCAATCTTCCTCCGATGGCTTCTATGGAGACTGGATAGTGCAATGCGTGAAGCGCGGTTCCAAGATGATAGTCATCGACCCCCGCCTGACCTGGATGGCGGCCCGGGCAGAGATCTGGCTGCAGCCGCGGCCGGCGGTGGATTCAGCCATAGCCATCGCCATGTTGAAGACCATAATAGACGAAGGCCTTTACAACCATCGCTTCGTTGACGAATGGTGCGTCGGCCTCGAAGAGGTACGCCAGCATTTCGAGCAATACGATGTGGACCAGCTTGCAGAGACCGCCTGGGTCGATCCCGGGAAGTTGAAGGCCGCAGCCCGGATGTACGCTGCAGGGAACAATTCGGCCATCCAACTTGGATTGGCCTTGGACATGCAACGCCATGGCGTCTCATGCGTCCATGCCATCATCATTATGATGGCTATCTGCGACAACATCGATGTGCCGGGCGGCAACATCCTGACCCCGAACCCGGGTGATGTGAACTTCTTCGGATGGGGCTGGGACATGCTCCCGGAAGAACAACAGAAGAAGCTGGTCGGCTACAACGAGTACCCGATGATCCGCATGGGCATGCGCCTCGACCAATCGGACCTGGCCTTGGTCCAGGCCGAGACCGAGGACCCCTACCCCTTCCGCGGTGCCTTCTATATGGGATGCAACCCCCTGACCTCGATGAGCAATGACGGCTTGGAGAGGGTCTACAAGGTCCTGCAGAAGATGGAGTTCAACGTGGTACTGGACTACTGCATGACGCCCACGGCGCAGACGCTCGGCGACCTGTTGCTGCCCATCACGATGTTCCCCGAGCGAGAGGGAATGAGATCCTTCTACGTCAACCTGGGCGCCCTGTGGCCGATAGAAGGCCTTCAGCGCACCGGCGACGTGAAATCGGACCAAGAGATAATAGTCGAGATGGGCAGGCGTTTCAACAAGGAGATATTCCCCTGGGAAAACGAGAAGGACATGTTCTCTGCCATGCTCGAGCCTTCGGGCATGAGCTTCGAGGAACTGCGCGAACAGATCTGGTGGTACCCCGATGACGTCTGTTACCGACGCTACGAGCTCGGCCGGCTCCGGGCCGATGGGAGGGTCGGCTTCCCAACGCCGACGGGACGTATCGAGCTGTACTCCTTCATCGCTGAATCGATCGGCTCGCCCGCTCTGCCGTATTATGACGAACCGTTCGAGTCGCCGGTATCGACGCCTGAGATGTACCAGGATTATCCGGTGATCGTGATGACCGGTACCCGCAACATCCAATACTTCCATTCCGAGCATCGCCAGATCCCCAAGCTACGCGAGATCCAACCTGACCCCTTGGTGGAAGTCAATGACCAATGGGCTCGCGAAAAAGGCATCAGTGCAGGTGATTGGCTGTGGATAGAGAACGTGCGCGGTCGTGTCCGCCACCGTGCCAAGCCGACCCCTGCCCTGCGCTTTGGCATGGCCAACCTGAACAGCGGCTGGTGGTTCCCCGAGACCGACCCGCACAAAGACCCGATGTACGGCTGTTGGGATGTGAACTCCAACCTGATCATCGAGGCAGGCCATCAAGGCCCCACCGGCTTCGGCGCCGATGTCAAGGCACTCTTGTGCAGGATATACCCATGTAAGGAAGGTGAATTAAAGAATGGCTGAGATGAGATTCGGGATCGACACCTATGTGTGCGAAGGATGCAAGGCAATAGTGGTCAAGTCGGCCTGGCAGCTGGCAGGGAAGAAATGCCCCAACTGCGGGTCGGAAGGCTTTGAGGTGCGGGGGAAGTTCTTTGACCAGCGCATCTACATCGACGGCTTCCTTGCCCAGGGAGATGGCGGCCTTTGGGCGCCTTGGGCGAAGGACGGCTTCCTGGTCGGTGAGCCGGCAGAAGGCCTTGAGCGGCTGATGCAGCGTTAGCTGAATCTGCCCGAATGCGAGGTGAACGGGTGCGCCTTGCAGCGCTGGACGAATCTGCCCGAATGCGAGGTGAACGGGTGCGCCCTGCAGACAGATGGCACGCAAGATGAAGCTGACAGAGCGCCAGGTGAGCAAGGGCGGCATAGGTGCCGCGCACAGCGCCATGCAAATGTGCCAGGCTATCGCGCCGGGCATCTGAGAGAAGAACAAGGAGGGTATGTCATGCCTTACCAGGATCTGCGAGCCTTCCTTTCCTGCCTCGAGGCGGAAGGGCAGCTTGTCCGTTATCATCGATTGGTCCAGCCTTCGCCAGACATAGGGTGCATAAGCCAGGCTGTGACCGGCATGGGGCATTTTGGGCCGGCGGTCATGCTGGACAATATCGCGGGCTACAAGGGCAGCAGGGTGGTGGTCGGCATCCATGGTTCATGGGCCAATCACGCCCTTGCGCTGGGACTTCACAAGGAAGCCACCATCAAAGAACAGTTCCATGCGGTCTGCGGCCGATGGGGCGGCTATCCTGGAAGGGTCGAGTACCGGGAAGATCCGCTCTGCCAGGAGGTGGTGGTCGACCACGCCATCAACCTGTATGAGCTCTTGCCGCTCTATCGCATCAACCGGCTCGATGGCGGCT
>JAIRPR010000015.1 GCA_031256895.1 Coriobacteriaceae bacterium
CCCCCTGTCCCCCGGTCCCCCCTGTGCCCGGTCCCGCCGCCCCTGAGCCATCTGATGGTACGTGGGCGAAAGCTGAACGCCCTATGCTTTATCCAAGGGCCTCACTAGCGCTCGTAGACTTGGTCGCAGGCCAACAAATCCCTCATCGAATGCCAGATGGAATGCGGGCCTCCTGGGGGGTTCTTGATAGGTGCCATCACGTGGCGTTCGACCACCCCTTCGAGAAGGTCGATGGCGAAGACCTCGTCGGAGAGCATCAGGGCGTCTTTGGGGCAGATGTCGGTACAACAGCGGCACTTCACGCAAAGGCCGGGGGCGTGGGTGACACCGAAGGTGCCGTCTGCGTCTTGGAACTTCGCGATGGCGCCCGTGGGGCAGAAGGTCGCGCACATCTGGCAGGAAGAGCACTTCTCAGAATCGATGACCACATGACCCCAAAGGCGTGTCTCTATCATGATGTCTTGCGGCGTGCCTTGGGCGGCCAACGCCTCAAGCAGCCTCGTCCGGCGTTCGGGTACAAAATGCGGCAATGTGCCATCGGCCTGAACCTTTTCGTAACGGGGCTCTGGCCGGTCTTGCACACCGAGTGCTTCCTTCACCGCGTAGTCCGTCGTCTTCGCTGCAGCCGCCTTCGCATCTTCGCGCAAGCCGGAAAAGAAGCCGCGCTTATCGTAATCGTAGCCCTTCGCTTCGGCCAGGCGGGCGCAAGCGGGGAACTTCTCGACCAGGTCTGCCTTCACGGGGCTGTTCCACGTAGAGAACAGGGTGTTCGCGGTAGCGCAGACCAGTTCGGCCGTCAAGACGCCGCTCGCTTGCGGGCATTCGGCACATTTCGCCTTCACCAGGCTTATGTGGCTTGCCCCTGCTTGTGCCAAGGATGCTATCAGGCTTTCTTCCACGCGGCCAAGACAGGTGACCGCACAGACCTTCTCGGGGTCGAAGAGGCCATGGGCGGCTTCAGTTATCTGGGTGCAGGCGATGATTGCCTCGCCTTCTGCGGCCTGCGTCGCGGCAAGGCAGGCCGTCAACAGCTCTTGGTCGGTGGGATGCTGTGCTTCCAGGGCGCAGGTCGGGCATACGGTGGCGCAGGTACCGCAACCGACGCATTTATCGGGCGCGATCAGCAGCTCGTTCTCGGCCATGCTGATGCATCCCGAGGTACAGGCCTCGGCGCACCGCCGACAGGTCGCGTTGCGGTTGCGCACCACGACGCAGCGGTTCTGTCGCACCGCTATGTCGGTGCTTTCCAGTTTCTCAAGCAATCCGAAGATGCTCGTCACGTTCGGCATAAGGTACCCTTTCTCGTCTTTTGCCCTTGCTCGTGCCAGTATAACATTTTCCTCATGGCCGCACAGTGCTGCCTCTCAGCCGCACGATGCTTCCGCAAGCCTGCGCCATGGGCACCGCCCCTGCTTCCGGGGAAGCAGGGGCGGTCTGTGTGGTGGGCGCCGTCCCTACTTCTTGGGCAGCAGGGGCAAGGTGAGCGCCTTTGTGGGACAGGAAACGGCGCATTCGCGGCACTTGGTGCATTCGTTCATGCCGGCCTCCGATAATTCAGGATGGCGGGGGTCGATGCCTTCCGGGCACACTTTGCCACAGATGCCGCAACTCGCGCCTTGTGCAGTCTCGATGCAACGGGAATCGTCTATCCGGGGCTTGAAGGTCTTGTTCAACAGGCCCAACAGCGACATGAAAGCTGAAAGCGGACAGAGCTTTGAACACCATTTGCGAAAAAGCACCAGTTCAACGAAGAGGACAAGGGGCACAATGACCAGCGACCAGGTGACATCCCCACCGCCAAAGAGGCGCATGACCAGCAGGATCAGCGCAAAGCTCAAGCCTATCGGACAGACCAGGCAAAACACAGGAAAGCCGAAGACGGCAGCAGAAAGCAACGATCCGCCCAGGATGAAGTGGCGCGAGTCGATCTTTGAACGCTTCTCTGCACACGATCCGCAGTTCCCCGGACAGGCGGCTTCCTTCTTGGCATCTTTGGCCTCTCTGGCCTCCATCACAACGGCATCTGCCACCAGGGCTTCTGGGGCATCGGAGCCGTTCGCGCTGAGCGGCTCCTTCACGAGTGGGGCTTCGCCCCCCGGTGTTGGCAGCCCTTCTGTTTTGGATTCTGGCTTCTTGAAGATGTTGCGAAGCCGTTGCAGCAAAGGAACGGGACACGCCCAGGCACAGAACGCCCTGCCGAAGATGATTATCAGCACGACTGCTATGACCAGCGCAATAAGGGCGCGGGGCACCAACAGCTTGGACGCAAGCATGGTGCCTAATGCGCCAAGCGGGCACAGGAGTGAGATGTCCGACCAGCCGAACGCCGAAATGGTGCCTATGCCCGCGTTGGTGGCGAAGCCTACAGCGATGATAGCAATGACGACCAGGCTCACGATGACCCTGACAGGTGCTGCCTTCTTACCCATTTGTGGCCTCCTTCCTGCCAAAATACGCCGGATACACGATATTGCCCTGTTCGTCCAAGGGATGGATGACAATGGCACGGTCAATCGCACCTGCCGAGATAGACCCGTTCTGCAATGACACGCATACGCTCTCGCAGGCACCGCAGCCGTTGCAGCTGTCGTCGATGACATAGGGGCGGCCGTTGTCGTCAAGCCCCATGGCCTCATACGGGCAGGCATCGTAGCAGAAACGGCAACCGATCAACTTGTAGGCAAGGCACCAGTCCTTGTTCAGTGCTGCTTTGCCCAGAATGGTGTTCTCAGGGGTGGCGCCTGCGGGAAGCTCCAAGGCAAGCGTGGGGCAGACGCTGACGCACAGGGGCACTCCCCCATTGCCCTCTTCACACCAATCGCAGAAGCTACGGGAGAAGTCGAAGGTGGGCGTCTGCATGGTGACCACTCCGTCTTCGATGTGGGCAGGCCTTATCACATCGCGAGGACATATCTCATAGCACTTCTGGCATCGTATGCAGGCCGATACCAAACGTTCTTCGTCCTGGCCTCCTGGCGGTCGCACCAAGGGGGCATGGGGAGCCACATAACGCACTGCCCCTATTCCCCCCAGGACTGCCACGCCGCCTATCCCCAGCACAAAGGACCTGCGCGAAACCAGGGGCTTCTTTTCCTCTGTCCCGGGCATTGCTGCCGGGGCAGCAAGGGGCACGGCAGCCTTATGGGCGTCTGGGGTCTCTTCGCCCTGGGAAGCCTCCCGCATTGCATCGTCTTGCAGCTCGTCTGGTTCATCGTTCTTAAACGGGTCTTTCATCCCCCATTCCTCTCTCTCTGCATGTCCGCCGACGTTTTCCGTTCAACCAGCAGGCATGTCTTTCCTTTTCGTTGTTCCTGCGGCTTCAAGGGTTGTAGCCTTGAACAATGGCCCGCAGGTTTCCTTATGGCAGGTACACGCCTTGGGCTTCTGCCCTGCCCGGGTATAGTGGCTCACGCGCATCTCTCACGTGTCCATCAGTCTGAGGAAGATGCTCGGCTCGGTCTTGGCAACCCTTCTGTTGTCCTCGAACACGATACGCCCGATACGCAGCTTGAGGCGCTCGGCATCTTCCAAGTCCAGCTTCTTGCAATAGCTGACCGTCAAAGCATCGCTCGCCTTGGCAGCCACACTGGCTATGCAGCCAAGGTCTTTTGCATACCGTTTCTCCATCTGTTCTATCGTGAGCACCGTGGCATCGAAATAATCCTGTTCCGGGAAGAACCCGTTCATGAATCCCGCAAGGTACAGGTGGCTTGGGCTCGTTCCCGCCATATCCTGATACGAAGCTATCCTGACCGCCTCTTCGCGGCTATACGCCGGCGCTTGCAGGCTGTCCCTCAGGCGGCATGCCAGGTGCTCGGCGCTTTCTTGCCCAGGGCTGGCAATGCCGGCCGATGCCAGCGCTTCAAGGGCCTTCGGCACCACGACCTCTCCCCCGCTGATCTCGGAGAGCTCCTGGGCGATGGCCTTCAGAAGGTCGCTCCCCTTCAAAGACCCAAGACGTGCGACAAGCTTTCGCCCGAGGTCACGTGCCGCAAACACCCGCTGAACGCTGGCGAGCGCATCGATCCCTTCTGTGCTGTGCTCAAGCAGGCCCTCTGAATCAAGCACCTGTTCGAGCGTCTGACGGCCAGGCTTACATAAGGCACGCAGCACCCGTATGCCGTTGCTGTTCGTCAGGTAATCGCCGAACCCGCACCAACAACGCCATGCAACGGCATCGGTGGGGTCTCCGACAAGGTTGAGCAGGGTCATGAAACGTGCTGGCAGGCATTTCTCCTCGAAACGGATGTCGCCTTTCAGGAAGGCCGTGTCGGGGAGCGTTTCTGCAGGGATGCCTTCCTCCTCGAGCCGCCGTTTGATGTTGCGTCTCCAAACAGGATGAGGGGCGGCAATGGTTATCCCGTCGGCGGGGGTTCCTTCCCCCCTGATGCGTGCAACCGCACGCGCCAGTTGTGCCAGTTCGTCTTTCGGGTTCTCGCCTGCCAGGATCTCGATGCCGCCGCTTCCTTCGGGTACGGGACGCCCTGTGTCCGCCCCACCGGTGCCAGCCTCGCGCTGCAGGGCCTCGCTTGCCTTGGCTCCCGCAGGGCAGGATCGGCTTGTGCTCAGACGTATGATGTCGGCATGGGGGTTTTCCAGGACGAACTCGTCCGCACCGCCCGGGTAAGGATAGGCCTCGTATGCCTCCTGGGCGGCATTCTGCCCTGCCCCGAGGTCCGCAGCAAGAAAGAGGCCTTCTTTGGCTAAGAGGCAGGATGCGAACTGGGATGCACGGGCGATGAGGTGGAAGTCATCGACCAGCACGTAGCGCCTTTGAGCCTGCTCTTGCACGTCTCGGTTGGTGCGCAGGTACTTCACGGCAAGGTTCGAGACCTCAGGGCCAAGGATCCCCGCAGTCGCCTCCAGGCATTCCTTCATCAAGCCGAAAAGCTCGCGTTCTTCGTTGGTGATGAGCCATTCCGCATCGTCGTCGGCCATGTCGCCCATGCCTTTGTAGAAGAACTTGAGCATCTCGCGCAAACGCCGGTTGCGCAGCCCGCTGGTCTTCAGGTCCTCGAGGAAGAAGTCGTACTCGAAGGGCAGGAGCAACCGCGGCTTCCTGCCGGTCGCAGCGATGGCGCCCTCGGTGCCCAGAAGGCCAAGCAGGAAGGCGCGAGATGTCGTCACCTCGACACCGTGGGCAATGGGGCTTGATGCGAGCAGGCGAGAGCGGAAGGCGTCCGCGGCCACCGGGCTTGCGCAGAGCACCAGGATGTCTGCCGCAGCAACGCCTTCTTGCAACAGGAGGGCGGCCTCTTGCACCAGGCAATGCGTCTTTCCGGTATAAGGCGTGCCCCAGAACACCTTTGCAGCGGGGACAGGGGGGAACGGCGCGATTGACGGGCGGGCCTCTCCGGCACGGGGCATCTTGTCTTCCATCGGCAGCCCTACCCTTCTACCTTCGTCCCGGCATCCAGGGCATCGGGCTCTTGCTGGTCGGAGAACAGGTCTGCCAGGAACTGGCTGTCGGTCCGCAGGAAGCCCAGCGTGAGGTCTGCCAGGCCAAGGTACATCTTCGTCTGGGCGAACCTCTTCATGTCCGCAACCAGCATGGGCACCCAGGGAAGCAGATGGCTTTCTTGGAAGCCGAGCTGTGCCGTGAGAAGCCCTTCAGCCTTCTCGAGTTCGCCGTCCAAGAAGGCCTGTATGGCCCTCTCATTCAGGATGCGCATGAACTCCAGCTCGAGCGAGAGATGGTCTTCGCCTTCCTTCCATTCGTTCGTCTTCGTTATCCCGTAGGCACGATACACTGCCAAGACCTCGTCGCGGGCAACCTGCATCATAAGGCGCTTCTCCGAGGTATAGACCGATTCATAGGGATAAGCGGCTGAAAAGCCGTCCACCCCATGGCCAAGGAAGCACCGGGCGAAATCGACGCGCAGATCATCGAGGGAACCGCTCCAAAGGTTCGAAAGATAAGTGGCTATGAACAGGTTGCCGTTGTAGATGTGTTCATCGATGTCCTCTGCCGGATAGAGCATCCCATGCATCTCGTCGAGCAGTTCTTGATCTATCTCTTGCCGGTACAGACGGGACAGCAAAGCATAGGTATCACTGCGTTTCTTCAGGACCTCAACCAGCTCAGCGATGTCTGCCTCTGCGTTTCCCGGTTGCCCAAGGGGCTTGCCTTGAGATGCTTCGGCGGGCGCGCCCTTCGAGCCTACGGCTTCATCGGCTGTCAGGCCTGCCTCTGCCGTCAAGCCCGCATCGTATCCTTGAATTTCCGTCATCACGACTCCCCCCTGTCTGAAGCCTCGTCGCCTTTGGGTTCAAGCTTCTTGTCTTGACCGTCCGACCCACTGTTCAGAGGCTCTCTGCCATCCCCGGTAGTCAATCCGGATCCGAGGGGCTTGGGGGGCAGACCGCAGGACAACAACAGCTCCAAGCCCTTCCTGCCCACTTCGGTCGTCTGCCATTTCCTTGCCCACACCAGCGCGCCGCAATCCTCGAGCCTCTTGCTGAAATACGATGAGTACCTCCGAGGCTGTTGCACCAAGGGGTCTGAATCGATGAGGCCTGCCAGGTCGTTGGCTGTCCTTCCTTCCCCGTTGTCGCAGTATTCCAAGAGGCCTTTATAGACCGGCTGATACTGCGGCTCTTCGGCGAGCATCTCGGTAAGGCGGCCGAAGGGGTCGTCGGCCTCAAGATAGGCACGGCCTTCCTCGGTAGCTACCCAGAACACCTGCTTGCCATCGGTGGGCTTGAAGAACCTCAGGCCATCGACCTCGACGATGTCGGGCATCTGCTCGGCTTCCTCATCGAACAGGGAACCATCCCCATTCACCTTCCGTACAGCCCCCGCCTCTTCCAGAAGCACTGCAAAGTTGTAGCCGGTATACACAGAAAGGTCTATCTCTTGCAGCTCGTCCACCTTTTCCGTCAGAAGGCCTGCGTGCCGCGGCTCATCAAGGAACCTCAGCACCTCTAAGAGAACCCTTCGGCGCGCAGCCATGGCAACGAAGAGGTCCTCGATGCGCTGTGCGGCCGTGCGCCCCTCATCAGGCTGCGCATACCGTGGTATCGCCCCAGCTTGGGCAGAAGGCGCCAGTTGGCCTTGTGGTGACATACCGTCATCTTCGTCATCTTCGTCACCCTGCATATCGGCAAGAGGGTCGAAGACGGGGTATCCCCTCTCGAGTTCGTCATCGAACTCCAAGCTGAAAGGTTTTTGGGTATCCTGTTCCATAAGCTCGCTTTCCCTTTCTGTCTCTCATAGCGCATTGCCTCCTGAAGCATCGGATGCTTCTTGCAACACCGTTCAATCAAGGCGCCTCATGCGTTTGTCCCATCACCCGGACAGGGGGCTCGACTCACCGTTCTCAGGCACCGCCCAGTCAACCGCATCCTTGGCGCGACCCGGGCACCGCATGCTTGTCGCGGCCTTCCCCTGAGTCTCAGACCCACCCAACAGGAAGCCTGACCTGCCCCTTCTGACGACCAGAAGGTCTTTTGAAGGGGCAGGCGGCTCCTGTGTGTGCCTCTAGTAGAACATGAACACGCTGAGTCCCACATTGTAGAACACAACACGCAGGGCAATGGCGCCGATAAGCGCGCACACTATGATACCACTGCCGAACAGCTTCCAGGCTGTGGCATCGTTTTTCCTCCAAGCAACAAGGGCGCCGACCGCAGGAAGGGCTGCACCCACCACTACCGCACCAAGCCATAAGAGCAAGGCTTGATCGGCAAGGGTGGCATTGGCATCAGCCATGACCTTGGTGGGATGGGTCGGGTCGAAATAAAGGCCGACATCCGTGAACGCGGCGCCTACTCCTTGGATGCTCACAGCATAGGCCAAAGCCAACAGCAGGCTTGCCAGGGCGCCTATCAAAGCCCAAAGGCCCAGCTGTTTGAAGTCGGCCTCGCCCGTCACTGCCGCGATGACCGCCAGGGTGGCAGGGCCGAGCACCAGCGAGTTCCCCAGCACATAGGCGAGCCAGACGAAGCTGTCCCAAGCCGGGCGCGACACCATCATGTACGAATGCGCCATCACGATGACCGTAGCCGCAGAGACGATGACCGCTATCCAAGCCAGCCATTTCGGCACACTGCCCCCGTCCTCAGAGCGCTTGACGGCCACCAGGTACACGATGGCCACCACCGCCAAGGCCAAAAGCGCGATGAGCTCTTGGGTGATGCCGCTGGTGGGGTTGCCGAAGCCGTTGAAGATGCGCTCCCAGTGCTTGAGGTGGAAGAACACCGCTATGCCCCCGACGACCAGCAGGACTGCCGCCGCTATCCAAGAGGCGAACTGGGCCTTTTTCGCCTGCCCGAAGGCAGCCGCAAGGGCTTGAGCCCCGAAAAGGCCCGCTGACCACGCAATAAAGGTGGTGAAGAGTATGAGCTCCCATTGCAGTTCCATGACCTACTCCTTTCCCCGCCATTGGCGATCGCGCAAGATGTAGGCGAAGGCCGGCTTGTTGCCGACATTGGGAAGCTTGTGCACCTCGTTCTGGGCGAAGGGATGCACGTAGTCGCCCAGCTTCACCCGGGTGGTTATCATGGTCTCGTAAGACTTGTCCTTGCCGAAGGCACCGGGCTCGCCAGGCCCTTCAAGGTTCTCTATGCCTTGCTCGATGTCCCCGAAGAAGCGCGCACGGCCGCCGCACTGCTCGACGCATTGAGGCAGCTCGCCTTGGGATATCTTCTGTGCACACAGGGTGCATTTCTCGATGACGCCTTCTTCCTCGTTCAGGTAGCGCACGTTGTAGGGGCAGGCCATCACACAGAATTGGCAACCGATGCACTTCGCCTTGTCTATCTGGACGGTGCCGTCTGCAAGCTTATGGCTGGCCCCTGTCGGGCATACCGCCACGCATTCGGGGGTCTCACAGTGCTGGCAGCCGACCGGCAGGAAGTACATCTCGACATCGGGGCATTGTGCCCCCGGGGTCTTGGGGTTGGGGCCTATGCGCAGCACCTTGTTCCAGAACGAGCCGATCGGCACGCTGTTGGCGGATTTGCAGGCAACGCTGCAAGCGAGGCAGCCGACACACCGGTTGAGGTCGGTAACGATAACGTTCTGCATTAGTAATCACCTCTATTCAATGAATAGTCGGGCAGCCATTCCTTCAGGCGCGGATCCGAGGAATCGTGGATTATCTCGATGCCGTCGACGTTGGGGACAGGGTTGCCACCGGGGCTGTTCTCCGGCGTGGCTTTGTAGACCTTCACGGCAAAGCCGCGCATACAGGGCGAGGCCATGATGGGATCCACGTTGTCAGGGTTGATGAGCCGGTTGCAGTTGCAGAGCTCCTCACCATGGTTCGGGGCAGGAAGCTCGGGGAACCACCAGGCATGCTCGAGGTTCACAACGCCTTTGCCGATGCCGTAGTACAGGTCGGCGCATTCGCGGATCTTGCCCCATTTGGTCTCTATCCAGACCCAATCGCCCTGCTCGATGCCCAATTCTGCGGCATCTGCGGGGTTCATCTCGATACGGGGGACCGGCCATTGCTCGCGGCACCAGGGCAGTTGGCGGTGCTCGGAATGGAAGTACACCGGTATGCGGCGCCCGGTGGTGGCAAGCAGCGGGTACTCCTTGAAGAGCTCAGGGTCGCGCACGGGGCTTTCCAGCGGCTCGCGGTACTCAGGTACCAGCCATTGGGTTATCCACTCGTGGTCGGTCAGGCCTTTGCCGCCGTTGGCGATGCCTCCCGTGGTATAGCCGTTGGCGCCCTTCTGGGCGATGCCGCCTATGGCATAACGCTCCATGACCGTTGGCCATATCTCGAACTTGCCGGTGGGGGTGGGGAACCCGAAGCGACGCGTCTCGTCGGTGCCGGGCACCTTGAGGCCCGCGATGCCGTCGGCGCGCCCTACCGTTGACTTGATGACCCAGTAGCCGGTCTCCCACCTGCGGTAGGTGCCCATGACCTTCGGATACACCTTCTTGGCGTTCTGCCAGCCGTTCTTCTGGAAGTCCTCTTCGAATTCCATGTAGCTTTTGAAGGGCAGCTTCTCGCCGGTGGGCGTGGACATCTGCTGCGCCAGCTCGAACATATGCTCGCAGGCATCAAGGGTGGTGGGGTCTTCGGGGCCTACCGGTGCCCCGAGGTCGCGCAGGCTCCAGGGGAAGCCGTAGGCCTGGGCGAAGGCCTTCATGAACATGGGGTCGTCCTTGCAGTCGCCCGGGGCCTCCACGCAGGGCACGTTCATGCCCAGGCCGCAGTGCGGGCCTTGGCTGATGCGCGGCCAGCGCATCTCGAGCCAGTGGTACACCGGCAGCAGGATGTCGGCGCAGTCGGCCGTCGGATGATGCCAAAGGTTGGCCTCCATCCAGAACTCCAGCTTGTTCATGGCCTCCCAGGCAGGACCCGATTGGCCTTGGTTCATGAACGAGCCGGAATCGTTCGCACCTGCCACGATGGGGTAGGGCTTCTGGGTCAGCACTGCCTCCCATATCTTGTTGGGGTTCGACCATTGGCCGTACCAACGGGTCATCGGCCAGTCGTCGCCGCCCACGATGGCAGCGTTGCGCTCATAGCTGTTCGGTGGCGCCATGGGGTCGGCAAGCTCCAAGACCTCGGCGTTCATGTCCTTGTAGGCGTATTCCCAGGGACCTCCGATAAAGGCATAGGGCAGCCAGCACTCGTCGTTGAAATAAGCGTGTGTGGGCCCGCGGTTGCCGCCGGGGATGTCCATGTTGCCGGTCATGTGCACGAGCATCATGATGGAGCGCAGGGTCTGGTAGTTGTTGCCGTTCTGGTCCATGGCCAGGCTGACATGGAGGCCGCCGTTGCCGTGGTCTGCCCCTGCGGGACGTGTCGCCCAAGCAAGGCAGGCGCCTTCTATCTTCGCCGCATCGACGCCGGTGACCTCTTGGGCCCACTGGGGCGTCTTGTCGGCCAGCATGTCCACGAAATAGGACCACACGCTCTTGGCCTTTACCTTGCGCCCGTCCTTCAGGGTGACCTCGCCTTCCCAGACCAGGTCGGGATCGATGCTCTTGAACTTGGTGGGCTCGGGCAGCCAGCCTTCCCAGGCCGTGCCCTGCTTGGCTACGCGCCCGTTCTTGTAGGCGTCGGCCATGGTGATGGCCTCGCCGTCCCATTGGCCGATGCGCACATCGTAGAACGAGAGCGACTCGTTGCCGGTCTTGCCGTCCTTGGCCTTGGTGGCGTCATGCACGAAGAACTTCTGGTACGAGCCGCCTTCCACGACGTCGCTCTCCTTCAACAGGCGCGTCTTCATGTCGTGGCAGCCCGAGTTGTCTATCATCCAGCCGCCGGAAGGCTCCATGTCTTCGACTACCAGGAAAGGAGCATTGGTCCAGCGCTTCATGTGCAGCTCGTCCATGAGGCCACGGTCGTTGATGAGCTTCGCCCAACACAAGGCTATTGCCTGGTCGGTGCCGGGGCGAATGTTCAGCCAATAATCCGCTTCCTTGCCGATGCCGGTCATGCGAGGGTCGATGATGATGAAGGTGTCGGCCTTGCCGATGGCTGCGTTCACCACGTTGCGGCAGGAATCATCGTAGTTGGAATACTCGATGTTGCCGCCCCATTCCACATAGACCCGGGGCTCTTCGGCCGAGGTCATCCAGTTCGAGGCATAGGAGTCGGTGGTGGACGTGGTCAGGAAGCGCGGGCCTTTGCACACGCAGGAAGCCACATGGTGGTTCACGGCGCCGGTGACGATGGCCAGCGTTGCATAGCCGCCCATGGCCCACATACGGCTCGTGCCATTCATGGTGAAGATGCCCGTGCCGGTGTACTTGTCGCTCACCTCATGGAACTTCTGGGCGCTTATCTTCATGGCCTCGTCCCATGATATGCGCTCCCAACCGGGGTCCTCGCCCTTGGGGCGCGTGCGCTTCATGGGGTAACGGAGCCGGTCGGGGTGGTAGCAGGCCTGGATGGAAGCCTGCGACTTGGTGCAACAGTTGCCGTTGCTGGTAAAGCTGGACTGGTCGCCTTCGACGCGGATGGCCTTGCCGTCCTGCACGGTGACCCATACGCCGCATTCCATCTTGCCGCAGCCACGGCACACGGTACGTATGCGCTTCACTTCGCCGGTGTCGGCCGGGGCTCCTTCGCCCACGTCCGCCAAGGCGGCAGTCTGGCTGCCCGCCGAAAGCGCAGCGACGCTGGCCGTGGCCACGGCCATCTTCACGAAGCTACGGCGAGACAAATTCAATTTCTTCACTGGTTATCCCTCCCTCTCTTTTTAGATTCTGGTGGTTCGGTACTGCATCTGGTGGTTCGATCCTGCACTTCGTACTTGCTTGCTTCTTGGTGATGCTTGAAAACGCACAAGCTCAAGGGCCTCCTCTCTTACTCACGATCTCTCGTCCCGGATACTGCCGCGCTCGCATCCGCACTGCCTTCGCCGTCGTTCTTGACGGCAGCCCCGGCGTTCCTGCATGATGTCCGCACCACAGCCATGGCGGCACCGCCGCCGCCCCTGTCCGTCTGCGCCTCATGTCTATTACGGGCAGCAGAGGCCGGCGCCGTTGTGGTTCGCTTAGGATACAACACTTCGCACTGCAAGCGCTCAGGCGAACCTTATGATAAGACCCGAGGGCTTTTGAAAACAAGGGGTCGGCTGTCATAAAAAACGTATGTATTCAAACCGGGCCACGGGAAACCGCAGGAAGCTACCCCCCGACAGAGCGCCCTTGGGCTTTGGCCCCTAAAAAAGAAGGCGATGTTACTATACAATAGCATTGAAAGAAAACAAGCTGTCAGGCCCACGGAGGCACAGCCCGTGATTGTGCGGGAGCGCAACCCGTAGGCTCCCAAGGAAAGGGGAGGATCCCATGGCGCGATACGGCAAGGACGCCAGCCTTGAACCGGCAGGCTTTTCCCTGCTGCGGTTCAAGAAGTTCTCACACGAGGCTTTCTCGCCCCGTGTCGCGGGCTTTGCTTTCAGCCGAACCTGGATATACACGGCATTCAGCCCAAGCCTGCTGCTTTGGCAGAGCGATTCGGCAGGACTCATCAACACCCTGTATATCTTCTCGCTGGTAGCCTTGGTGGCATTGCTCATAGCGGGAGGCATTGCCGATGCGCGCTGCGACGCCCTGATGGCGCTGCCGGTGGGGCGCGCCCTTCCGGCGGTGCTCTCTATCGTAGGCACCTCTTTGATTCCTTTCGCCGATACCGTGGGGGCTTCCGGCATATCAGCACTGGGGATGGCCGCGCTTGCCACCGGCTTGGGGTCTGGCCTTTTCGTCCTTTATTGGGGGCGCGTCTACAGCTGTTTGGGAGGGCCGGTCGCTGCTGCAGAGACCTCGGTCGCCTTCATAGTGGCCATCCTGCCCGTGCCCCTGATAGTGCTCCTGCCTTCGATGGTTCTCTTGGCCGTCCTGACCGTCCTGCCCATAGCCTCTTCCCTGGTGCTGTTCGCTTATTGCGACCCACGAAGGCTCAAGGAGGAAGGAGGTGCCCGGGACGGGGATGCGGAGGGGGGATTGCGCACCCCCAAGAACCATGAGGAAAAGCACAGCTTGCACCCAAAGGAAAAGGGCGCCTTCGGGGATGGCCTGCGGGATGCCGCCAAGGACGGGCTTGACGAAGGCGATGCCCCTTCCGGATGGCATTTGGAGACCGTTGGCCTCAGTTGGAAGCGGCTGATGCTCAAATTGGTGGTCAGCTCCACCGTGTTCGGCTGTGCCGTCTCGCTGATGCATGCACTCACACCGGCCATAGCCCATGATGGCGCCATGGCCTCGAACGGCATCACCCTGTTGCTCTCCGCGCTGATAGCCGGCAGCATCACCCTGGTGGTGCTCTTCTTCAGCAAAAGGCTCGACCTGGCCTTCACCTACCGGCCGGTGCTGGTGTTCATGTCTGTCGGCTGCTTGCTGTTCCCCTTCCTTGAGATAGACCCTGCCATCGCGTGGACCTTCACCATGTCTGGCTACCTCTGTTTCGAGATAATGAACTGGACGACGCTCTCTGACATCTCCTTCCGTTTCAACCTGCCCCCGTTTCGGGTGTTCGGCTTCGGACGGGCGGCGGTCTCGGGGGGTGTGCTGGTGGGGGCTTTAGCTGCCCAAGAGCTCGGGCGCAACCTGGAATTCGACTTCCAGATGACCACCGCGTTGAGCTTCAGCCTGGTCTTTGTCATGATTGTCACCCATACGCTCACGCTGACCGAGCGCGACATCGCAAAGATCACCCGACAACGGGCACGCATGCCCATAAATGAGGCCGAGGCCTCTGAAGGCGATTCGCTGGAAAGGAAGGTCGCCCTGCTCGCGGAAGAGCACGACATCGGCGAACGGGGTTCCGAGGTCTTATTGCTGCTGGCCAAAGGCCGCTCGGGTGCCCGTATCGAACAGGAGCTCTACATCTCACGCGGCACCGTGAACACCCACATGCACCGCTTGTACCAAAAGCTCGCCGTCCATAACCGCCAAGAGCTGCTGGACCTGATAGACTCCGTGGAGCTGCCCTCGGCCTTCCCTAAACGCTAGGCGCGCAGGGCGGAAGGCCTGGAGCAGCCTGTCGCCCTTTCTTGTCGTTGCGGTTATCGGGCTTAGAAGCGCAGGGCGCACCAGAACTGGGCCCAATTGGCGTATTTGACCACATCGCCCGGCTGAGGGGCGTGGATGTACTCGCCTCCGCCCGGTTGCGTGCAGATGCCCACATGGCCATAGGTGTACAGCACATCGCCCGGCTGGGCTTCGCCCACCGGGAGCACTGCCCGTGCGGCCGCCTTCTGGGTCTCGGTGGTACGGGTTATCCATACGCCCGTCTGGTTGTAGCACCAGGAGGTAAGGCCTGAACAGTCGAAGGAGTTCGGCCCGGTCGCCCCCCACACGTAGGGGCACCCCAACCTGCTGACAGCGTAATCGACGACCGACCCATTGGGGGGGATGTCGGTTCCGGGCGTATAGCCGCCGCCTGTACTGCCGGAACCGCTGTTGTTGTTGTTGTTCTTGTTCCGCTCGGCTTCTTCCCTCAGCTGCCGTTCATATTCCTCTTGTCGGGCACGGGCTTCAGCCTCTGCAGCGGCGCGTTGTTCCTGCTCCAGCAGCTCACGTGCTTCCGCATCCAAGGAATCCAGGATGGCCTGCATCTGGATGACCATGGCTTCTGCCTGTTCCTTTATCTGCCTTGCCTCAACGGT